>JBDSDB010000001.1:0-13497 GCA_039920785.1 Gemmatimonadaceae bacterium
ACGGTGGCAGTCGCAGCACGTAGGTGCGCTCTCGGCCGTCGTGCATGAGAGTCAGTCCGACGGTGCACTGGCCATTGGCGCAGGGAGCGGTATAGTCTCCGACGCCTCTCCGAGCGCGATCCTTTCAACGGCGGACCTCACGATGTCTACCCAATCCTACAGGCTTACGGTCGTCGTTTGCGCAGCGTCGTGGTTTCTCGTGGGACTCCACGCTCCCATCGTGCATCACATCATGCGTCACGGCGCGTCGCCGAGCATGGGGGCGTTGGTGGGGATGGTGATCTTCACGCTCACGGGGGTGGTCGCGCTACTCGCGCTGCTACGGCGCCGAGCGCCAGGATGACGCAGAGCCCGATCTCCGAGCTCGCTGACGCCCACGAATCAGCGGCAGACGCGTCCCGCGAGGTTTCTCCCTCGCGCGGCGGTCGCACGTTGAGGATCGCGTTGGAAGTCGCGCTGATCAGTGCGGGCGTCTTTCTCGGCCTCGCCGGGGACCAGTGGCGTGAGAACGCGTGGCACCGCGATCTCGCGAAGAAGAGCATGGAGCGATTCCGGTCGGAGATCGTCGCCAATCGTGAATCGCTCGCGTACATCGACCCTGATCTGGCTGCCGATGTGTCGCGCATCTACAGCCGCCAGGCGCGAATCGGCGAATTGAACCGTGGCATCATTCAGGCGATGTATCTGCTGTCGCCACGCGACAACTTCGACGGAATGGCCGAGGCGTAGAGACTTATTTCGCCGACCTCGTCGAATGGGAGCCAGAACTCGTCGGCATGTATGACGCCACGGTGCCGCGCATCGTCCGTGCGCTCGGCAAGACGGGACAGGCGCCGCGCGGGACGAAATGACGGAACCGTATTGGCGCGCTACCTCCGCACACCCGGAGCCTTCGCCGCGCGATCACCCAGCCACAACAATCCATCGACGATCAGTCTGTCCTGAACCGGGTTGTTCAGCGTGTACGACAGCGTCCTGTTCGTGCTGTCGTACGTGTGCTCGTAGTCGATGTCGTTGTGACCCATGTTCAGGTAGAGCATCTTGAACTTCCTGTTCGTCCAGACCACGGGATAGTATCCGCTGTGCCAGATCTCGTGCGCCTTCGGGCCGGTGCCGAGCGGGAAGCTCGCCGAGTCGATGGCGAGCAGGATGTCGATGTCGGGATTGGTGCGCAGGTCACGCTCCCAGCGGTACCACTCGCTCGGCGATGACCTGAAGGTGACGGGAAGATGCGAGGTCGCCGAATGCGCGCGATTCTCGACGCGGAGCACTGCAGGCGTCGGCCGCCACGTGTTGCTGGCGTACTGACCCACGCCGAGGAAAGTATCGTGGTACCACGGCCAGTCGGCTGGATACCTGGACTTGCCGAGCGCGAACGCAGCGAAGTGGAAGCCCATCCACGCGCCACCACGCTCCACGTACTGCTGAAGCGCGGCGCGCTGCGCGGGGTCCTCGGGGCGCGTGTCGAGAAAGACGACGACCTGATAGTTGGACAGGAAGCTCGCGTTGAGGTTCCGCCAGTCGGACGTCGTGTCATAGCTGAAGCGATGCGTCGCGGCCATCTCGGGAAACCAGACATTCGCTTCGCGGACGAAGGTGATGTGCGCCTGGTCCTGCTTCGCCGTGAAGAAGGCGATGACTCGGAACGTCGGGCGGTCGGCACCGGGACGGGATCCCGAATGACAGGAGAGGAGCATCGAGAGGCCCAGCGCCAGCATTGCGTATCGTCCGCCCGTGGATCGCTTCGAGATCGTGGTCATGACAAAAGATGGACTGTCCGCTCCGCCTCCGGCAGGAGCTGAAGGTGCTCGTTGCACTGATTTGGGTCGTGGGGGTCGAGGCTGTGCGCTACAGCTCAAAACAATCGCAAGGCTTGCTGAACGAGTTGCCTCGGTTGCGGCGTGACCTGACGGGCTGCGTGCCATGCCGAGCTGGATCTCGGTGAGCACTCGCGCGGTTGGGTACGACGTCGTAGCATGGCGTGAGCGCCTGCAGCGACCTTCGCACTCACGGATCGGAATGCACTTCACGATCGAACAGCTCGGGACAGCCGACACCGACCACATCGAGGGCGCGGCGATGCTGCTCCACGCGGCCTTCAGCCCGCTCGGCGTCTGGACGACGATGGCCGAGTCGCGCCAGGAGGTTCTGGACTCGCTCGTGGCGGATCGCGTCAGTCGCGTTGCGGTCGCGTCCGACGGCGAGGTGCTCGGCTGGATCGGCGCGATTCGGGAGTACGACGGTCTCGTGTGGCAGCTGCATCCGCTCGTCGTCGACGAGGCGCACCGGCGGCACGGCATCGGTCGCGCGCTCGTGCTGGATCTCCAGGCGATCGTTTCGGCGCGCGGCGGGCTGACGCTCTGGGCCGGCAGCGACGACTTGGCTGGCGAGACGTCGCTCGGCGGCGCGGACCTGTACTCGGAGCTCCCGGCCAAGCTCGAGTCTGCGCACAGTTGGGGACGTCATCCGCTGCCATTCTACCGTCGGCTCGGTTTCGAGATCATCGGCGTGATGCCGGACGCGAATGGCCCGGGGCGGCCGGACATCTTCCTTGCAAAGCGGCTCAGCGTCTGAGCTGCGCGCCGAACCCTTGCGCTTCCGCCGGCGCGCGCGAGTGTTGAGGCGAACGCGCGACGTAGACCTCGCCGCGGATTGGAGCCACTCGAGTGAGGACTTTGAAGCAATGCGAGTCGTGGTATTGGTGCTGAGCGGATTCTCCATCGCGTGCCATGGGGCGCCTCGGTCTCCCAGCGAAGCGAGGGAGAAGACGCTGAACGGGATGGACTCCGCCACGGTGAATCGGCTGTGTGAGGCTCCGGACAGCGTGCTCGCCGGCCGACGTTCGTGCGTGCTTCGGGATCAAGGCTTCCGGGTATCGCCGACTCGCCCTCCGCGCTGAGCATCGCTCCTCGCGTGCCGATGTGCGTCGCGACGCCGATCAGGATCCTGTTTCTCATTCAAGAGGGATTCGCGTGCTCAAAGCTTCGTCTCTCGTGTTGATCGCGTCGCTGGCGATGGTGAGCACTGCCCGCGCTCAGGCGGTGCCGAACTGGACTCTCGACATCGTTGGGGGAAGCGGACTGCGCACCGAGCGGGCGAATGATGCGTGGTATCAGGGAGATCGCTCGACCGTCGCGCGGTTCGCGTTCGGAAAGCGCCTTGGCGCCGCATCGCGGATGGCGGCGTATCTGTCGGCCGAGGTCAGCCCCGACCTCGATGGCGATTACGTCAGCATCTGCGTTCCCGCGCCGGACGGATCCTGTCGAAGGCACTTCGAGCGCAGCTCCGGTGTCGGCGCGGGCATCGGGACCCGTGTCGCGCTCACACGCCGCGCGCTGCTCGGGGCGCAGGTCGGTGGTGGGCGCTACGGCGGTCACGCTCGGGGATTCGTCGAAGGCACGGGGGCGATCCGGATCCTTTCACATCTCGGGGTGGTGGCCGGCGCGCGATACGTGATCTGGTCCGTCGCGGGAGCGCGACACTGGTATGCGCCGGTCACGGTGGGCCTTCAGATACTCGATTGAGCATCGCCTGCGCGCGGGTGGGCGACGGTCATTCTTCGGGCGCCTGTGGCACCACGCTCTAGCTCATCGCTCGCATTCTCCTCATGTTCTCCCTGTCGCTGGTTCACTCGGAGCCGAGCTGTGACACGTGGCGGCCACGCCTCTCACCGGAGCACAGCATGCGCATCGCCGGCATCATCCTGATCGTCCTCGGGCTCATCGGTCTCGTGTACGGTGGTATCACCTACACGCGCCGCCAAGATACGGTGAGCATCGGTCCCATTACCGCGACCGTGAATCAGCGGGAGAAGCTGCCCATCTCCCCGATCGCGGGAGGCGTCGCACTCGCCGTGGGCATCGGGCTCCTCCTTACGGGGGGACGTCGGCGAGCGTGAGCTCGGACCCGTCGCCGTAGTCGCCATCGCGTGAAGAAGACTGTCCTCGCCTACGGACTTCTCGGCGGCGTGCTGATCGCCGTCCTCAAGCTCGTCGAGTACCGCTTTCTCGTTCTCGAGCACTCGCTGGAGATCTACGGCGGCATGATCGCGCTGCTCTTCTCCGTCCTGGGAATCTGGCTCGGCCTCAAGCTCACACGCACGCGCGAGACGGTGATCGTGCGCGAGGTGCCGGTTCACGTGGAGGTGCAGGTTCCCGTTCACGTCGGAGGCCCGTTCACCCGCAACGAGGCGCGGCTCGCGCAGCTCGGAATCACGCCGCGCGAGCTGGAGATCCTCGAAACGATGGCGGCCGGGCTGAGCAACCGGGAGATCGCCGAACGACTGTTCGTCAGCGAGAACACGGTGAAGACGCACGCCGCGCGACTGTTCCAGAAGCTCTCGGCGCAGCGACGGACTCAGGCCGTGCAGCTCGCGAAGGAAGCCAAACTCATCCCCTGAACGGGTGATTTTTCGGGTTTTGCGGCAAGATCACCCTTTCGCATGACGCGGCACGGGTGCGGAGCGGCCAGACTGTCGGTCGTGCAGGCGCTGCTTCCCCTCCCCAAGAGGACTCGATCGATGAAGAAGACCGTGCTCACCTTCGGCCTGATCTCCGGCGCCATCCTCTCGGCGATGATGCTGATCACGCTGCCGTTCCACGACGCGCTCGGGTTCGACCGGGGCATGATCGTCGGTTACACGACGATGGTGCTGTCCTTTCTGCTGATCTACTTCGGCGTGCGCTCGTACCGAGACAACGTTGCCGGGGGAACCGTGCGCTTCGGCCGAGCGCTCGCCGTGGGTGGGTTGATCGCCCTCGTGGCGTCGCTGTGCTACGTGGCGACATGGGAGGTGTACTACTTCACGGTCAAGCCGGACTTCATCCCGAAGTATCAGGCGTACGAGCTCGAGAAGGCGCGTGCAGGCGGCGCGAGCGAGGATGCCATCGCGCGGAAGAAGGCTGAGATGGACAAGTTCGCGGTGATGTACCAGAACCCGGCGGCGAACGCGGCGATGACGCTCATGGAACCCTTGCCAGTGGCGCTCGTCATGGCGCTGGTGTCGGCCGGAGTGTTGAGTCGGCGGCGGAGAGGCAGGGCGGCGCACGCTGCCGATGCGCACGCGGCGCGATGAAACACAGCGCTCGCCGAAGCACGGCCGCCCTCGCCCTGCTCATGGGCTGCCTGACCTTCACCGGCTGCGCGGCATTCCGCAGCCGCGCTCCCGACGATCGCTCGATCGCCATCGAGTTGCCCGTCTCGCGCGCCGAGGCCGTTCGTCGCACGCTCTCGGCGTTTCGCGAGCAAGGCTATCCCGTCCGCAACACGCTCACGTCGGGGACGCAGCCGGAATCGGAGCCGTTCCGCCAGGGCGACGCCGAGGTCGTGTTCCGCGCGGCGATCTCGGGATCGGAGCGCACGTCGCGAGTCGTCCTCTCCGGAACGTACCGGCGCGTGCGACTCGGCGGCACGATCCGCGGAGGCGAGGAGGAGGTGCGTCGCAGCGACGACCCGCTCCTGCGCACCCTGTGGAACCGGATGGACCAGCTCCGGCTCACCATTCGAGGAGTCGCGCAATGAGCGTCAGCCCCGGCTTCCAGACTTTCGTGCTCGACCAGCTCCGGCGCGCGATCCCGAGCGTGCGCGCGCGGCGCATGTTCGGCGGCGTCGGCCTCTACGGCGATGACCTCTTCTTCGCGCTCATCGACGACGACATCGTCTATCTCAAGGTCGACGACAGCACCCGCGCCGAGTACGAGTCTCGCGGCCTGGCGCAGTTCCGTCCGCCCGGAGTGAATGCCCCATCGATGAACTACTACCAGCTTCCCGAGGACCTGCTCGAGGATCCCGACGCGCTGCGGATCTGGGCCGAGCAAGCCGTGGCCGTGGCGCGCCGCGCGAAGCGGAAGGCGCCGAAGCGCCGCGGCGCGAAGGAGTGACCGCGAGGAGTCTTCCGACTGGCCCGTGCGGTCACAGCTCTCGCGTCGCGCATGCGCACGAACGGCTCACGCCGACTCGAGCTTGTAGATCTCCCGCTTCCCGTAGTCGACGAGGTCGTGATACCCCGTCATCACCTCCTCGAACTTCTTCAGGTCCTCCGGCGATCCCTGCGGGTTCGACATCATGTCCTCGAACGCCTTCAGGTCCGACACTTCCATTTCCGAGACGCAGGTCCAGTATCGCTCGGCGCTGAAGTCGGTCATGATGCGCATGGTCGGCATGCCGACCTTGCTGCCGAGTTGGTTCATCGCCTTGAACTTGTCCACCAGCGCCCGAACTTTGCCCGGCTTGCAGTACATGATGTCGCGGATGACGTACATGTCGCGCTCCGTGTGAGAAGTGTGGAAAGGCGCAGTGTTCGGAATCTCCGCCGTCCGGGGCGCAGGTCAAGGATCGCGCTCGGCCCACCGGCGTACGTCACTCACTCGATGGGTCTCCCATGCTGCCTCGCAAAATCGGAATCGGGTATCGTCTCGCGCAGGTCGGAGCCGCCGCAGCGGCACTCGGCGGTCTCGTGGACGCACTGGTGCCGCGGCTGCTGCCGCATCACGAGGCATTCCTTGGTGTGGCGGCGGGCGCCGCGCCACCCGCGACCGTGACGCTCGTTCTTCTGCTGCTTCACACCCTTGGCATCGCGCTCCTCGCGATGGGACTGGGCGCGCTCGCGCTGCTCGCCGCGTGGCGCGCTGGTGCCGCTCGGTGGGCCGCACTGAGTTCGGTCCTGGTCGTGGTGCTGGCGGAAGGGATGAATGCATGGGCGATCGGCAAGGTGGGATCGCCCATCTTCATCGGCCCTCTCGTGTGCGTGATACTCGTCGTCGTGGGCGTCGCACTGGAGCTTCGCAGGCACGCGTAGCGAGCGGGATCAAACGCGCCGATCTGAGCGACACGGCGGACACGGCGCACCGCTGAGGGACGTCGCTTACGGGAGCCGGGCGCGACAGCTACGTTATCGGTCTCTCACCCCTCCCAAGGCCCCGGTTGGCCGATATATCCAGAGCGTCGGACTCGCTGAAGGTTGCCCTTGCGGAGCGCTACCGCATCGAGGGCGAGCTCGGCGCGGGCGGGATGGCGACGGTGTACCTCGCGCACGATCTCAAGCACGATCGCGACGTTGCGATCAAGGTGCTGCATCCCGACCTGGGGGCCGCGCTCGGCAGCGAACGGTTCCTCACCGAGATTCGCACCACCGCGCGGCTGCAGCATCCGCACATCCTCCCGCTGCTCGACTCGGGCGAAGCGGACGGGCTGCTCTACTACGTGATGCCGCTCGTGACGGGAGAGACGCTCCGTGCGCGCATGCAGCGCGAGCGCCAGCTGCCGATTGCCGAGGCGGTGCGCATCACGCGCGAGGTCGCGAGCGCGCTCGACTACGCGCACCGGCAGAACGTCATTCATCGCGACATCAAGCCGGAGAACATCCTCCTGCATGATGGCCAGGCGATCGTCGCGGACTTCGGCATCGCGCTGGCCGTGCAGTCGGCGGGCGGACTGCGCATGACGCAGACAGGGCTTTCGCTCGGCACGCCGCAGTACATGAGTCCCGAGCAGGCGATGGGCGAGCGCGTCATCGACGCACGGAGCGACGTCTACGCGCTGGGCGCGGTGCTGTACGAGATGCTGGCTGGCGATGCGCCCTTCGTGGGCAGCAGCGTGCAGGCGATCGTCGCCAAGGTATTGACCGAGAGGCCGACCGCATTGCGCACGCTGCGCGATACGGTTCCGCCGCACCTCGAGCACGCGGTGTTCACTGCGCTGGCGAAGCTTCCGGCCGATCGTTTCGCGTCGGCCGCCGAGTTCGCGAGTGCAGTGGCGAACGCCGGCGGCCAATCCGTCGAATCCGGAGCTGCCTCCGCGCCGCAACGATCGCTTCGGCGTGATCCACGCACGTGGATCGCACTGTGCTCCATCGCGGCGGCGCTCGCGGTCGCCGCGTTCCCGCTGGGAAGACGCGCGGTGCCGATCCCCGTGAGCCGCCAGCAGGTGCTGCTGTGGCGGAGCAGCTTCCCCCCCGCGCTCGCACCCGGAGCGCGAATGGTAGCCACGCAGGCCGCAATCGCTCCGGACGGCTCGAGCATCGTGTACTCCGACTCGATCACGACGGGCCTGGTCCTGAAGCGGAAGATGCGCGATGCCAGCGAGGCTACGGTGATGGCGGGGACGGAGGGCGCGCTGTCGCCGTTCTTCTCGCCGGATGGCGCGTGGGTCGGCTACATGACAGCCGATCAGAAGCTGCGCAAGGTTCCCGTGGGCGGAGGGGGGGCGGTCACCCTCGCCGAGGACGTCGCGTCAAGCTATGCCGCGGCGCTGTGGTTGGACGACAATACGATCGTCTACGGCGCGCGCGGTCAGACGATCAGGCATCTGCCCGCGGACGGCCGCCCGTCCACGGCGATCCGCGTCGGCGATCGGAACGGCTTCGTCGTGTCGTTCGCGGCGCTGCCGGGCAGCAAGGCGTTCGTGTTCACGAAGTGCCGGGCGAACTGCGCGATCGAGTCGGGCATCTACGCGTACTCGTTCGAGAAGGACAGCATAACGCAACTCCTGCCGCAGGCCGCGGGAAACTGGTATTCACCAACCGGTCATCTGGTCTACACCGGACGTGACGGCGGACTGTTCGCCGTCGGGTTCGATGCGAAGCGCCTGAAGCTCACCTCCGGCGCCGTGTCGATCATCGATGGTGTCGATCCGGTGCGGTTCGCCGCGTCTGCATCCGGCAGCCTGCTCTACACGACGGATGAATCGAGCCGCACACTGAACGAGCTGGTGTGGGTCACGCGAGACGGACGCGCGTCGAAGGTCGACTCCTCGTGGATCGGGCACTTCGAGTACCCGTCGCTCTCTCCCGACGGCCGCTCGATTGCCGTCAGCGTACGAGACAGGGCGACGGACCTGTGGATTCGACGGCCCGACGAGACGCGGCAGAAGATCCTCGGCGCGGGCGCAGTCAGTTGGCGCGCGTCGTGGATGCCCGACGGCAAGTCGCTCGTGTTCGTGTCCGTGGGCGATCTCGTCAAGAACCTGCAGGACGTCGCCGTGTACCGCGCGCCCGCTGACGGCAGCGCGAAAGCCAGTCTACTCCATCGTCAGGCGTTCGGAGTGTGGGAGGCCGAGGTGTCGCGCGACGGCACATGGATGGTGGTGAGATCGGACGAGAACGGCGGGGACAATCGCATCCGCGCGCGGCGACTGACCGGCGACACCACGCTCGTGCCGATCGTGGACGACGCGCGGGCACAGCTCGCGATCTCAATCGCGCTCTCGCCCGACGGCCGGTGGCTGGCCTACAGCTCCAATGAATCCGGTGTGCAGACAGAGATCTACGTGACCTCGTTTCCCGACGCGGGCGCGAAGTTTCTGGTCTCGCGAGGCGGTGGCGGCGAGCCCCGCTGGTCGCGTGATGGACGCGAGCTGTTCTTCGAGAGCCGTGGCTCGCTCATGGTGGTGCGGGTGCCGCCGGGCCCGGTGTTCACTCCTGGAAATCCGACCACGCTCTTCTCTCTGGCCGGCTATCGTCGCGCCCGGAACCGCCAGCAGTACGACGTTGCACCCGATGGCCAGCGCTTTCTGATGATCCGCGAGCAGTCCGGTACCGCGAACGGCGGAGTCGTGTATGTCGAGAACTGGCTCACGGAGCTCCGGGCAAAGATGCAGCGATGAACGTACACGTGACGAGGTACAGCGACGATGATCGGTCTCGATGACGCCGAGGATGCAGTCGACCTCAACATCCCACGCCTGCGCGTGGCGTTGCGCATTCGCGGGGATGCTCTCGATCCGGAACGCCTGACCCAGCAGCTCGGAGTGGCTCCGTCGTTCAGCGCACGAAAGGGCGAGGTGACGGTGTGGCGCGGCCGCGAGCGACTCCACCCCACGGGCGTGTGGACTTTCCGGCTGGAGGCGTCGCCCGGCACGGAGCTCGGCGACGCCGTGGCGCACGTCCTCGCGGCGCTTCCGGAGAATGCGGCGCTCTGGGAAGAGATCACGAGCGCATTCGACGCGGATCTGTTCTGCGGCGTGTTCCTGGAGGACGACAACCAGAGCACGGTCATTCCGCCGGAGGTGATGAGCGCGCTGGGCCGCCGGGGATTGGCGCTGAGCCTCGATCTGTTCAGGAAGTAGCAATTCTTCGAACCGGCACATTGACGAGGGACGCACCGCCGCCGCCTCTTTGGGGGTACTCCGAATCCGGAGCTCCGCACTCTTTTCCGCAGCAGCGCGCACATGTCTCTCGAAGCCGAGTTCCTCGAGGCACTGGAAGTTCACTCGCCGGACGCCATTCGTACCGCGCTCGCCGCCGGCGCGAGCGCGACCGATCCGGTCAAAGGTAAATCCCCACTCGACAGCCTGATCGAGGGCTATCTGCGATCGCCGCGTTTCGCGGAGTGCATCAGGGTTCTCACCGATGCCGGCGCGACTTTCGACGTTCCCCTGCTCGAAGCGTTGCTGCTGGACGACGCCGCGGCGCTCGGCCGGGCGCTGCACGCGATGGGGCCTGGGGCAGTCAGCCGCAGGGTGCGGGTTCCCTCCGCATTCACGTCGTGCAGCGGTGTGACGCCACTCCACGTCTGCGCCGAGTTCAACGATATCCAATGTGCACGGGTGCTGCTCGAGGCTGGAGCCGACGTCAATGCACGCGCGGAGCTCGACGCGGACGGGTTCGGCGGCCAGACTTCGATCTTTCATTGCGTCAGCAACATCTACGACTTCGGCCGTCCGGTGATGGAGCTGTTGGTGGAAGCCGGCGCAAATCTGGACGTTCGGCTGAAGGGCGTCGTGTGGGGAGCGGGCGCTCCATGGGAGACTCTGGTGCTGGACGTGACGCCGGTCTCGTACGCGCAGTGCGGTCTGTACGCGCAGTTTCATCGTCCCGAGCGCGACGTCTACGACAACCTCGCCTATCTGTACCGGAGCCGATACGGAACCGAGCTTCCCGTTTACAACGTACCGAACCGATATCTGGCATCGTGAGCACAGAGGAGGCCAAGCAGATCGTGACCAAGGTGAAGATCGGGATCATCGGTTCGCGTTTCCAGGCGGACTGCATCGCGGCGTCGGTGAAGATGATGCCAGACGAAGCCGAAGTGATCGCCGTGGCATCGCCGACAGCGGGAAATGCCGAGGCGTTCGCGCGGCGTCACGGCATCCCGAAGTTCTTCACCGATTACCGCGAGATGCTGCGCGATCCGGAGATCGAGATGATCTCGATCACCGCGCCGAATCGCCGGCACGCGCAGATGACGATCGATGCCGCCGCCGCCGGCAAGCACGTCGTGTGTGAGAAGCCGCTCTGCGTGACGCTCGAGGAGGCGGACGCGATGATCGACGCGTGCGCCAGGGCCGGCGTGCTGCTGCTGTACGCCGAGGAACTGTTCTTCGCCCCGAAATACGTGAAAGCGAAGCAGATGGCGGACGAAGGCGCGTTTGGTCGCGTGCATCTCGTGAAGCAGGGGGAGAAGCACTCCGGTCCGCACTCCGACTGGTTCTGGGACGTCGAGCAGTCGGGCGGCGGCGCGCTCATGGACCTCGGTTGCCATGGCATCGCCTTCTGCTGGTGGTTCCTCGGCAAGCAGCGCATCAAGAGCGTGTACGCGCAGCTCTCGACGCAGGTGCACGGCGCGCGGACTCAGGGCGACGACGAGGCGCTGGCCATCATCGAGTTCGAGAACGGCGCGATCGGTGTCGTCGAGAACAGTTGGAACCGGCCCGGCGGCATGGACGACAGCATCGAGGTGTTCGGAGACAAGGGGCAGACCTACGCCGACCTGTTGATGGGCAACGCGATGCCGACGTACTCCGAGGTCGGCTTCGGCTACGCGGTGGAGAAGGCCGCGACCACCACGGGATGGACGTATCCGGTGTTCGAGGAGCACTGGAACTACGGCTTCCCGCAGGAGATGCGGCACTTCGCGCGCTGCGTTCGCGGCAAGGAGACGCCGATCTCGGACGGTGAGACGGGGCGCGTGGTGCAGGAAGTCCTCTACGCGGCGTATGCGTCTGCGGGATTGGGCCGCAAGATTGCATTGCCCTTCCGTCCCCGCGGGATCGAGAAGCCGATCGACCTCTGGAAGCAGCCCGAGTTGGCCGCACGGTGGGAGAACGCGGTGAAGTGATGCACAGATCAACGCGTGCGGCCATGATGGCCTCGGTGCTCGTGATTGCTGGTGCCCTACCCGCGATGCTTCCGGCGCAGCGCCAACCGTTCTCCGCGCCGCAGCTGTCCGAGTTGCGCCGCGCCGCCACGCTGGTCCCCGGCAGCGCGCCGCTCGCGATCCACGTCGTGTCGCTCAATCCATTTCGCTTGCCGCTCGCGACACTGGTCGAGGGCGGCGCTGCCGAGTTGGTGGATGCGGCGATGCCCGTGTTCCAGATCCGCTTTCCTCGCGGTTGGATCACCGTGGATGCCGCGCTGGATCGGGAGCTCGTGCCCAAGAGCACGACCTTCTCGGACGTACAGCACGCGTCGATCCAATACGCACTCAGGGACGCGCGGCTCGCCGTGGTCACCCACGAGCACGACGACCACGTTGCCGGCGTGATACGCTCGCCGCACCTGGCCGCGGTTCAACAGCACACACTGCTCACTCGGGCGCAGGTGCAGTCTCTCCGCACGACGCCCAACAATCCTCTCCTCAAGCTCGACTCCGCCACCGCGGCCCGATACGTCGTCATCGACTACGATCCCTACCTTCCGATCGCACCGGGCGTGGTGCTCATCAAGGCGGCGGGCCATACGCCTGGCTCTCAGATGGTCTACGTGCGACTGGCCTCGGGCGCGGAGATCGTTCTCGCCGGTGACGTGGCGTGGCACACGTCCGGAGTCGTGACGCAGCGACAAAAGCCGGATTCCTCCACCCGAGACTTCGGCGGTGAGGATCGCACCGCGGTCGCCGAGGAGCTCCGGTGGTTGAAGGAGCTGACGAGCTCCAACGTGACGGTGGTGATCTCGCACGATCAGGCAGTGATCCGGCGGCTCATCGCACGCGGCGTGCTCCATGACGGATTCGATCTGAAGCGAAAGTAGTCGCCGTTCGTCCGCGGCAAGCAGCCACAGCCTGCGCTCTTGACTCGCGCGCCCGATGTCGCCATCGTGGATGCGGCGCCGGTCCGCGCCCAACCTCACGAGACTCCGCCCCAGCTGGAGTCCACTGCGAGGCAAAGGGGGGCACACTCCCGGATTCGTATCGTCGGTCCTTTGCGTTCACCGCGGCGCACTGCTGGGGAGTGACCCGTGGTGCATCCAAAGGAGACGATCACCATGCCACGCCAGAAGGATCTCAAGCGCCTCGTTCGCGCTCGCATGTTGAAGACGGGCGAAGCCTACACCGCCGCCCGCGCGCAGGTCGTTCGGAAGCCGAGAGAATCGACTCCTTCCGATGACACCGTTCGCGCAGCCACTCCGGCCCCGATCGCGCACGCCGAGCCGAAGGACTATGCCGCGCTCGCGGGGATGAGCGACGCCGTCGTCAAGGAGACGACGGGCTGCACGTGGGCGCGCTGGGTCGCGGCGCTCGACTATCATGGGGCGAGCAAGCTGTCGCATCGCCAGATCGCCGC
>JBDSDB010000002.1:0-7722 GCA_039920785.1 Gemmatimonadaceae bacterium
GCCGTCGCCTCGATGACGCTGGCAGCGAGCCTGGTGGGTCGGTTGGGCATGGGCTGGCTCGCCGACCGATGGCCGAAGAAGCACGTGATGCTGCTCATCTACTCGCTCGTCGCGGCCTCGATCCCGATCCTGCTGTACGCCAGCACTCCGGGCGCGGTGACGCTGTTCGCCATCGTCTTCGGCATCGGGCTCGGCGGCGAGTACATGGTGATCCCGCTGATGGCCGCTGAGCTGTTCGGCACGCGCGTGCTCGGCCGCGCGATGGGCATCGTGCTCGCGGCCGACGGTGTGGCGGAAGCAGTTGCACCGGTGCTCGTCGGGCGGCTGCGTGATACGTCCGGCAGCTACGTCACGGGATTCTCCGTGCTCATCGCCTTCGCCGTGGCGGGCGCCATCGCGATCTCGATGCTGCCACGCCGAGGGGCCGGCGGAATGCAGTCCATCGCGCTGCCCGAGCGCGCCTGATCTCGCGCGCGAGCCAATCGATACATCGAACTCAAGGAGTGGACATGGGGGGCAACACGATCGGCATCGTGATGAACGGCGTGACCGGACGCATGGGTCTCAACCAGCACCTGGTGCGCTCGATCGTCGCGATCCGGGCACAGGGGGGCGTTCCCATGCCCGATGGCTCGCGCCTCATGCCCGATCCGATTCTCATCGGGCGCGACGAGCGGAAGCTCGCCGCCCTCGCGGCGCAGTATGGGATCGAGCGCTACTCGACGAACCTCGAGGGAGCGCTCGCCAACACCGACGACACGATCTACTTCGACGCGACCCTGACGAGCCTGCGCGCCGCGAACGTGCGCCGCGCGATCGAGCATGGGAAGCACGTGTACTGCGAGAAGCCGCTGTCGGTGAGCACGGCGGAGGCGCTCGACCTGGCGCGACTCGCCGACGACGCCGGCGTGAAGCACGGCGTCGTGCAGGACAAGCTCTTTCTGCCCGGCATCCGCAAGCTCAAGCGACTGGTGGACGCGGGTTTCTTCGGGCGCATCCTCAGCGTGCGCGGCGAGTTCGGCTACTGGGTGTTCGAGGGCGACCTGCAGCCGGCGCAGCGTCCGTCGTGGAACTATCGCAGCGAGGACGGCGGCGGGATCATCGCCGACATGTTCTGCCACTGGCGGTACGTGCTCGACCACACGTTCGGCGAGGTGACCGCGGTGCAGTGCACCGGAGCGACCCACATCCCGGAGCGCGTGGACGAGAAGGGCAATCGCTACAAGGCGACGGCGGACGATTCTGCGTACGGCACGTTCCGTCTCGCGGGTGCGGAGGGCGAGATCATCGCGCAGTTCAACTCTTCCTGGTCGGTGCGCGTGTATCGCGACGAGCTGCTGTCCATCCAGGTGGACGGCACCGAGGGCAGCGCGGTGGCGGGCCTGCGTGGCTGCAAAACGCAGCATCGCGTCAACACGCCGCGTCCCACGTGGAACCCGGACATCGAGAACCCGTTCGACTTCTTCGCCGACTGGCAGGACGTGCCCGACAACGGTGAGTTCGACAACGCGTTCAAGCATCAGTGGGAGCTGTTCCTGCGCCACGTCGCCATCGATACGCCGTACATCTACGACTTTTATGAAGGTGCAAAGGGCGTACAGTTGGCGGAGCTCGGGCTGCAGTCGTGGTCGGAGCAACGGTGGCTTGGCGTCCCCGCCCTGCCCCGCGTGCACTCACCTCAACCGGCGTAGGCGGCGCGATGAGCCGCACCCTGACGCTTCCGTGCCTGGACGGTACGCTCGCGCCATTCACTCTGAGCGCCCCGCGTGACTGGGCGCCACCCACAGGCCCATTCACGAAGCGCGTCGCCTACGCCGCTGCGCATGTGGTGGTCGATCCTCGGCGCGACGTGGATGTGTTCACCGAGGCCGCCATCGACTGGGAATCGACGATGGCGTATCGCCGGCACCTGTGGAAGCATGGCTTCGCCGTAGCGGAAGCCATGGACACCGCACAGCGTGGCGGTGGCCTCAGCTGGGCGTCGGCACAGGAGCTGATCCGGCGCGCACTCGCCGAAGCCAGAGCTGAAGGAGGGACGATCGCCTGCGGCGCCGGAACCGATCACCTCGTCGCCGGCCCGTCCGTGACGCTGGCCGACGTGGAGCGGGCGTACGCCGAGCAGGTCGGCTTCGTCGAGGGCCAGGGTGGACGGGTGATCCTGATGGCGAGCCGCGCGTTGGCTCGCACGGCCACGTCGGCCGACGATTACCGGCGCATCTATGGAGGTGTACTGAGTCAGGTAGCGCAACCGGTGATCCTGCACTGGCTCGGCGACATGTTCGACCCGGCGCTCGCGGGGTACTGGGGCACGAACGATCTCGACGAGGCGATGAACGTGTGCCTCAGCGTCATCGAGGAGCACAGTGCCAAGGTGAACGGGATCAAGATCTCCCTGCTCGATGCGCAGCGGGAGATCGACATGCGCCGCCGGCTGCCGAAGCACGTGCGGATGTACACGGGCGACGACTTCAACTACGCCGAGCTGATACGCGGCGACGAGCAGGGCTACAGCGATGCCCTGCTCGGAATCTTCGACGGCATCGCGCCGGCCGCGTCGGCGGCGCTTCAAGCGTTCGACGCCGGTGATCTCGATCGCTATCACGCCATCCTCGAGCCGACCGTGCCGCTGTCGCGCCACATCTTCAAGCGTCCCACGCACGCGTACAAGACGGGCATCGTGTTCCTCGCGTACCTCAACGGCCATCAGTCGCACTTCAGGATGTTGAGTGGCGCCGAGAGCGCGCGCACGGCGGTGCATCTCGCCGAGCTGATTCGGCTGGCCGACGCGGCTGGCCTGCTCCACGACCCCGAGCTTGCCGCGATGCGCGCGCGCGGCGTGTTGGCCGTGGCGGGGATCTCGTGACGGGCCCACAGAGCGATCTCGGACGTGCGACGCTCGCGCCATCGGCGTCGCCGGATGACGCGGCGCCGCTCACGGATGCGCGGCTGCTCAGCTTCAACCAGGCGACGGCGGAGCGCGCGTCGCTCCGTGAAGTGGTGGACGCCTGCGCCCGACACGGCGTGCCGTACATCTCGGTCTGGCGGCACAAGCTCGTGGAGACGGGCTACTACATGGCGGCGCGGATGATCCGCGATGCGGGGATCCGGGTGTCGAGTGTGTGCCGCGGCGGGATGTTTCCGGCACCGACGGCGGCCGAGCGCAAGACGCGCATCGAGGACAACCGTCGCGCGATCGACGAAGCGGCGGCGCTGGGCGCGGAGGTCCTCGTGCTCGTGTGCGGAGCGGCACCGGACCGCGACATCTCCGCGGCCCGCGAGATGGTCGTCGACGGCATCGGCGAGATCGCCCCGTACGCCGCCGAGCGACGCGTCCGGCTCGGCATCGAGCCGCTCCATCCTGCCTTCGCCGCCGAGCGGTCGTGCATCACGACGATGCGCGAGGCACGGTCCATCGCCGAGAAGTTCGATCCAGGGAATGTGGGCGTCGTGGTGGATGTCTACCACGTGTGGTGGGATCCCGAGCGCACGCAGGAGATCGCGCTGCTCGGCGAGCACATCGCGGGATATCACGTGAACGACTGGCTCGTGCCGGTGAAGAACGTGCTGATGAACCGCGGGATGATGGGCGACGGCGTCATCGAGCTGCGGAAGATCCGCGGTGAGATCGAGCGCGCGGGATACAGCGGCCCGATCGAGGTGGAGATCTTCAACGAGAGCATCTGGGAAATGCCGGTGGACGATCTCGTCCGGTTGACGAAAGAGCGCTTCGTGGCGAACGCATGACGGCCGACTGACGGATCACACCGACGAGTCGTCAGTGGAGTGACTCGCTCGCTGATCCTCTCTCCCGCGCCATCAGTCATGGACGCCAAAGCGCTCACCTGTCCGCAGTGCGGCGCCGTCGCCGCCGTCGACGCCGCCGCTTGTACGTTCTGCCACGCGAGGCTCGCGACCGTCGCCTGCTCCGCGTGCTTCGGGCTCGTGTTCATCGGCAGCAAGCACTGCGGGCACTGCGGCGTGAAGATCACGTCGCCGGATCGAGTGTCGGAGTCGCCGCTGTCGTGCCCACGTGGCTGCGGCGCGCTGCGCGCGATCCGCCTCGGGAGCGTAGAGTTGGAGGAGTGCGAAGGATGCGGTGGGATGTGGCTGCGGCAGGGAGTGTTTCAACGCCTCTATGCGGACGAGGAACGCGGTTCGATCGTGCTCGGCCCGGAGCTGAGCGCGCATCAGGTGCAGCGTGGTACGGCCGAGACGGTGCGCTACGTCCCCTGCCCCGAGTGCGCGAGGCTGATGAACCGGATCAACTTCGCGAAGCGATCCGGGATCATTCTGGATAGCTGCGCCAAGCACGGCACCTGGTTCGACGCGGACGAGCTTCGTCGCGTGGTGGAGTTCATCCGGGAGGGCGGACTGGATCAGCTGCGGGCGCACGAGCGGATGCACCTGGCGGAGGAGCGGCGCCTGCTCGACCTGAAGCAGCGGCTCAGCGACCATTCGCTGCAGAGCACGACAGGCCACGACGAGGCAGGCTCACAGCTGCGGACGACTGCTCTGGAGTGTATGCTTTTCCTTTTCGGAGGGCGATAGCTCATGGATGATTGGTCGATGGACCGGCGGCGCTTCCTGTCGACAGCGGGCGCAGTCGCGGCCACGCTAGCGGGTTGCGCGCGGCCTGGTGTTCAACCCGACAGCGACGCGAGAGCCGCTCGCGTGGGAAGCCGGCTGCCGCTCGGCTTCTCGACCCTCGGCTCACCCAAGTGGGACTGGATCCAGACGCTCGACTTCGCGGCGGCGCACGGCTTCGCCGCGGTGGAGCTGCGCGGCCTGCAGGCAACGATGGATCTCTCGCAGCGCCCGGAGTTCCAGCCGGGCCGGATCGCGCAGACCAAGCGTGAGCTCTCCGATCGCCAGCTCGTGGTCCCCGTGCTCGGCGCGTCGATCAACATGCACGAGCAGGATGCGGGGAAGCTGGCCGCGGCGATGGCGGAGACGCGGCGGTTCATCGATATCGCCAGCGCGCTCGGCGCGCCCTACGTGCGCGTGTTCGGGAACAACTGGGTGCCGGGGATGTCGCGCGAGGCGGTGCTGGCCTACGTGGCGCGCAACTTCCACGAGCTCGGCGAGTACGCGCGGGCGCGCAACGTCACCGTGTTACTCGAGTCGCACGGCGACTTCGTGGACTCGCCGACGCTGCTGTCGTTGATGCGACAGGTGGACTCGGCGGGGGCTGCGTTGCTGTGGGATGCGCATCATACCTTCGTCGCTGGAGAATCGCCCGAGACGACGGTGCGCGAGCTCGGGAAGTTCATCCGCCACACGCATCTCAAGGACTCGCTGCCCGCGGGCAAGGATCGCAAGTACGTCCTTTCCGGGAAGGGCGAGGTGCCGATGCGTCGGCAGGTGGAGGTGCTGGCGAAGATGGGCTATCGCGGGTTCTACAACTTCGAGTGGGAGAAGCGCTGGCATCCCGAGATCGAGGAGCCGGAGGTGGCGTTCGTGCAGTACGCGACGGTGATGACGGAGTATCTGCGCGACGCGGGGATCAGCGCGGCGGCGCGGCGGTGAGACTCGGCGGATGCTCGTCTCGCCGTGGATGGAGGTAGTCGTCGCGCGTGACCGAGTCGCTCAGATGCGCGACGTCACGATGGCCGCCATCGCTAACTCACTTCGGAGCTCTTCATGCCCATGCTAGGGCGCATGACGATGCGAATAACGCTTCTGGGATGTCTTCTCTCATCCTCGCTCCTGGCGCAAGGTTCCGCAGTGGTCGGCACCGTGTTCGATTCCGTTGTACGAGCGCCTCTGATCGGCGCCGTTGTGCAGATCGTGCGTGTCGATTCTGCCACTTCAAGCAAGGTCCCTCACGCGGCCGAACGAGTCTTTACAGCAGTCACTGACACTATTGGACAATATCGCGTAGCGGGTCTGCCGCTCGGACAGTTCATAATTGGGTTTCAACACGAGGCACTCAGCGCGCTCGGTTTGGAATCGCCCCTTCGAGCATTCCAGATTCGCACCGATACGACGTTCGTGATCGATTTGGCGATTCCGGCCGGCGCCAGTATTCATGCTGCGAAATGCACGTTGGCCGCGCCGGGCGACGGCGTGGTGGCTGGATTCGTCTTGGACGCGGCGCGTGGTAGCGCGCTCTCCGGTACGACCGTAACGCTCGGTTGGGTAGAAATGGCGGTCGTGGAGAAACAGTTTCGTGCGATGCCGAAGCGCGTAATAGCGACAGCTACCGACGAAGGCACGTATCTGGCTTGCGGCGTGCCCGGAGGCACGCCAGTGACGATCGAGGCAGTGAAGGCTGGCTTCCGTCCGGTGTTTGGTGAAGTATCCATTCCCGAGGGCGGCACTTTGCGCCGTGACTTCTTACTCGTCGACACGACCGTTGTAGCACGGACGCACACTGTTCTCGGGCGAGTGCTATTCTCAGATGGGACACGAGTAAGCGGCGGTCATGTTTCCATTGCGGCGCTCGAGGTCGATGTGGACATAGCGAATGGCGTATTCGCAATTCCTGGTGTTCCGGCCGGCACGTGGCTCATCGAAGCACGAATGATCGGCTATGAGCCAACATCGCTCCTCGTCGACGTTGGTCTCGAAAGGACGACCCCTATCACACTCGAGCTTGGGCAGAAAGTGCAGCTGTTGGATGAAGCAAAGGTCGTCGCGAAAATGGGCCGCGATGAGCGGACGCTGCGCGATATCGCGGAGCGAAGGCGTATGTCCGCGGGAACTCAGTTCTTTCCCGGAAGCTCATGGATGCAATCGGCATTGCAGCAGTCAGACGTATTGCGGGCAGCGCGCGGGTTTTCTTGGATTGGGCCCGATTCGGTCATCGCACGCGGTTGCCGAGACTTCAGCGGGAGAAAGCTGCGTCTGGTGGTCTATCTCGATGGTCAACGATATCCGGGCGGCTTGGGCATGCTGAAAAACGATGTGACCATGAGTGACGTCTTAGCTATGGAGGCATATCCCGACTTCATGGGTATCCCGCCGATGTGGCGAACGAACGATGCCTGTGCGGTCGTCGCCGTTTGGACAAAACATTAGTGGCCTAAGACATTCCGTCATCGCCAGGCGCTGCGCTGGCGACATCGATACGAGCCGGGTGCGAGGGCGCGCGAACATGCCTACTGCCCGTAGACCGTTGCCGGCACTTTGCCGAACTGCGACTACATGTTGTTCATGCCTCAGCGCAGCAGCGCCATCGCCGTCCACGTCATCGGACCCTGACCGTGGAGATCGCCCGTCTTTCTCTCCCGCGCCAGATAGAACTTGTACTGTGTATCCAGGTTCGAGCCGACTTCTACCGCCGCGATGTTGGTGCCCACGCTGACGTTCTGCATGTTCGCCTCGGCGTCGAGCTGGCTCACGAGCGCCAGCCATGCGCGCCGTGCCGCCGGTCCATACGTCTTCGCGTCGAGCCAGCCCTTCTTCACGCCCGTCACCATCGCGAACGTGTACATCCCGCTCCCTGACGTCTCGAGCCAGAGCTCGGGTTTGTCGACGAGCTGACGCCACAGACCCTCCGGCGCCTGATACGTGAGCAGCGTCGCCATCGCCTTCCGGTAGCCGGCGAGGATGCGCGCGCGACGCGGATGATCTGCCGGCAACTCGCTCAGGAGCTCTGTCAGTCCCGCGGCGATCCACCCGCCCCCGCGTCCCCAGTAGTACGGCGGTCCCGGACCGTGATAGAGCAGCCCGCTCGGCTGCTGCAGGCTGTCGAGATAGGCCGCCATCGCCTGCGCGTTC
>JBDSDB010000003.1:0-4571 GCA_039920785.1 Gemmatimonadaceae bacterium
GTGGTCTCGACGTGACGACGGAGGCGTATCCCTATACGGCCGGCGCCACGATGCTCCAGAGCGCGATCTTCGATCCCGGGTTCATGGAACGGATGGGCGTCGATTACAAAGACATTCTCTGGGTCGCCACTGGTGAGCGCCTGACGGCGGCAAGCTTCGAGCGCTACCGCAAGCAGGGTGGGCTCGCGGTGATCTTCGCGATTCCCGAAAGTGCGGCGGACCAGGCATACCGTAATCCGCATGTCATGGTCGCGAGTGATGGTGGGTTCCTCTTCCAGAACGGCGTGCCGATTGGCCATCCACGGAGCGCCGGGACGCACGCGCGGATCCTCGGGCGATTCGTGCGCGAGCGCAAGGTGATATCGCTGATGGACGGAGTGCGCAAAATGACGCTGCTTCCGGCGCGCCGGCTCGAGCGCGTCGCTCCGGAGATGAAGCGCAAAGGGCGTGTGCAGCCGGGGGCAGACGCGGACCTCGTGGTGTTCGATCCAGCGCGGATCATCGATCGCGCCACGTTCGAGCAGCCGGCGCAATACTCGGACGGGATCGTCCACGTGTTGGTGAACGGGACCTTCGTGGTGCGGGGGGCGACTCTCGTGCCGGGCGTTGCGCCGGGAAGGCCGGTCAGAGGACGAGGCGATGTCCGACCTTCACGCCGAGTACCGCCCAACAAGGAACAGTGAGTGGCGGTGAAATGGCGAACGGCACCGATGCGCTAGTGTGAGTCATCGCGTCAGCATGGCATCCCCGCGCGCCGAATCACCCGGGCGGCGCGGTGCCCTTCCGCGGGTGCGCCGCCGAGTGCCGGTAGAGGGACTCCACCTTCGCCCGCGCCCACGGCGTCTTGCGGAGAAAGTTGAGCGAGCTCCTGATGCTCGGATCGTCAGTGAAGCACCCGATCGAGATCCGGGAGCCCAGCCCGGGCCAGCCGTACCGCGCGACGAGGTGCTCGAGCATGGCCTCGAGAGTGACACCGTGCAGCGGGTCGGGGCGTCGCGAGTCGCTCACGACGCGGACGCCGTCGCGCGAGGGTGGATCGTCATGGGGCGAGACCGCCGCCAGTTGTGCCCGACCCGGTCTGCTGCACTCAGCTTAACGGTATTCATTGATCGATCGGAGAGGTTTTGGCGGCAGACGCTAGCTCTGAGGTATGGCGAATGCCTCACATTCGTTGTGGATCAACCCGCGCGTCATGCTAGTCGATCTAGCTTACAACAGATTGCGTAACGCAATCAGAACCGCGCGGATGTGCCGCGCATGAAGAGGAAGTAAACATGGCCAAGCTCGTGTTCGGAATGAACCAGTCCCTGGACGGCTACGTCGACCATATGGCGTTTGCGCCAGGCCCCACGCTCTTTCGCCACTTCATCGAGGAGGCCCAGGGGCAGGCGGGTAGTGTGTACGGTCGCCAGATGTATGAGATCATGCGTTACTGGGACGACGATCATCCTGAATGGGATGCAGAGGAACACGCCTTCGCGGCGGCGTGGCGCGACCAGCCGAAATGGGTCGTCTCGCGCTCGTTGAAGTCGGTCGGCCCCAACGCCAGGTTGGTTGGGGATGATCTCGAGGGCGCGATCCGCGAGCTGAAGGCCGAGCGCGAGGGAGAGATCGAAGTTGCTGGCCCCGGCTTGGCGCAAAGCCTCACCGAACTTGGCCTGATCGATGAGTACCGTATCTACCTGCACCCCGTCGTGCTCGGTCACGGCAAACCATACTTCGCCGGACCTCGGCCGCCGCTCCGACTTTTAACTAGTGATCGGATTGGCGAGGATGTGATCAGGTTGACCTACGTTCCTGCTTGATCTCGCGACTCGCCGGATGAGGGGGGCGCGTTCGGACGTGTGCGGCCGTATGAGGGGCTCTGGATCGCCGACGTCTCCACGCCTTAGAAGTCGGCGCGCACTCCGGCATTGATCGTCGCGCCCGCGAGCTCGGTCCACGCATCGGTGGTCCATCGGCCGCCGCGCCCGCGTTGAGGGAGCACGAGCCGATCGAAGCGCGTCTGCCGCACGCCGCCGAGGTTTTCGCTGTTCACGAAGATCGTCGTGCGGCGGGATGGGCCGACGCGCCATTCCCCGAGGAGACCGACCAACAGATACGGCCGGCTCTCGGTGCGATATGGGTTGTCGTCGAGCGACTGGTGCCCGGTGTAGTAGAGCTCCAGACCGACTCGGCCACGCGATTCCTTCTCCCAGATCACGTCGAAGCCGGCGGCGTGACGCGGCGTGAGCGGTGCGTCGCGCGGCTCGCCGAGGATGTCGGGGTTCTCTTCCGTGGACCGAAGATGGGCGTAGGTGCCGATGAGTCCGAGATCGCCCGACAGCACGTGCTCGATGCGGAGTCGCGCGAACATCTCCGCGCCCCAAGTGGTCGTCGGCACCGATGCGTTCACGAGCACGAGACCCGGACCGCCGGCAAATGCTTGTCGCGGCGAATCACGCGCGAGCAGCGGCTGCTCGATGCGCGACGCGAACATGGTCGCATTGAGCTCGAGTCGTCCGATCGCCGTGCGTACCGGACCGCCCATGTCGAGCGAGGCGCTGCGAGCGCGCTCGGAGACGAGGGTGGAACGTCCGTTGATGACGTACGGTTCGACCGCCGAGAGCGTCGTTGCGTTGGTCTCATCGGTGAACGGTGTTGGTGCCGCGGTGCCCGTCCCGCCCGACAGTCGCGTCGTCCATCCGGCGAGCACGCCCTCGAGAGGTCCCCGCAGCAGGAGCGAGAGGCGCGGGTTGACCGTGGTGCCGTACACGTTGTGTGCGTCGGCCCGCACACTTGCCGAGAGCGCCAGCAGCGATGTGACGTCGACGTCCACCTGGCCGAACGCGGCGGGCACCGAGTGCCTGTAGTCGAATCCGGCGACGTCGACTGCGCGCAGCATCTCCCCTTCGTACGCGGCGCCGACGACGGCGGTGAGTCGGCCGCGCGGCACCGCGAGCGCGGCTTCGACGAACTCCGTACGATGTCGATCGTGCTCGAGCAGGCTGCCGAACCGGTGACCGTGCTCCTGGCCAACGAGCACGCCGCGCACGGTGAGGATCGCGCCGTGGAACGGCGTCGCACCGGAGTCGGCGATCACCCACCGCGCGAGCGCACCGACGTCGGCGCGCCGCGTGCGCAGACCTTCCACGAACGGACCGACGCCGCTCGGCATTCCGCGCCCCTCGGGCGAACCGCCGCTCCGATCCTCGGCGGTGAACCCGACCGTGAGGAACGCCGTTCGTCCCGCTCCATCGTCGAAGTGCAGGCGCGGGCGGATCACGCCTCGCGAATAACCGGGAATGTCCATCCAGCCGTCGTCGTCGACGTCCTGGCGCGTCTGGCCGTGCGCGCTCGCAAGGAGCGTGTAACCGATACGGCTCGTGATCGGGCCGGCGCCGAAGAAGACACCGTCGCTGCCGCCGCGCGACGTCCGGTTGACGAGCACGGTGCGCGTGGCCTCGGGCGACGGACGGCGCGATACGAGGTTGATCACGCCACCGAGTGCCGACCCGCCGTAGAGCGCGGACGCCGAACCTTTGATGACTTCGACGCGCGCGAGGTCGAGCGGCGGGATCTGCATGAGCGCGAGTCCACCCGCCTGTCCGTAGAGCGGAAGTCCGTCGGAGAGGATGAGCGAGTAGCGGCCGCGCAGCCCCTGGATGCGCACGCTCGCTCCGCCGAGCGACGGGTTGCTCGACTGCACGCGGAGCCCGCTCGTCTCGTTGAGCATCATGGCGATGTCGCCGGGCGTCATCGCTACCTTCTCGGCGATCTCGTCTTCATCGATCACCTCGACGCGAAGCGGCGTGTCCTCGACGCGCCGCTCACCGCGTGTGGCGGTGACCACGATCGTCTCCAACTCGGTTTCCTGCGCCTCGAGCTCGATGACGATCGCGGTGTCCTGTCCGGCGCGGAGCCTGAGTCGCAGCGTGTCGGGGCGAAGGCCGAGGCGCGAGGCGACGAAGGTTCGTACACTGGCGGGGAGGGTGAGCGTGGCGATACCGCGGGCGTCGGTCTGCGCGGCGGCCTGTGGTCGAGCGGGTTGGCCCGTGCCCACTGAGTCGAGAATGGTTCGCACAACGACGCCCGCGGCTGGTGCGCCGTCGTGGCGCGCCGTGACGGTGACGCGAGCGAGAGAGTCGGCGCGCGGCGGTGCGTCCTGCGACGCGGCGGAGGAGGGTGCGAGAGCGAGCGCGGCGACGAGGGCGACCGCGGCGCGCGCGGGCCACGGCGCCCGCCGGACGGCGCGCCATCGCGACGTTCGCGACGTCACGTCACGAGGCGTGGGAGTAGCGAGGGAAGAACAAGGCTGAGTGTGGAGCACGGGGGTGGCGCGGGCGAGCGTGAGCGAGCGGTCTACGTAATATCGTCGCGGCCGCGCCATCAGTGGCCGTTCTGCCGTGAGATGACACGAGACCAATCGCCTGGGAACTGGGAATGCGGTTCGTCGAGAAGCGGTGCATCGGCATCGAATCTCGACGAACTGCCCCCTTCGATCCCGTCGTGAGCGCTTGCCAAGCCAGTTCCTGCATGAGAACGTCGTATCCCAAGCGTCGAAGTGCAACGGACCGGCGACCGAGGAGTTT
>JBDSDB010000004.1:0-38731 GCA_039920785.1 Gemmatimonadaceae bacterium
CGGCGTAAGTTCGGCGCACGCGGCGCGTTCCTCAGCTTCAGCTATACCTTCGGACAGCAGCCGCGCGTGCGAGCACGGCCGACCCAGGATCAGGCCGAGGCCCAGCAGCCGGCGGGTGACGGCCAGCTGCGCTGAGCACTACCGGCGGACGGTGAACGGCGGCGCGATGCGAATCGCGCCGCCGTTCTCGCGTTCACCCGCGATCACGGCCTGCGGATGCTCGGCGGGCGCTCGTACGCCGAGGGCAGCGCGTCCCAGGGCGACGCGCTCCGTGCGCGCTCGTAGCCGAGCGTGTCGAGGCGGCGCATCCAGTCGGCGTCGAACAGCTTGTTCGCGCCCGGCTCGCGAGACAGCTCCGCCGGGACCGCCGTGTAACGCAGCTCCATCCTGAGCCCCGGCACGTCGGTGCTCACCGCGCGCGCGAGCTCGGCGAGGCGTCGCACCACCTGCGACTGCTGCGCGCCGAACAGAAGCCCGTTCCCACGAGCGGAGATGCGCCGCCGGCTCGCCGGGTCGGTAACCTGCACCGGCGCGTGCGTGAACATGTTCATCACCACCCACACGCGCACCGTCACCGGGCTCGCGGCGCTGGCCGTCCCCGACGCGCCCAGCCGCTCGGCGAGCACGCGATAGTCGTCCAGATCGAGCACTGCAGCCAGGTTCGACACGACGCCTCCATCCGCCTGCACGTGTCCGTCGAGCACGACGGGCGGGAAGATGCCGGGGATCGCCGTCGACGCGACGAACAGCGTT
This sequence comes from Gemmatimonadaceae bacterium, assembly GCA_039920785.1. Taxonomy (GTDB): domain Bacteria; phylum Gemmatimonadota; class Gemmatimonadetes; order Gemmatimonadales; family Gemmatimonadaceae; genus AG11. The sequence continues at coordinate 754 of JBDSDB010000004.1, forward strand.
CGTGCGCGCACGATGCCGTCCGCGGTGCTCCCGAGCTCGCGCCGGATGTCCCAGTCGCGGCCGACGCCCAGGTCGAAATCGGTGGTCGACACCACGAGCTGCCGGCCCGAGCGAAACTGGACCTCGAGCTGATCGCGCAGCCGCGTGTCGAACAACCGTTCGATGGTACGCTCGTAGCGGTCCGTCTTCACGAGCCCACCGGTGCGTCGCAGCCAGAACAGCCAGTTGATCGTCGGCGCGATCTCGTCGGCCGCTCTCCCGTACACGGCGGAAAGCGTGTCCAGCGCGGCCTCCGTACCGAGCAGAGCGAACGGCGCCTGGAGCGCCCCGGTGCTCACGCCCGTCACGAGATCGAAGGCCGGCATCGGCGCGCCGGGCCGCTCGCGCCAGCCGCGAAGGAAGCCGACGCCGTATGCGCCGTGCTGCCCGCCGCCCGAGAGGAGCAGCACGTCGAGCGTGCGATCGCCTCGCGCGGCCGCGCGTTGCGCGAGCCGTGCGACCACCGTGTCCACCGTCGCTCGCTCGGCGACACGCGCGCTGTCACCGTAGGCGACGATGGATGCGATCGTCGCGGGCGGCCGGTGCACCACTGCGCAGCCGCTCGCGGCGAGGAGGGCGGCGCACCATCGCCATCCCGAGCTGACGTTTCGCTTCGGCACTCTCGCTCCTTCTTCCACTGGTGAACGCGGCGCGCCGTACCGCACCGCGCTGAGATCCGGCTATCGCAGCAGCGGCGCGTGCCGATATTCCGTCGGAACGGAGAGGAGTGGCTCGTCGAGCTGCACCCCGGACTCTCGGCGAGCGACCACGCGCACGTAGCCGACGTACTCCCCCCGATCGGCCTCGATTGCATTGATCTCCGTCGCGTTGTCGGGCGCAACGACGCGATGCCAGTCGAGCCAGACGCGCCACCCGTCGGCCATCGTATCCGCCGACGTCACGTGCACGATGCCGGATCTCTCCCAGTGCCGTCGCCACCACGCGGCGGAGTGCAGGCACCAGAGGTCCGGCGTCCACCACTCGCGCAGATGCTCCGGCACCGCGCCCTCGATCTCGCGGACCAACCCCGCTCCGGCGATTCCGATCGCCCCGCCGGGCTTCACGAGCCGCGCGAGCGTGTTCAGGTACAGATCGTCGGTGCCGAAGTACGAGAACGCGTCGAGCGAGATCACGGCATCGAAGAACTCGGCCGCGAAGGGGAGCGCACGAGCGTCCGCGTGGATCGGGAAGACGCCGTCCTCGACGCCCGCGTCGCGGATGCGCTGCAGGTTCTCCGTCGCACTGAACCAGAGATCGGTGGCCCACACCTGCACGCCGTACTCGCGGTGCAGGAACACGGACGACGCCGCCCGCCCGCAGCCGAGGTCGAGCACCCGCATGCCGGGCGTGAGCTCCAGCGATTCGGCGAGCCACTCCGCCATCCACAGCGGATTCGCCGCACCGCTCACCGCCGAGAGCACCCAGTCGGCGTGATACTTCGATGAGCGTGGGAAGCGCGCCATGCCGAGACTTTCGTCCATCAACGATCCCTCGCGGTTGGCCCACGTGGGTGGACAGGCTCCGTCACGGGCGTGGCGCCCTCCTCCCGATACGCCGCGTGCAGGTGCACGGGCGGCTCCACCGACCGGCGCCGCACGCGAAGGTTGATCGTTTCGACGAACAGCGAGAACGCCATCGCGAAGTAGATGTACCCCTTCGGGATGTGCGCGTCGAACCCTTCAGCGACGAGCGTCGCGCCGATGAGCAGCAGGAAGCTCAGTGCCAGCACCTTCATCGTCGGGTGCCGCTCGACGAACGCGCTGATGTGCCCGGAGAACGCGAACATGAAGCCCACCGCGACCACCACCGCGGCGATCATCACGCCCAGGTCGTCGGCCATCCCGATCGCCGTGATCACGGAGTCGAGGGAGAAGACGATGTCGAGTAGCAAGATCTGCACGATCACCGCACCGAACGACGCCGCCACACGCGCCGAGGCGGCGCCCTCGTCGCCCTCGAGCCGGTCGTGCATCTCGTGGGTGGCCTTGGCGAGCAGGAAGAGTCCGCCCCCGATCAGTATGATGTCGCGCCCCGAGATCTCCTGTCCGAGCACGGTGAATAGCGGGTTCGTGAGCCCGACGACCCACGAGATGGACATCAGCAGCAGGATGCGCATCACCATGGCGAGCCCGAGCCCCCAGCGGCGCGCCTTCTCCCTCTGGTCGGGTGCGAGCTTGCCAGCGAGGATGGAGATGAATACCACGTTGTCGACGCCGAGCACGATCTCGAGCGCGGTCAGCGTGGCGAAGGCGACCCAGGCCTGCGGATCCGTGAGCCAATCCATGTAGCGTGTCCTCGGGAGTCCGTGAGAAGTTACCTGGAGCGCCGCGGACGGCGTCACGCACGATACGTGAACGCGCCGTCGGCTCAGGCTACCCGCTCGGGAAACGTGGCGATGATACGCTGCTCGAGCCCGTCCACCTGGCGCCTCGCGGCCTCGAGCTCCGACAACGCCCGCTCCAGCTTTACTCGCTCGGTCTCCAGGAAACGCTCATACGGCTGGATCACCTCGATCATCTGCTGCTCATAGTGCCGCAGCTGCTCGTCGAACTTCGCTGCGAGCAGCGCCGAGAGATCGGCGCCCAGCTTCGCGATCTTCACCTCGAGCTCGCGGATCAGGTGGCGCCGCCGTGCGGGGATGATGAACCACCCCGCGATCGCGAACAGCGTCGCCGTGAGGACGCCGGTCACGTCCAGCGCCGCGGTGGTGAACACCGCCACCAGCACGGCACCGAGTCCGAGGGCGAGCACGTTGACGCCGAACGCCTGGGTCACCGCCTCGCGCATCGACTCGACCACGCCCCGCGCCTCTGCCTCGGCGTTGAAGTCGCCGAGCCGCTGCTCGATCGGCTGGCGCATCCGGGCGAAGAGATCCTCCCGGTTGTACTGGAACTCCGAGTCGGCGTGCGCCGCGAGCGCGCCCGACGCACGAAGCCGCGCGGTATGCGCGTCCAGTTCGGCGAACACGGTCGTCCAGAGCTTGAGGTTCCGGCGCACCGTCCAGTCGACCATGCGGTGCACCACGGCTTCGATCTCCGCGGGCGCGCCGGCGACCACTTCGTTGCGGAAGCGGTTCTCGACCGCATCCTTGTTCCGCAGCATGTTGAAGTTGCCCACGCGGATGTTGCGCTCGAGCCAGGTGCGGCCGCGCTTCTCCACGCCAGCGAGCGATTCACGGAGCTCCAGCAGGTACCGCTCGGAATCGGTCCGCATCTCGGCAGTGTAGCTGTCGAGCTGGCCGCGCACGGAGCGAAGCACGCCCCCGTCTTCCGTCACCAGGGTGCGACGGCCCTCGACCGCGGCGAGATTCTGTTCGAGCACGTGCCGCAGCACGCCCAGCGGCGAGAGCAGCTTGAGGCGCACGCGCTCGGCGTCGCGGAGCGTCTCGATCAGGTATCGCTCGAGCGCGGCGAACTCGTCGAGCGGATCGGGCGTAGGAACGTCGGCAACGCCCGTCGGCGGCGCGCCCCCCTTCGACGCGAGCTTGCGCTGGAGAGCACGCAGCGCGCTGATGAAATACATCGTCGGCGCCGGCTCACCGAGGCGCGTGCGCACCTCGTGCGTCAGGTATTCGCGAACCCTCGTGAGCTGATCGTCGGAATTACGGCGGTCCACGCCGTTCACCACGAAGATGATCTTCTTGCCCCACTCACGAATGTGGGTCAGGAAGTCCAGCTCGCTCGCCGTGAGCGGCTGGAGCAGGCTCGTGACGAACAGCACCAGATCCGCGCGCGGCACGAAGCCGCGGGTGATCTCCTCTTCCATCCGCTCGATGGAGTTCGTCCCCGGCGTGTCGACGATCTCGAGATCGCGAAGGACGTCGAGCGGGTACCGGTAGATGCGGGTGTGCTCGCCCGCGGCCTCGGGCGGCTCGGCCTCGCCGTACCGCAGGATGGAGATCACGCGGGTGGTGGGCAGGTCGCCCATGGCGAACACCTCGTCGCCGAGGAGCGCGTTGATGAACGTGCTCTTGCCGGCGTTGTACTCGCCCGCCACCACGAGGAGGAACAGCTCGTCCATCTCGGTGACGAGCTGAGCGAGCCGTTCGACGTCCCCCCGCGGGCCGCCGGCCTGCGAGAGTGCGTCGCGAACGCTCAGCACGAGCCGGCGCTCGAGCGCCACGAGGTCGGCCTGCTGCTTGGTGAGAACCTGATCCATGGGGCGCGGCAACGCACAGAGTGCGCCGGCCCGCTCGGCGGCCGTCGGTGCCGAGGGCCGGACCTTGCCTCGGCCACGTCGCACCGGGCATAGTTCGCGCGCGGAAGCTCGGGCGATCACGCCGGACGCCGACGTCCACTCTCGAGGAGCACGATGGCACAAGCGACAGTCAAGAACCAGCAGAAGATCATCGCCGGTCACCGGGTGATCGTGGCGAATCAGAAGAAGATCCTCAAGAACCAGGCGCATCTCGCGCCGATCCTCGCCAACCAGAGCACGATCATCCGGAACCAGGACGCCATCCTGAAGAACCAGAAGAAGATCCTCGCCGATCACGCCCGGCACTTCCGCGAGCTGGAGCGGCGCTCGAAGCGAATGGCGCGCGTCTGACGCCAACCACGCGCGCGGACCCGACGCGCTACGGCGCCTCGTCGATGACCTGATTCATCGCGCCGGCGTAGAGCCGCCATTCCGCCGTCTCGATCGCAAGCGCGCGCCGGCCGTCGGTCGTGAGCTCGTAGTACCTGGCGATCCGATTGTTCTCCGTCGCGCGCCAGTACGAGTTGACCCATCCGGCCTTCTCGAGCCGATGGAGTGCCGGATACAGTGAGCCCTGCCCGACCTGGAAGACATCGCGGGACATCTGGGCGATGCGCGCGCTGATCCCCCATCCGTGCTCGGATTGGACCGACAGCGCTTTCAGGATGAGCAGAGCCAGAGAGCCTTGCTTCACGACCAGCGCGCTCGTCAAACGCATTTCTCCTGTCGAAGGGACAGGGAAGTATTCAGCTCGGTGAGTGAGCTGCGCAAGCGGACGGAGTGAATCGCCGATCTCTTGCTTGCCCGAAGACGCGTCGCGTGGCGTCAGAAAGGCAGGGAACGGATTTCACCGGATCTCAACGGATTTGAACCGATACGGCTCCGGCGGGGGCGCCACTACCTCCGCGCGGACATCACTGAGAGCCAGCCTTCCGATTCTTTTCGAGCTGCGGCGCACGGCCTCGGCCCCGCGACCCTAAATCAGTTGGCTGTTGTCGTTGCAGTTCATCCGTTGCAATCCGTTGCAATCCGTTGCATCCGTGTCATCCGTTCCCGTGCCGTTGAAACGCCACGCGGTGCGTCCCCAGCGCTGCGGCGCGGAGTCATGCTCGCTGAAAGCATTCCAACGAATCTGATCCCCATCACTAAGAATTTTCTAAGTCCGACACTCGCGCGCTGATCGATGCGCGGTACGATTCTGCGCTCGCTTTCGACTGCACGTGTCGCGTCTTGACAACGCGCTCCGGATTCGGATGGCTCTCGTCTCCGGAGGATCGGAATTCTGCGCAGCCTGGATGGAGTCTCGATGTCAGACGCCGTCGCACCGGAGTATGCGCGCTTCATCCAAGAGGAGCGCCGCGCCAACAGGATGCCGAAAGTGCAGGTGGCAATGGCCGAGGGCGCCATCTCGCCGCCGGTGTTCGTCGAAGACAAACAGGTCACGGAGTTCGTGCGCGTCGCCGCGAGGCGGGCGGCCGGCATGTTCAGACCCACCAAGCGCACCGAGGTCGTGTGGGTCGACGGTGAGAGTGAGCTCGCCGTCAATCTCGTCGAGCTGCAGGTCAAGCTCAGCGATGGATTGATCCAGGTGCAGATCCCGGTGCGGTGCGATCAGACCGGGAACGCAACCATCGAAGTCTTCTTCGCCGTCGGCTCGGCAAAAGAGCCCTCCGGTCTCTACGCCTCCACCCTCCGGCGACCGAACGGACCGCCGCTGATCGTCGGCGCGTGGGGCGAGGCACTCGTCGCCTTCGCGTGGCAGTGCGTGCTCGGCATGGTCACCGGCATCGCCGGAGCCACCGGCTCGGATGCGCGCGGCAACATCCTCGTGCCGGTCGAACTGGTCGCATCACAGCGCGGCCTCCAGATCGTACCGATGGCGCGGCACCGCTTCTCCGGCTCCACAGGTCTGAAGTCGCCCTCGACGACGACGAGGCCACGATGACCGTCGCGACCCAGGATCTCGGCGTACTCGGCAATCTCGCGGTCGCTCTCGGGGTCTTCACTCCGGATGGCAGTCCGAATCCGAGCTGGTTCGGCAATCCCGAGGAATCGCTCGGGAGCATTCTCTCCAACGACGAGCAGCGCGCCGCGCTCATCGCCTTCGTCGACGAGGCGATGGGTGGCGCCGATCGCACCACCGATCCGCGCGGCGTGGTGTGGCTCCCGATCGTTCACCTCGAGGATCCGGACCTCACCGTCGCCGTCACCGTCGACGACTCGCGGCCCGACGGCATCCACATCGGCGTCGGGCTCTCGGTCCGCACGACGGCGCCGGCTTCCGAGACGACCCTCGCCATCCCGCTGTTCCGAGCCGAGAAGTCCGGCGGCCCGAACGTCACGGTGCCGCTGCTGCTCGGCTCCGCCGGCGGGCGCATTCGCATCGCCACCTCCATCACCGTCGACGCGTCGGCTCCGGTGCCGGGAGTGGCGCGCCTCGGCGCCATCGGGATCGACGTCGACCTCCCGACCGCGCCCGGCGATCCGGCCGACCCGGTGTTCGGCCTCAGCCTCACGGGGTTCCAGCTCCCGGGCGCCACCGCTCCGCGCGACATCCGCGTGGCCGCCGATGGGCTGGACGAGCTCGACGACGCACTCCTCGATCTGGTCCTGTCGCTCGTCCGTGCGCAGGCCGACACGGCGGCAGCCGGCTCGCTGATCGCCGCGGTCGGGGGCCTGCTCGGTCTCAAGTCTGGCGATGCGGTCCCCGATTTCCCGATCACGCAGCTGCCCACACTGGGCGTCGGCGCCATCGCCGCCTGGCTCCACGGCATCATCACCACGCCGGCTCAACGTTCGGCCTGGATCGGCTACCTGGCCAATCTGCTCGGCGGGACGCAGGCGGGCGACGCCGTCTCGTTCGATCTGGGAGGCAGCGCGGACCTGACGCTCGGCCTCCGCGTCGACACGGGCCCCACTGGCAACGCGCGTCTCACTCCCACGCTCGGCGTGGAGCTCGGCAGCGCGTCGGCACGGGTGGAAGCGCGGGCCGACCTGTTCCAGATCGATCTCGTCACGGGATCGGCGTCCGCATTTCCGCGCTTCGGCGTGTGGGCCGCGGCTGGCCGGCCGAGCGCCCGAATTCTGGATGTCACGAACCCCACCGTCGCCCGCGCGGACACGCTCCGCGTCGGCTTCGCCGTGAACGCCGAGCGAAAGCTCACCTTCGTGCTCGCCGCCGATGGTGTCGTGCTGGGGACCCACGAGTATCCCACCCTCGACCTCACGTCGCCCGACGCGGTGATGGACGCCGTGGGCAACACGGTCAGCGACGTCGCCAACCAGCTCCTCGGCGGACTGGGTGGCGCGCTACCGACGGTGCGGCTGCTCATCGGGCTCGACGCGCCGGCCGGCGTCACCGCGATCGGTTTGGCTGCGCTGATGTCAGACCCCGCCGGCGCTGTGACGACGTACTGGCGAGATTTGGTGGCCGTGCCGTCGGCGATGACGTCGGTGCTGGCGCAGCTGCGGACTGCGCTGGCCGACGCGAGCGCGGTGGGGTCGGCGATTCTGGGCGCTGGCAGTCTGATCGATCCCTGGCGTGTGCCGCTCATCGGTCCGCTGGCGCTCGAGGTGGCCGTGGACGGCTCGACGCTGCACGTGCGGGTCGCGGCGTCGACGAGCGTCGACACACTGGGCCAGCGATGCACGGTGATCGAGACGCGGCTCGCCGCGACCATCGCCGAGCTGGATCTGACCGCACGCACCGGAAGTCTGTTGCCGGGCTTCGAATGGACGCTGTCGGCGCGCGAGAGGGGCGTCAACCCGCCGCGCGTGCTGCTCCCGCTGGGTGCGGGCGCCACGCTGAGCGCGAGCACCGTCGGACTGCGGCTCGGCTGGACGCCGGCGGCCGGCATCTCGGCCTCCGTCCAGGCGCCGAACCTCCAGCTCACCACCGGGACGGTGACGCGCGCGATCGCGCTGCCGGTGATCGCCGCGGACGGCAGCGTCGTACTGCCCGCGGCGGCGTGGGACGGTATCGAGGCGCTCGTCGGCTACCTCGGCGAGTTGATCGGCGGGTTCGTTGCCGACGCGGTGAGGGCGCTCGGCTGGACCACTGAACTGCCGGACTCCGGCCTCGAGACGTTCGACGCCACCCGCCTGCGGCTCGCCGATCTCGTCGCCGACCCGGCGGCGGCACTCCGCGCATGGCTGCCGCAGTTGCTGATGAGCGACGTGGGGCCGCAGGCTCTGTCGGTGATCGCCGATCTGTTCGCCGGATCGGGACCGAACCGCGGCTTCCTGGAAGGCACCGGGCACCCGGACGATCCATACCGGCTACCGCTCGCCGACGGCCTGCCGAATCTCGCCGTCTGGTTCCCACCCGAGGGCCTCGAGCGGACGATCACGCGGGTGCCCGAATCGCTCCAGCAGTGGCGTCCGGGCGACCCCGGCCTGCCTCCGCGAGCGCTCGACGTCGCACTGCGGGCGGAGGCGGGCGTCGCCGCCGACGTTCGAGACCTGGTCGACGGTCGCAACGTCGAAGTCGGGCTCGCGGCGCTCGCTCAGCGCTGGGTCGGGGGCGATGGCCGCATCGTGCCGCCGGCCAGCGCACCGGGCGACGTGACGGTCGGCCGCCGGGGCGTGGCGGCGGGACAGCTGTTCGAGCAACTCGATCTGGAAGTCGTCACCGGCCGCATCCCGACCACGACGGTGTACGTGGCGCTCGGAGGCGCGGCGTGGCCCGACGCGCCCGCTGGTCGCGGGGTGGATCTCACGACGCCCCGCCTGGACGCGACGATGTTCGCGGCGCCCGCGCCGGCCGTCGGTGATTGGTTCGTGGCGTTGGCTGGCCGCACCGATTCCCTGCCGGCGACGGGCAGCGCGAGCGACGGCACGGTGGAGCAAGCGGCGCGACTGGCGCGCGTGCTCGACGCGCTCGCGGGCGTGAGCAGCGACATCGCCGTGGTGGCGGTGGCCGGCGCGGGGCATGCCGCGCGCCTCGCCGCGCAGGCGCAGGCCGCGGTGACCGATCTCGTGCTGCTCGGCACCCCGCTGGCGCCCATCTCGCTGACGGCGATCAGCGCGCAGCCCACCGCCGACGCGCTTCGGCTGCTGTACCGGCTGCTCCCCACACCGCTCGTCGTGGACGCGACCGTCCCGGACGCCGACGTCGAGGACGCGGACCTCGCGCTGGGCCGCGCGCTCGTCGGCGCGATGATGGAGCTCGTGGAACGGGTGGATCCGGCGGCCGAGCTGCGCCCGCCGGTGACGCCGCCGCCGGCGACGCGCGCCGGCCTGACCGTCTCGGCGCTGTTCGGCGTGGTGTCCGAGTCGCAGGTGAGCCGAGCGATGACGGCGATCGTCGCGGCTGGCCTGGCCGAGCGGGCGCGCATCCGAGCGGCCAAACCGCTTCCGGGGCCGGCCGGCGTGGGCGCAGGGCTGCGGCTCGTCGTGCCGGCCAGCACCGGTAGCGGCGTGTCGGTGAGCGGGACCGCGCTCGTCACGCTGTTCTCGTACGACGACGTCGACGGAGTCGATACCACGCCAGGCCTGCGCGTTCAGCTCCGCGTCGCCGACCCGGTCGCATGGCTCGCCGCCACGCCGGAGCTCGAGCTGCGCATGGTCACGGCCGACGTCTCCGTCCCGCTCGACGGCGTCGGGCAGGGCACGGCGACGATCACGCTGCACGACGCGCGCGTGTTCGGCCAATCGTGGGAGCGGCTCGTGCTGGGCACCGGCGCGGGCGCGGTGCCCGTGCTCCCCGAGGCGCGCGTCCTGCTGGCGACGGCCATCCAGCGCGTGAGCGCCGACGCGGGCGGCGCGGCGTCGGTCGCACTGGCGCAGCTGCTGGCCGCACTCGGACTCACCGACCCGGCGGGCGGCGTGGCCGGCGATGCCGTCGATCAGCTGATCTTCGATCCCGGTGGCCTCATCCGCCAGCGGCTGGCCACCTCGGAGGGCTCGCTCTCGGCCGCGATCGTGGCACTGCTCGGCCCACTCGGCGCGACCGTGGATCTCGCGGCTCGCACGATCCGCGTGGTCGGCGGCTCCGACACGAGCGGGCGCTTCGGCTGGCGCGCCGACGTCACTGCGTCGCCGTCCGGTCTGAGCGGGCAGCTCAGCTTCGGACCGGCGGTCGCGCCGACGTCGTCGGGCGGATTGCGAGCGGTCGTGAATCTGGCGCCGCTGCAGGCGTCGCTCGAGTGGCGGCAGCCGGGCGGCGCTACCGACTCGGTGATGCTGTGGCCGTCGCCCGACGGTGTGGCGCTGGCGCGGATGCTGGCGCGCGCGGCGCCGAGTCTCGCAGCACACGCCGCGCTCGAGATCATGCGGCGCGCCGACGACACGGCGCGTCCCGTCATCGACGCCGCGCTCGACGCGATCGGGCTGCTCAGCGGAGCGGTGGGCGACGTCGACCGCTCGATCCGTCCACTCGCCGGGTTGCTCGCCGATCCCGCCGGCTGGCTGCGCAGTGCCGAGTCGCTCGGCGCCGATTCGGCGAAGATCCAGCAGCTGTTCGACGCGCTGCGTCCTCTGCTCGGCGTGGCCGGCGCGCCCGGCTCGCCGATCGTGTTGGCCAACGGCGTCTCAGTGTCCGTCGCCGCAGCCGGTGCCGGCGCTCGCCTCACGCTCGACGTCGACCCCACGGCGTGGACGGCGCCCGGCGGCGCGACGGCGCGCCTCAGCGCGGGGCTGGGCGCGAGCCTGACCATCGGTCCCGTGGGCCCACCGGCCGTCGCCCTCGAGACACACGTTGGGCTCGACGGGGCGACCGCGGGCCGACAGGCCGTGTACACGAGAATCGGTGCCGGCGGCATCGAGCTGTTCCTGCGGCCGGCCACCGGGGCGGACATCCCGCTCATTCCCTTCGCGGGCCTCGGCTCCCTGGCCGCGGCGGCCGAAGCTGCGCTGCCCTTCCTGCTCGACAAGCTGGCGGAGCTTCCCGCGCCGACCGGGCCGCTCGTGGCGAAGGTGGGCGACGCGTTCGCGCTGCGCACGGGTGCGCCGAGGCGCTTCGACCGCGCGGCCATTCAGGCGTATGCGTCGAACCCTGTTGGTGCGCTCACCGCCGCGATCCCGTCGATCACGGCTACGGGGCTCAGCACGATTGCGCCGCTGCTCGATCAGTTCACGCCATCGTCGATCGTCGTCACCTCGACCCCGAGCGCCCTCGCCGTCACCATCGGCGACGTCTCCCTCTCGTGGAGCCCGACCACCGGTGTGGTGACCCTCACGGGCGACGGCGTCGCCGTGCCCGGGATCGACGAGATCAGCTTCGTCGTCGCCATCAGCGCTGCGGGCCTCGTCGAGCTGACCGTCACTGCGGGCCCCGCGGCGATCCCCGCTGGCGGCGTGACACTCCGGCCGTTCGTGACCGTCGCGGCTGGACTGAGCCCGGCGGGGGGACGGCGCGTCGCGATCGGCATGGCGGTGGACGACACACGCCGCTTCGCCGTGCGCTGGCTTCTCGACAGCGGCACTTTTGCGTTCGTCGCCAGCGATGGGACCATCGCGACCGCGGTGGAGACGGTGGACCCGACGCAGGTGGCGCTCCGCATCGTGGAGGTCGTGGCGGACCTCGTGGCGGCCGTGGCCATGGCGCAGCAGCCCGTCATCGATCTGCTCGATCAATCCGTGGGCGCCACGACCGTGCGCAACATGCTGCGCGGCGTCGTGCTCGCGAACGTCGCGAACCCGACGCAGCTGATCAACGGCGTGTTCGATCCGGCCACGCTGTTGGCACGCATCCACAAGCTGTTCGGCAACATCGCCAACGCCGGCATCTCCATCACCGTGGAGGGACTCGAGCTCTCGTTCACCAAGGTGGACGGCACGATCGGCCTGCAGGCCGGCCTCACGGAACGCATGGCGCTGGTGACCGGCGACGTCATGCTCTGGCTGGAGAACGACGACTCGTGGATCCAGGACAACCCGCCGGGCGACGGCGGACTGTTCGTGGGATTCCTGCCGGACACGCTTCCGCTGCGGTTCACGCCGAGTCTCGTCGTGAATGGCGTGGGGCTCCGGATCGGCAAGAGCTCGGGGCCGCTGCTCGACATGGGCATCACGCTCGAGTCGATCGCGGTGCACACGTACGCCGCGTTCGATACGAGCGGCGCGCGCAGCGGCGGTGTCCAGCTCCAGTTCTCCAACCTCGCGGTGTCCGCCAGCGGCGGCGGCGGTGAGAACGGCATCGCCACCGGCGTGATGCGCGACACGGGCCCAACGCCGCCCAAGCCGGCGTTCTCCCCCGCGCTCGCGATCCAGAAGCGCGGCAGCGATCCGGTGTCCGTCACGCTGCGCGCCGGCGACGGCGCCGGTCCGTGGTGGATCGCGATCCAGCGCGGATTCGGACCGCTCTACCTGGAGCAGATCGGCTTCGGCGTGACGATGCCGAACGGACGCGTCGACCGCATCTCGCTGCTCATGGACGGCTCCGTCTCGATGTTCGGGCTGACCTGCGCGGTCGACGATCTGCAGATCACGTACATCGTCTCCAACGGCGACTTCTTCAGCCCGAACAGCTGGGCGGTGGATCTCGCCGGGCTCGCCGTCTCGGCCAACATGGCGGGCGTCACGATCGCGGGCGGGCTGCTCAAGCAGACCACCGAAGCGGGCGTCGAGTATCTCGGCATGCTGCTCGGCCGCTTCGCCGTGTACGGCATCACGATCTACGGCGGCTACGGCGAGGGCGTGGAGAACGGTGAGAAGTTCACCGCCTTCTTCGCCATCGGCGCGGTGAACGGCCCGCTCGGCGGCCCGCCGGCGTTCTTCCTCACCGGCATCGGCGGCGGGTTCGGGATCAACCGCAAGCTCATCGTGCCGACGGATCTCTCGCGGTTCGGCGACTATCCGCTCATCCAGGCGCTCGACATCGCAGCGTCGCCGCAGAACCCGATGGATCAGCTGCGCGCGCTCGGCCAGTACTTCCCGATGTCGAAGGGAACGTTCTGGTTCGCCGCCGGCCTGTCGTTCAACAGCTTCGCCCTCGTCGACGGCATCGCCGTCGTGGCCGTCGAGATCGGCGATGGGCTCGACATCAACCTGCTCGGCCTCGCGCGCATGGCGCTGCCGCGGCCGCAGGTGGCGCTCGTGTCCATCGAGGTCGCGCTACTCGTGCACTTCTCCAGCGCCGAGGGCGTGCTGTGGGTGCAGGGGCAGCTCACGGACAACTCGTGGCTGCTCTATCCCGACATCAAGCTCACCGGCGGCTTCGCCTTCGTCATCTGGTTCAAGGGCGAGCACAGTGGCGAGTTCGTGCTCACGCTCGGCGGCTATCACCCCGATTTCCACCGCGACGGCTACCCGCAAGTGCCGCGGCTGGGCCTGCGGTGGGGCATCGGCGACTACATCGTCATCAAGGCGGGGAGCTACTTCGCGCTGACGTCGGAAGCGCTCATGGCGGGGGGCGACTTCGAAGCGTCGGCGACGTTCGGGCCGGCGTGGGCCGAGGTGAAGTTCGGGGCGCACGGCATCATCTACTTCGATCCGTTCAAGTACCAGGTCAACGTCTACGCACGCATCGCCGCCGGCATCACCATCGACACGTGGATCTTCGGCGAGATCACCATCTCCATCAGCATCGGTGCGCGCATCGACGTCACGGGGCCCGACTTCCACGGGCGCGCGACGTTCGAGGTTGGCCCGATCGAGCTGACTGTGGAGTTCGGCGGCTCCGACAAGGCGCAGAACCAGGCGATCAGTGCCGCGGCGTTCATCGAGAAGTATCTCGAAGCGGGCGATGGCGGCGCGCGAGCGCACGCGGTGATGACCTCGTTCGGTGCGCTGCCGGCCAAGGGTGAGAAGTCCACGCCCGACGGCTCGACGGCGCGGCCGTACGTCGTGGTCGCCGAGTTCGGACTGACCTTCACCAGCACGGCGCCCGCGGCCAAGGTCACGCGTGCGCTGGCGCCCGGCGCTCCGGACAGCACGCACTCGCCCAGCCGAGCGCTCGGCGTGGCTCCGATGAACGTGTTGAACGTGTCGCCGACGATCGTGCTGACGTGGAAGCGCGGAGGGGTGGGTCAGCCGTTCCCGCTGGCGGTGACGGCGAGGCCGTTCGGCCGGTTCCCCGTGGGCGTGTGGGGACTGCCGCAGGACCCGAACAACCGGAAGGTCCCTAAGGCCGAGATGATCGAGGCGCTCAACGAGCTCGATCTCGAATGCGTCGCCGTGGAATCCGCGGGCGGGCCGGAGATTCCATACTACCAGGTGGAGATCGGGCCGCGGAGACCGTTGCCGTTCACGCGCCGCAGCATCGACATCACGACGCTGAAGTCGCAGGCGAGCGCGGTCACGGCGCTCCTCGCGGGGCCGGCCACCGTGGCCGCGGCGTTCGAGTCGGCCGGGAAGTTCCTGGCCGAGACGGCGACGCCTACGGCGCTGGCGAGTTTGCGTGGAGAACGGCAGTCGCCGCCGCTTCTGGGCACGCTCGCCGAACGTCTGCAAGCGACGCCGGCCACGGTCATCCCCGATGTGGGTGAGGCCAGGCCAGCGAAAGTCTACGACTACTTCGTCGACGCGCCCGTCGCCGTGGGGCTCATGTCCGGAGCGACCGTCGACCTGCGCGTCTCGTCGCCGGTGCGCACGACCGTGAAGGGCTCGGAGCGCGCATGGCGCACCGCGCCGCCGACGTTGGCGCAGGTGGAAGCGAAGCGCAGCAAGTCGATCGCGGCGCGACTCGTCGTGATCGATCCGAACGCGGTGAGCACAGGGCGGCGCGGCACGGTGATCGGCGCCGTGGACGTGCCGATCACCGCGGTCGCGCGCGCGGCACCGGCCGTCGTGGCGCGCACCGGTGCGCCCAACGCCGGGCAGCTCACGGACTTCACTGCGGGACTCGCGGCCGGCAGGCTCGCCGTCGGTGGGCGCGCCGTCGGCAGGCGCGCCGACCGCGGCTCGGCGGGAGCCATGCTGCTCGCCGGTCAGATCGTCGTGCTCAAGATGCCGAACGCGCTCGCCGACGCGGCGCCGGAGGGTGCGCGTCCGCGACTGGGCGTGACCGGCGCGCCGGCGCGCGTCGTGGTGATCGGGCACGGCGGCAACCTGCTCGCCGACCGCGTCGTGGGCGGAAGCGTCGCTCGCCGGGACGGCGCGAGCATCGTCATCGCACAGGGCGCGGAGCGCATCGTCGCCATCGGACAGGCGGCCGCGGACAGCGACGCGTCCGACGCCGGCTTGCTCGGCTGGCACGCCGGGATGCAGCTGCCGTACGCCGGCTGGTCGACCGCTGTGGCGCCGGGCTGCGTGGTGCGGGCGAGCGGCGATCCGCTGCGGATGCATCGCGAGCGTCTGGACGCCGGCTGGGTGGCGGGCGCCGAGCTGGCGCGCGGGGTGAGCACCGTGACCACCACGTTCGCCAGCGCGCCGACCACCGTGGTAATCGTGCTCGACGACCCTGCCGCGTTCGGCGACATCGTGGGCGGACGCCAGCTGTTGCTCGGTCTGGACGGAGCCGATCGCGCGGTCGACGCATCGGGACGCGAGCGGCCGCCCGTGCTCCTGGTGATGGAGAACCGCAGCGTGCTGGCCTACGACGTCGTGCCCGAGCGTGGGCGTCCGGTGGTCGTGACCATCGCGAGCGAGGAGGGCTGGTCGCTGGTCGGCGTGATGGGGTCGGCGCAGCTGACGGCCGCGGGCGCCATCGCGCTCATCTCCGCGCGCGGGCTCGACTCGGCGATGCGTCCATTCGCCGCGGCGCCAGCCAAGGAGGGAGGCGGGAGCCGGCTCGCGTGGCTCGGAGCGACGCGCACGCCGGCGCAGCGTCAGCGCGCCATGACGCTCGCGATCGGGCTGCCCGTGCCGCCGGCGAAACGGGCGACGTCGGAGGTGTCGGCGAAGCCGGCATCGGCGAAGCGGGGCAAGACCGCAGCGAAGAAGAGAGGCAAGACGACGGCGAAGAACGCGACGAAGTCGGCGGCGAAGAAAGTCGTGAAGAAAAGCGTGAAGAAGAGTTCGAAGAAGACGGCGAAGAAGAGAACAGGAGATCGGCGCTGATGCCCAAGACAGGATATTTCGTGCTTCACTCGAACGTCATGCCCAAGGTGACCGCCGGCCAGTACGAGCTGGTGAGCGAGCATACGGGACTGCCGTTCACCGTCGCGCCGGCGACCACGCACGTGAACGTGGCCGCGCCGCGGTACACGATGCCGACGGATCAGATCCTGTCGACCTTTCCGCCCGCGAACGCCGAGGGTGCGTTCGGCGACCGGTTGCCGCAGATCGTGCTGAAGCGGCGCACGCTGCCGTGGGAGCGCAATCCCGCCGGCCTGGTCGCGACGTCGCCGACGCCGTGGCTCGCGCTCGTCGTCGTGGCCGAGGGAGAGGCCCAGCTCTCCGCCGCCACGCCGGTGGCGCAGTGCGTCACGCCAGACACCGTGCTGCTCGACGCCACCACGGACAAGGACGTCGAGCAGGGACTTTACCTCGCCGTGACAGAGACCGTGGTGCGGAAGATCTTCCCGTGTCAGGCGGACCTGCCGCTGCTCGTGCACGTGCGAGAGGTGGACGTCAACGACACCGAGCTGGCCAGCGGCGACGACGATGGTTGGCTTGCCGTGGTCCTCGCGAACCGGCTGCCCGTGTTCGACACCGCCGCGGGCAAGCCCGTGCGATACATGGCCTGCCTCGTCAACGTCGAAGGCCAGCTCGCGGAGCTTCCGCCGCCGCAGCCGCCGGTCAACGTGTTCAACTTCGAGCTCGCGCAGGACTGGTCGGTGCTCGCCGCCGTCAACTCGAGCGTGGGACCAGACACCCGCGTCGTCGGCGGCATCGACATCGGCAACATCGTCCTGCCCAGCATCGCGGGCGGTCTGCTGGACGCGCGGCCGGGATCCGCAGCGCAGGCCGCGCCGCTGCGTGCCACCTCGTCGTCGCCGGTCGGGCCGGCCATGGACGGCGCGGCGACGATGACGCAGCAGTCCGTTGGCCAGCAGTGGTCGACGACCACGGAGAAGGTGGCGGCCGTCGCGCTCGACCCGGACGCGAAGCGGCTCGTGCGCGACACGATGGGCTCGGGGTTCCGCTATCCCATCGAGGCGTTCGCCATCGAGCGTGTGCTGCGCTTCCCGGTGCTCGCGCACTGGTCGTTCACCACCAACGAGGGCGCCACGTTCGAGACGTTGATGCAGGACGTCGATGTCGGCCTGCTGGGTACCATTCCGGAGCGGGCGAAGGGCGCGCCTCCCGCCGGCGCACCGCCGCCCGAGATCGTCGAGACGGGGCACATCGGACTCGGACATCGCTCACGCCGCGGCGACGCGGTGCGCGCCTGGTACCGTGGACCGCTCGTCCCCTTCCCCACGCTGCGCGGCACGGCGGGGGACGGCACGCTGCCGATCCTCGCGCATTCCGCCGATCAGATCCGCCGCGTCGTGCCGGATGGACGCGAGGACCTTTCGCTCGCCGCCGCGTTCGAGATCGGGCGGCTGCTCGGCCTCTCCCAGCTGTCCGTCGTGTCGGCCCTGCTGCGATTCCGCAGCGAGCAATTCGGCATCGGACGCGTTCGCGAGCTGCTGGCGAGCGTCACGCCGTTCGCGATCCCCGCGCTCACCGACAGCCGCATCGACCTGAGCCGCTTCGTCGCCGTGCAGATGTTCGGCGCGCTGGTGAAGTCGCCCGACCAGATGATCGGTCCGCGCCGTCCGGTCGCCGATCCGGGCCGTCCGCTCGTCGTGCGCGGCGACCTCGACGAGGTCATCGCCTCGGGCTTGGGTCTCGATCTCGACGCGGTGCGAAAGGCCGGTGAGCAGGTGGGCATCCTCGCCGCCGTCGCGCAGGCGCAGGTGCCGATAGCCAACACGCGCGGCAACGTGTCGCTGGACAAGGCTACCCTCGCCACGATGCGCGGCGCGCTCGCCGGAGAGTTGAAGAGCGCCCTCGACGTGGCCGCGCCGCAGCTGCGCACCGTGCCGGGCGGCACCACCGGCGGGGTACCTGGAGGCCCGATCCTCCGGCCACGAAGCGCACGCGTTGCACGATCCGCGGCCGCGCCGCAACGCGATGCGCTCGACGCACTGCTCGACGCCGCCGCGGAACGAGACGAGGACGAATCATGAACCAGTACCTGAGCGCCACCGTCGCCATCGATGCCGCGATCGTCGCGGCGCAGGACTATGCGAGCATCGTCACCGACCGCGACCCGGACGACGGGGACCACGTGGTGCCCGGCGAGCTCCGGCGCTTCCTCGCTCGACTGCGCCTGCTGCACGGTGTGCCGTTCAGCTACCTGGTGCCCGACGCGAACCTGCTGCCCATCGAGTCGATGCGCTTCTTCTACATCGACCGCGCGTGGACCGACGCGCTCGTGCAGGGAGTGCTCAGCGTGGGCACCATCAGCACGGCCGACCGCACACAGCTCGAGGCCGTCTACCCAGCGATCCGCGACGACGTGGACGAGGCGGAGCGAACGATCCGGCGGCCCATCGGCGAGAAGCGCCTCGAGGGCACAGGCGGCGCCATCACCGGCTTCCTCATGCGCTCGCGGCTCGTATCGGGGTGGCCCAACCTGCACGTGCGCGCCTACTCGCGCGACGTGCTGGAGGACGACGCGCTCACCACGGTCGCCGAGTCGGACCCGAATCGCATGAAGGTGCTGCGCATGGAGCGTCTGGCGCCGGCCGTGCTCCTCGTCCTGTTCGACGGTGTGCCGGCGGTGGTGCACATCGAGGAGCCGCGCCAGGGCATCCAGTTCGGCGTGCGCCTGGATCCGGCGGCTCCGCCCGCGCAGCGCCGCGCCAAGGTGAAGGTGCGCGACTGCAATACCGGCGACCCGGTGCCGCCGAAGACGACGTTCACCTCGGCCAACTCGGTGGACGTCCCCTTCCGGCGGAACGCGCCCGGCGTGCTCGACGTGGTCGAGCTGCGCAAGCGGCTCGCGGCCAAGGCGCCGAACTCCGGCGGCACGCTCGAGCCCAACGAGTACGCGCTGCAGATGCTGCGCTTCCCGTATCGCCAGGTGTTCGGCGATCCGGACGACCTCGAGGGGCAGAAGTTCTACAACCTCGACGCGTTCAAGGTGTCGATCGCTCTCACGACGTGGAAGACGACGGTCGCGGCCAAGGTGAACACGGTGAACCCATGACCGGCCCCAACGCATTCGAGCCCGGACAGATCCGCGAGATCATCAGCGGCAAGCGGTTCCTCGCCGCCGACCGGGCGCAGCTCGACCTCGCGGAGCTGGCCTCGTGGGACAAGTACCTGCTGCGCGAGCACCGGCTGCTCGTGCCCATCGACGTGCAGGCGCTCTACGTGCCGGCCGGCAGCACGGAGCCGATGGTGCGCCTCCCGATGCTCGTCGCCGGCGCCAACGGCGTCGGCGTGGAGAATCCCGAGGACGGCATGCCGGATCCGTTCACGGCCGGCACGCCGCGTCCATCAGGCGTGCACCTGCACTGGGCGATGCCCGATGCCTTGCTGCGCGGCAAACTCGAGGAGCGCGCGAATGGATCGGCCAACCGCCTTGCGCTGCCGGTGCTCCCCGATCGCTGGGTGGTGCTCCGCACCGTGCTGCCGCGCGGTGCCACCGATGCGGTGGTCACGGGCTGGGTGCTCGAGGCCGACCGCGCCGTCGCCGTGCCGCTTGGCTCATGGACCGAAGGACGCGCGGCGTCGAATGCCGCATCGCCCGCGGGCGTGGCGATCGACGTCGGTCAGCTCACCGGCACCGTCGGCGGGTCGGTGAGCTGGGCCGCTGTGTACGACGCGGTGCTCAACCGGTTCGCCTTCCACGATCCGCTCACGGACATCGCGCAGGTGGCGCCCAGCGGCGTGGACGAGAACTGCGCCGCGTATGTCGTGGCAGGCTGGTGGAGCGACGCGGGGAACGACGCGCTCGACAAGGCGCGCAGCAACGCCAGCCTCCACGAGCTGCTCGACCGGCTGCGCTGGCGCCTGCTCTACGAGTGGGGCGACGAGCAGTGGGCGCTGCAGCAGGAGAAGGCGCAGTTCGAGCTGCGCAAGGCGCTCGGCCTCACGACGGCGGATCGCTGGTCCAGCCCGCGCCCGCCGAACATCGGCGGCGCGCTCCGCGCTCAGGACGTCGCATCGGCCCAGGCCGTGGCCAAGCGCACGTTCGTGCCAGTGGACGCGACGTTCATGGAGAAGCAGCCGACGACCGCCGCCTCAGCGTTCACCACCGAGGCCTCGCAGCGCTACGTCGCGCCCGCATGGCACCTGCGATCCTCCCTGCTCCACGGCGCGATCTACGGCGTGCCCGTCAGCGGTGCGCCAACCATCGACCGCCGCCCCAGTGCCGCGGCGTTGAGCGTCGCGCTCGGCCATCACGACGACGACGTGCTCGCCGCGTTTGCCTCCACGCCCTCGGCGACCGCAGAGCAGCGTCGCGCCACGGAACGACTGCTCGCGGCGTTCACGTCGCAGAAGGTGAACCGCCTCGGGTCGGCCGACGGGCTCGTGGAGCTCGAGGAGAACGAGCACGCCGCGGCGTTCTCGTCGCGTCCGGGTGGCTCCGCCGGCAACGACCGCTACCTGCAGCGAGTACAGACGGGTGGCGTGGGCGGACTCGACATCGGCAAGAAGAGCGCAGCCACCAAGGGAGTGTTCGACGCGGCCAAGGTGCAGCGCTCGGATGCCCCAGGCCCACAGGACGCGCGAGCCGCGCGTGCATCTGGCGAAGCGACGAGCGCGTCGGTGCTGTTCGCGACGGGAAAGAAGCCGACGCTGGTGAAGGCCACCGAAGCGATGATCAACGACGTCGCGCGCTCACGCGTGGGCAACGTGCTCGCACCCACCGAAGCGCGCGTCGTGGACCGGCCGGCGGCTCGCTTCACCTTCCCCGACGAGCCGATGGTGGCCATCCGCGGCGCGGCGCGCAGCCTCCGCCACGGCGGCGACGGCCGAGGCTCGGCGGACGGAAAGCTCACCTGCCGGTGGCCGACGCACGTCATCACCGAGATCAGCGGCGTGGTGCCGGCGACGCGGTTCATCCGATCGCTGGGCAACGGCTCCATTCCGCAGGAAGTGCTGACGCTCGCGCGCGAGGCGTTGCTCCACGATCCCTACCACGATGAGTGGATCGCGCGCGCGGTCACGCCGGCGGGCACGGATGGAACGGTGATCCTGAACCGGCTCAAGGCGGAGTCCGTCCTCCGCTTCGGCGACGACGGCACCTACGACGGCACCACCGTCGCGTTCAACCCGAAGGTGGCCCGCACGGCAAGCGGTCGGCGCAGACAGGCCGCCGCCGCGCCGATGCGCATGGAGCCCGGCGTGCGGCAGGCGCAGTCACAGATGGCCGACGAGATGCTCAAGTTCTCGCTCTACAAGGGCGCGGACCCGGATCTCGTGGGCGTCACGACATGGGCGCAACCCTGGGTGCCCATGTGGCTGGAATGGGAGGTGGAGGTCGCCGGTCTCGACCCTCCGACCCTGGACGCGTGGCGTCTCGACTCGATCGACCTGGAGCGCGCGGGCGCGACGATCGACGGCGGCACGGCGACGCTTCGCGGCCGCGCCCTGCTCACCGCCGGCGCGGCCGCCACGATGCACGACGCCATCGCCGACTGGCTGAAGAAGGAAGACGCGCTCGACGCCGTGAACGCCGGTCTGGTCGATGAAGCGACGGAGAGCGCGCTGCGCACGCTCGACGAGGCGGTGAGCCACCTCGACGTGGTGACCGCTGCACTCGACGGACTGCGCGCGCAGCTGCTGGGCTTCCCGGTGACCGACGGACTCCGTCGCCCCACCGATGGCGTCACTGTCTCCAATCCAGCGCCTGTGCGTGCGCCGAGCGCGCTGCTTGCGGGGGCGGTGACGCTCACGCGCGCCCGCCTGCTCGACGTGTTCGGGCGCACGCTCGACGTGCCGCTCGCCACCGTTCTCACGCCCACTCGCGCCACGCTGCCGGCCCGACCCGGCGCACTCGCGTATCCACCGCGGCTTCTGCGCCCGGCGCGATGGCAGTTCCGCCTCGTCGACGCCGCCACCGCGGTGGGCGCCGAGGGCGAGGAGGCGCGCGTCGACCAGGTGGAGACGGTACTGCAGGTGAATCCGGTGGCCGGGTTCGTGATGCCCGACCATCTCGACGAGAGTCTGGAAATCTTCAGTGTTGACGGCGCGCCCATCGGTGAGTTGCTGCACGAGCCGGTGAGCGGCGGCGTGATGTGGGAGATCGCCGCCGGCCGGCCCGGCCCCGCCGACTCCGGCCCGCTGTACGACCTCGTTCCGTCGGAGATGGCGCTGGGCCGATTCGCCGCCGGACTCGTCGCCGCCGACGCCGCCGCGCGCCAGGGTGCGCCGATCGCCCCCGACAGCGGGCAGGAGTCGGCGCTGTCCGCGCTCCTCCGCGCCATCGACACCACGCTCTGGGCAGTCGACAGCTTCGCCTCGGCCGGCAGCGAGCACGTCGCTGGTCTCGTGGGGCGCCCCATCGCCGTGGTGCGCGCCAAGCTCCGCCTGGAGCTACAGCCGCCAACCGATGTGGATCTCTCCGATCCGGCGCGGGCGGCAGAGTGGGCCGAGGCGGAGCGTGCTGCGGCGCGCTATGGCTTTCCAGTGCGCATCGGAGAGATCACGCGCAGCGACGACGGCGTGCTCGGCTTCTTCGTCGACGACGACTACTCGCGCTTCCGTCTCGTGGACAAGGCGATCGCCGGGAGCGCGACGGAAAGCGGTCGCAGTCGCGGACAGCTCGGGCTCTACGCCACGACCAGCGGCATGCCGGCGTCGTCGCCCATCGACCATCCATACATCGCCGGCACCGACGACGCCGACACTCTCGTGCTGCACGTGGGCCAGACGGTGACGCTCACCATCTTCATGCACCCCGCCTGCAAGGCGTCGCTGACGTCGGGTCTTCTCCCGCGCAAGGCGCTCGCACTCGCGCGCGATTGGGTGGGGCCGGGCATGGCGGCCATCGCCCCGTCGCTGCGCACGGGGCCCGTGCTCGTGGAGACCGATCTCGATACGGAAGGCCAGGTTCGGCTCCCAAAAATTTCGGTGTTCGGCAAGAACCAGAACTTCCTGTGGCGCGACACGCCGGCCACCTGGCGTTATGACGCCATCCTCGCCGCCACGCAGACCGCGCTCCTCCCCGACACGCCGGCCGAGCTGCGCGACGGGTGGATCCGCGTCGCGCCCGACGCGCCAGACGCGCCGGCCGGAGGTACGCCGTGAGCCGATACGACTGGCCGAGCGACACCGGCGGCAAGGAGCGCGACGACCCAGCGGGGCGCGCTGCGCATAACAGGAGCCGGCGTCTCGAGTTCGACGCCGACGGAGCGCTGCGCGCCAGCCGCGCCACGCAGCAAACCGCCCGTCGTTCGGGCCGCGCTCCCGGGCCGTTCGCGCCGCAGAGTGGCCGCGCGCTTCTGTGGCAGTCGCTAGGGCCGGCGGCTCTGCTCGGAGGCCAGGCGGAAGGGAGTCCGCGGGTGAGCGGGCGCGTCAACGCGCTCGCCGTGCACACGGACGGTCAACGCGTGTACGCCGCGTCCGCGAACGGCGGCGTGTGGTACTCCAAGGATGGCGGCACCAGTTGGGTCTCGGTGGCCGGATTGGCGTCGACCAACACTGCCGGCATCCTGCGTCCGGCGCAGCGCAACGCCTGCGGCGCGATCCATGTCGAGTTCGGAGCCGCCGAGGGCGACGATCTGGTGTTCGTCGGCACCGGCGAGGTCACGCACCCGATGACGGGAGCGCCGGGCGAGTCGGAAGGTGGCATCGGCATCCTCGTGGCCAACGCTCCGACGCAGTCCGCTGCGGCCGACCCATGGGTGCGCGAGGCGCCGAACCTCGTCAACGACGGCGTCTTCCGCATCGCGCGCGAGCCCGGCGGCCCGACGACGATCGCAGCCACGCGCACGGGTCTGTACCAGCGTCCGGCCGCACCGGGCCTGAACGTGAACTGGGAGCGGCCGACCTCCGCGCCGTTCGACGCGCTCGCGGACGAGTGCTCGGACCTGCTGTGGACTCCCGGCGACGCGACGCGGCCTGCCCGCCTGTGGGTGTGGGTGAAGGAGGGCGGGAGCGCGGGACTCTGGGTGCGCGACGCGGGGACCGACGAGTTCGAACGCGTGGCCGTCGCCGCCGGCAGCTACGCTTACGCCACCCCCCGTCGAGCGTCTCTCGCGGCCTCGGTGCCGAGCACGCAGATCTGGGTGCTGAACGACACCGGCCCCGGTCCGAGCACGTCGCTGTTTCGGGTGACGAATCCGGTGACCGGGCCGCTGCGTCCGGAAGCGACGGGCGTGGTCAAGGTGCCGAACGTCATGGGAGGCTCGGGCTACTACAACAACGCCATCGCCGTCGATCCCGCGAATCCGAATCGCGTCGCCATCGCCGGCAACTATCTCGGCGATGCCAGCAACACGGCCAGCACCACCGCCGCCGACATCGCGAACCTGCTCCTGCTCACCACGCCCGACGGTGCGAGGCGCGGCTACGACGCATCCATCGTCGTCGCCGAGGTCGCGCCGGACCCTGCCAACGGCAACCGTCTCACGTACGGAGTCGCCACGCCCTACACGATGATCGGCGTCGGCGTGCACCCCGACGTGCACGCGCTGGCCTACAGCAACGGAGGCGCAACGCTCTGGACGGGCTGCGACGGTGGCGTCTTCCGGTCGGACAAGCCATTGAAGCCGGCCGGCTTCTACGCGCGCAACGACGGGCTGTCGATCAGCGAGTCGAACTACGTCGCGGGGCATCCGCGATGCGAGGGGAACCTGATCGCCGGGCTGCAGGACAATGGCGTGGTGGTCCGCCAGTCGAGCGGTGTCTGGAAGCTGCGATACAAGGGTGACGGTGGAGGCGTGGCCTTCGACGCCGTCGCTCCCGACCGATTCATGGCGCAGTACGTCCGGGGCAGCTGGTACATCGATCCCTCCGTCGGCACGGGTCCTCTGGTGCGGACGGGCGGCGTGATCGACGCGACGAATCCGGAGAATTTGGCGTCGGCTTTCTACTCCACTCCGGCGAGCATCGCGCACGTCCGAACGCCGACCTCCGGTCCGCCGATCGCCTTCAGCCAGACCCTGATCGGTACCGACCGCCTGTGGTACTCCGGCGACCTCGGCGCCACCTGGGTGACGCTGCCTGCCGGCAGCACTCCGGGTATCGCAAACTTCAGCCAGGACAACGTCGGCCAGGCCATCGTCGTGTGTCGCTGGCAGAGCCCCGATGTGGCCTGGGTGCTCTGTGCTCAGCAGCTGCTGCGCTACGAGCGCGTTCCCAACTCTCACAACGACGGGTCGGCCGGCAGCTGGAGCAAAGCCCCGGTGATGCCGGCCGGCTACGTGCCACCAGGAGGCAAGGCGAAGAAGCGACCGCCCGCCCCGCCATCGATGCTCGACTCCGCGGTGTGGACGGACGTCGCCGTGAACATGGAGCCTCCGGCCGGCCCCACCCTGCCGCCGACCAAGCGCGGCACGCAGGGGGCGGTCTACGTCGGCACCATCGGTAAGGAGGACCAGGCCAACGTCGACACACTGTGGTGGTTCGACGGCACCAACGCGTGGCATCCGACCGGACTGCGCGCGGCGGTGCCCGCGCCGGTCACCGCGATCGTCTGCAACCCTGCGCAGCCAACTGAAGTCTGGGTTGGCACGACGGTCGGCGTGTGGCACGGCGTGCGCGTCGATCAAGGCGCCGCGCCGCCGAGATGGGACTGGACGCAGATGGTGAATGGCCTGCCAGAGGCCGCGGTGGAGGATCTGACGCTGTTCATCGACGGCACGCTGGTGCTGCTGCGGGCCGCCATCGCTGCTCGCGGTGTGTGGGAGGTGCGCCTCGACGCTCCCGACACGCAGGACCTCGTCTACGTGCGCGCGCACGACGACGATCTGCGCTACCGCCTGCCCGTGCCGCTGATCAAGCGCGACCTCTCCACCGTTCGCTCGTGGCACGGCAGTCCCGACGTGCGCCCCCGCACCGCGCCGGCGATGCTGTCGGGTCCGACGCCACCGTCGGCGTGGCAGCGCAGCGCGGCCCCTCCAAGGGAGACACTGCGCCGCTTCCAGAGCGCGCTCCGCGCGAGCACCGGCGACGCACGCATCATGGCGAACGGCATCTGGGACGCCTACTTCAGCGAGGTGCTGCGGGACAACGCCGCGCCAACCGTGCCGGTGCCGGCGGCCGCGCCGCTGCCGGCGTTCAACGCCGTGCAGATCAACAGGGCCTACTGGGACCTGCACATGACGCCCGCCAACGCCCTCGTCGAGCCGTGGGGTACGGGCACGGCGCGCGAAGTGGATCTCTACGAGCTCACTCCGCCGCTGACGGAGAAGGAGGTGGACAAGACCTCGTGCGAGCTGCCCGCTCGCCCTTCGAAGGTCGACGTCGTGGTACATCGCCGCGGGTTCAGCGCGCTGAACGGCGCCAACGTGCGCGTGACGCTGCTCAAGTGGATCGACCCGAGCACGCCGAGGGTGGCCAACTGGAGCGACAGCACGACCTGGCTCACCGATCCCGTACCGTGGAATGTCGCCGTCAGCGAAGTGCTCAACTCTTCGGCCGGCGCCACGACGCTCACGTTCGGCGGCGGCTGGAGCTTCGTCGGAGACACCGCCCTCACCCGCCAGATGACGCTCGCGAACCAGACGCTCGACTCGATGCGTTCCGGCGTCGCGACGTTCGACCTCGACCTGAGCGGGCTCGATCCCAACACAGTGGTGCTGCTCGTGGCCGTGGTGCACGCCACGGCGATCTCCGACGGCATCAGCGCCGACGGCACCATCCCCGCGCCCGCCATGGCGCTGCCGTCGGGGACGTTGCAGGGCCTCGCGCTCGCGCGCCCCGAGGTCGCGGTGCGCTCTATCCAGATCATTCCAGGCTGATACAGTTGTTCCACCCCGCCACTCGAGGAGTCAAGGATGCCAGACTCGTACATCATCTGTTCGCCGTTCGTCCCCGGAGTCGGCAACTTCGAGGATCAGCCCACCTCGTCCAGCGAGGAAGTCGCGACGAACGAGCGCGTCGACAACATCCGTGTCATGCCCCTGCCTCGCCGATCGACGATCTCTGGCGGAGCGATGAGCATGGGCGGCGCGATGGGCTCGCGTGCGGCGTTCGAGCGCCTGAAGCTGTGGGAGAACGGCCGCAAGCTCCGCGTCAGGTTCCTGGATGGCGACGCCGACGTGAAGACGAAGGTGGCGGCGATCGCGAAAGAGTGGGAAGCCGTGGCGAACCTCAAGCTCGACTTCATCGCGAGCGGCGCCGCGGAGATCCGCGTGAGCTTCAAGGAGAAGGGGTTCTCCTGGTCCACCGTGGGAACCGACGCGCTCACCGTTGGTTCGACCAAGCCGACGATGAACTATGGCTGGCTCGAGCCGAACACCTCCATCCGCGAGTACGAGCGCGTGGTGCGTCACGAGTTCGGGCATGCGATCGGCATGATCCACGAGCACCAGAACCCCGCGGCCCAAGGCGAGATCCCATGGGACAAGCCCAAGGTGTACGCCTACTACGCGCAGCAGGGATGGGACAAGGACGACGTCGACTCGAACATCTTCGAGGTCTACACGGAAGACAGCACCAACCACACTTCGTTCGACTCGACGTCGATCATGGAGTACGCGATCCCGGATTCGCTGACGATCGGCTCGTACTCCATCGGCTGGAACACGTCGTTGTCGCAGACCGACATCGAGTTCACGCGCCGTCAGTATCCCAAGGCGTCGCCTGGCCTCGTGACATTGACCGTCGGCGGAGACCGGATCGCCGCGGACGTGTCGGCCGGCGGTGAGGTGGATACGTACAAGTTCGACGTCGGCACGGCGGCCACGCACATCATGTCCACGGAGGGTCCGACGGACACCGTGCTGACGCTGCACGGCCCGAACGATCCGGGCGCGGTGCTGGCGTGGGACGACGATCGCGGTCAGGGGAAGAATGCGCGGATCGTGCGCAAGCTCTTTCCCGCCTCGTACTGGCTGTCCGTGCGCCACAAGAATCCCGCGTCGGCCGGCCCGTACACCGTCGGCGTGAAGAAGCGGAATTGACGCCGGCTGTCGCGGGGCCCATTCATTCACGGAGCGGCACTTTCCATCGAGGGAGTGGCAGTCTCCATTCACGGAGGACGGCGCGATGCAGTGGATCGAAGAGATGTTGGGCTTCAGCCCGGACAACGGATCGGGCGCACTGGAGCTGTTCCTCCTGTGCGCCGCCAGCGTCGTGATCGTCCCGATCGGCGCGCACGTGGTGCTTCCACGCGTGCGGGAGTGGAGACGCAGGCGAGGACATTGATGCCCCTCGCCCACCGCGGGTGGCGTGCCGTCGTCCGTCCGTCGTGCGGCGCGGTGGTGATCCTGCTCGCGGGCACTCGATCGGCGACGGCGCAGGCTGGAGCTGCACCACCAGCCGCTACGCCGCCAGTCGCGCAGCCGACCGTACCCGCTCGGCGTCCCACGCCACCGACCCGCGATCCACGCACACCGGGCTACGTGGCCGCCACGGAGCTGCCCGACGGGGCCGTGCCGCCGGCCAACGTCGACGGCAACTTCATCATCGGCCCGACGCACGCGCCGGCGGCCGAGATGGTGGTGCGGGATTCCGTGCCGCGCGGCACGGTGCACGAGCTCACGATGCGCTCCGCCGACAGCAGGATCTATCCCGGCGTCGCGCGCGATTCCGGCACGTTCGGCACGGTCGATCCCCATGATCCCGCCAAGCTACTGGTGCCGACGAGCCATCCGGCGCCGTATACGCGCCGCGTGGCGGTGTACGTGCCCAAGCAGTATGTGCCCGGCTCGGTCGCGCCGTTCATCGTCGGGGCGGATGGTCCGGACCGTTCGCTGTTCATCGCGCTCGATAATCTCATCGCGCAGAAGCGCGTGCCGGTGATGATCGCCATCTCCGTGGGCAACGGCAGCGGCGACGCACAGGGGAGCCAGCGCGGCCTCGAGTACGACACCATGTCGGGCCGCTACGCGGAGTTCATCGAGAGCGAGGTGCTGCCGCTCGTCGAGAAGCAGTCTGGCGTGAGGCTGACCAAGGATCCCGAAGGCCGCGCGACGATGGGCTGCAGCTCCGGCGGCTCGGCGGCGTTCATCATGGCGTGGTATCACCCCGAGCTGTATCACCGCGTGCTCACGTACTCGGGCACCTACGTGAACCAGCAGTGGCCGTCCAGCGTCGAGACGCCGCACGGCGCGTGGGAGTTCCACGAGCGCCTCATTCCCAACTCGCCCAGAAAGCCGATCCGGTTGTGGATGCACGTCGGAGACAGGGACCTGCTCAACCCGAACCTGATGCGCGACGAGATGCACGACTGGGTCGTGGCGAACGAGCGGATGGCCAGCGCGCTCGCGGCCAAGGGCTATCACCATCAGTTCGTGTTCGCGCGCAACGCGGGGCATTGCGATGGGACCGTGAAGCAGCAGACGCTCCCCGCGGCGCTCGAGTGGTTGTGGAAGGGGTATCCGATCGCTCGGTGATGACGACGAACCGTATATGAAGACTTTCGGCACATCACACTCTCGGAGGCCTGCATGACGTCCCTCGCCTGGCTCGCGCTCGTCCTCGTCGGATTGTGGATCCTCGTCAAGTTCGTGTTCAAGATGGTGAGCGGAGTCGTCCACATCCTGCTGGTGCTCGCGGTGATCGCGTTCGCAGCGTCGTACTTCATGTAGTGCGTGCGGGGAACTCCTAGAGCCGTCCGCCGGTCTGCTTTCCAATGATGGGCTCGGACGGCGGCAGCAGCTCGATGCGTACCTCGCGCTGAGCCGCGCGATACTGCTGGCGACGTAGGAAGTCGCGCTGTTCCTTCGTGCCGATCAGATGTTGGCGCACCTCCCACTCCCGCTCGGCCGCGCTACGCGCCTCGTCGCCCGGTAGCGAGTGCGTCAACAGCACGAGCCGCAGCGACGTTGGAAGTGCCATGCCCTGCACCGTGCGCGTGGCCGCCTGCGCGACGATCTCGTCCGCGAGCCGTGGCGTCGACAACGGAAAGAGCACTATGACGAGCACGCCTCCCTGCCAATCCAGTCCATCGACCACGGCGCGAACGCTTTCAGTTACCGTTGGCTCGTCGTTCGTCAGTCGCCACGTGTCGACGGTGTGCACCGGCAGCCCCAATTGTCGCGCGGCCTGCGTGGCGAGGTGCGACGTCGTCGTAACATCCCCACGTAGGATCACCGCCGCCGCGCCGTGCTCGCGAAGTGCCGACTCGACCGTCGCGAGATTGGCGTAGAACGCCGCATCGCCGCTCGCGTGGTCTTCGAGCGTCATCTCGCGGTTCGACGGCAGCTTGTCCGTCGGTGGTGTGATGCCGCTGCGGCTGGCGTCGAGCCGAGTCCGACCCTCTAGCGTGAGCCCGATCCAGTCGGGCGGAAGTCTGCGGCGCTCGTAGCCAGGGCCGTTCGCGGCGAGCGTCATGTGGTCGAAGTAGCGTGGGTCGATCCACATTGGCGCGTGCTCCTGGAGCGCGACGACGTAGTCCGCGACGTCCTCGTTCGGCTCGGCGAACGGCAGGATGAGGTGCAGATCGGCGTAGCTGCGGCTCTGCAGCGTGAGGCTCAGCGACGATTGCTGCGGATGGAAGCGCTGGCCCTGGCCAGGCAGCCGTACTCCACTCTCGAGATCGCGCAGATTGAACGACCAGAAGACCGAGGCATGCACTGGTGCGAGCGCGCCGACCGTGCAATTCGGCACGCGCTCGAGGAAGTCGAGCACCCGCTCGGCGGCGTCGAGGGAAACGAACCACACCACCTGCTCATCCAGCCCGTTTCGCCGCGCCCGCGCTCCGCGCTCGTCATGCTTCGGTTTACCGAAGCGTTCGCGACCGATACGGACGGCGGCGTCGAAGTCGGCGATCGAGCATTCCGTCGGCCATTCGCCCAACCATGATTCCAGCTCGCTCCGCATGCTCTCCGCCGACCAGCGCCGCGCCATGACGACGAAACAGGGCTTCTCGCGAGCCGCGGGCGCCGTGTGCTCGATGAACGTCATGGCGTCGCCCCACACTACGCGGAGTGAATCCGACCGCGTCGGCTGATGAATGGCGTATGGCGGACGATAAGCGACGAACGGGCGGGGCTCGTCCGGCCAGTCGGGGCGTGGCTTGGTCATACGTGCGCGCGGGTGGGGGTGCGCTACTGACGACCAGATCGCTCGCCCGCTTCGCGCGCGCCATTGGCGGTGGATTTCGGCTTCGCTCGTACCGGCATATTCAACGAACCTGACCCCTTGATGCACTACAACATCCGTAGCGGGTATTTGGTATCCGGGTACCCGGAATCGGCATTCAGGCAGCTACGAGGTGGGGCTGGGATTGAACGGGAGTAGTGGGTACTCGGTACAGGTAGTTGGACGCCGGCACCGGCGTTTGCAGTTGACGCCACTCCGTTCGCCCGATCAGAGGCGTGTGCCGCGGACAGCGCTCCGTTCAAATTCGGGGAGCCCGTATGCCAATCCGGGTACCCAGATACCAAGTACCCACTACTGGTGTTGCAGTGTAAAAACTACACCCCACTACTCGGCACCGGCTGCACCGACCCCTGCACCGTCAACCGCTCGTCCGAATCGCCCACGATCACCGCCCCCACCGGCACCTCGCGCTCGCTGTCGTCCACCAGCGACACGCACACCGCCGCAGTCAGCAAGCACAGGCCGCCGAGCATCACGGTGTACAGTGGTGTATCGGGATTGTCTCGTCCGAACAGCGCGCGCGTCAGCGGACCGAATCCCAGCGACGCCACGATCTCCGGGATGACGATGAAGAAGTTGAACACCCCCATGTACACACCCATGCGCGCCGCTGGGAGTGCGGTGGACAGGATGGCGTACGGCATCGACAGGATCGACGCCCACGCGATGCCGACGCCGACCATGCTGAGCAGTAGCAGATATTGATTGTGGATCAGATAGACGGAGAGCAGGCCGACGCTGCCGCACACGAGCGCGACGGCATGCGTCCACTTGCGCCCGATGCCGTCGGCGATCTTCGGCAGCACGAGCGCGACGAGGAAGCAGGTGATCGAATAGAACGCGAACGCGAGGCCGCCCCACTCCGTGCCGCGCGCGTACAGTGGCGACTGCGGATCGACGGCGCCGAACACGTGCCGCGCCGTGGCCGGCACGAAGAACAGCCACATGCAGAACAGGCCGAGCCAGGTGAACACCTGCACGACGGCGAGCTGCTTCATCGTCTTCGGCATCTCGCGGATCGCCGTGCCCACCTCCGTGAGCAGCGGACCGACGCCGACGCGCTCCTTCTTCGCCCGCTCGAACGCCTCCATGTCCTCCGGCGGCAGCTCGTTCGTCGACACCACGGTCCAGAGCACGGCGAGGAGGAACACCACCGCGCCCGCCTGGAACGAGTACTTCACGGAGAGCGGGATGCCGCTCGCCGTACTGCCGCTCACGCCGAGCTTGGTGAGAAGGAACGGAAGCGCGTTGGCGAAGCTGGCGCCGATGCCGATGAAGAGTGACTGCATCACGAAGCCTGCCGTGCGCTGCGACGTGTTCAGCTTGTCGGCGACGAACGCCCGGAACGGCTCCATCGAGATGTTGATCGACGCGTCCAGCACCCAGAGCAGGCTCGCCGCCATCCACAGGCTGGACGACGTCGGCATGAAGAACAGCGCGATGGACGCGAGGATGGCTCCCGTGAGGAAGTACGGGCGCCGGCGGCCGAGTCGCCCCCAGGTCCGGTCGCTCATCGCACCGACGATCGGCTGCACGAGCAATCCGGTCATCGGCGCGGCGAGCCACAGGAGCGGCACCTGGTCCGGTCGAGCGCCGAGGCGCTCGTACACCGCCGACATGTTGGCGAGCTGGAGGCCCCAGCCGAATTGGATGCCGAAGAACCCGAAGTTCATGTTGAACAGCTGCGCGACGCTCAGGCGTGGCTTGTCCATCGAGACGCTCCGCTGGGCACGAGCGAGGGTGAGGAGAGGGTACGGCGCGAGGCTCCGCGTCGAAGCTCCGAAGCTGTGTCGCGCGCAACCGTTCGGCAAGGAACTTGGCAAGGATCTCGGCACGGATCTCGGCACGACACTCGGCCGGGCACTGTGCTGCCCTGGTCGACGTTCGCGCTTGCTGAGAGAACGACACCCACGCTACGATTGCTCCGCGACGCTGCGCGTTGTGCGTCGTGCGTTGTGCGTCGTTCGTTGTTCGTTGTTCGTTGTTCGTTGTTCGTCTTGGGTTCTCCTACCCGTTGTTCGTTGTCAGTTGTCAGTTTTCAGTTGTTCGGCGCTTTGAGCGCGGCGCCGCACGTCTCTCCCGTGAGGCAGTCATGTCCCGTTTCGCCATCGCCACTCTGAGCCTCGCGCTGTGCAGCGCGGTGGCGCTGCTCGCGGCACCGCTCGGCGCGCAGCGCTCGCGCGCTCCGCTCGACACGACATGGAAGCGCGGCGGGGTCTGCTACGAGATCTTCGTACGGTCGTTCTTCGACAGCGATGGCGACGGCATCGGTGACCTGAACGGACTGGCCCAGAAGCTCGATCATGTCAACGACGGCGATCCGCGCTCGACGAAGAGCCTGGGCGCCAAGTGCATCTGGCTGATGCCGATCGCCGCGTCGCCCAGCTATCACGGATACGACGTGAAGGATTACTATCGCGTCAATCCGGAGTACGGCACCAACGCCGACTTCAAGCGCCTCGTCGTCCAGGCGCATCGGCGCGGCATCCACGTCATCGTCGACCTGGTGCTCAACCACGCGTCGAGCGAGCACCCGTTCTTCAAGGAGGCGCGGCACGACACCGCGTCGCCGCACCGCGACTGGTTCCGCTTCTCGCGCACCAAGCCGAACGTCACCGGTCCGTGGGGACAGCAGGTGTGGCACAAGTCGCCCGAGCGCGACGAGTATTACTACGGGATCTTCACCTCCGAGATGCCCGACCTCAACTACGAGAACCCCGCCGTGCGCGCCGAGGCCGCGAAGGTCGCCCGCTTCTGGCTCACCGAGATGGGCGTCGATGGGTTCCGGCTCGACGCGGTGCCCTACCTCGTCGAGGAAGGGGGCGAGCTGGCGCACACACGCGGCACGCACGCCGTGCTTCGCGATTTCGCCGCGGAGGTGCGGCGCATCGCACCCGGTGCCTACACGGTGGGCGAGGTGTGGGACAGCACGGGCACGGTACAGCGTTACTATCCCGATCAGTTGGACGCCTACTTCGGCTTCGAGCTCTCCGACGCGATGTTGGAGGCCGTGCGCTCCGGCGCTGCCGCGAAGCTGCTGCCGCCCTTCCTTCGCATGCAGCAGTCGATGCCCGCGGCGCGCTGGTCACCCTTCCTGCGCAACCACGACCAGACGCGCACCGTCACCGCGCTCGGCGGCGACGTCGCGGCGGCGAAGCTCGCCGCCGAGCTGCTGCTCACGCTGCCCGGCCTGCCGTTCGTGTACTACGGCGAGGAGATCGGCATGACCGGAGACAAGCCCGACCCGCGGCTGCGCACGCCGATGCACTGGCGGCGCGGGCGCGCGGCAGGCTTCACCACTGGATACCCGTGGGAGCCCTTGCAGCCGGACTCGCTCACGGCCAACGTCGCCGTTCAGGACGGTGACGCGGCATCGATCCTCAATCTCCACCGCCGTCTCATTCATCTGCGCTCGTCGAACACCGCCCTCGGGGGCGGCGATCTCTTTCCGCTCGAGGCGAGCGACCCGGCAGTCGTGGCGTTCCTGCGGCGCGACGGCACGAACGTCGTGCTCGTCGTATCGAACCTGAGCAAGGGCCCACTGTCGAACGTCACGATCTCCTCGGGCGACCGCGCCGTTCCCGCAGCGCGATACTTGTCGAGGGATCTGCTCACGGGAACGGCGGCGGCGCGACTCGAGGTCGGCGGCGACGGACGCCTCCGCGCGTACGCACCGATGCCGACGCTCCCTCCGCGAACGACGCACGTGCTCGAGCTTCGCCGCGGCCCACGGTGACCTCCACCGCTCACGCCCGGCGATCGTTCACGGACGGGCCGGCGCTGGCGCGGAGCGAGCACGCTCCCTCGCCGCCATCGCCTTCGCCACGCCGTTGGTCCAGCCGAAACCGTCCTGCGCGGGATATTCACCGCCGCCCGCACGTCTGCTCAGATCCGTGACGTCATACTTCTCCGTCATCTTGCCTGTCGTCCGAAACGTGCGTCGGTTGAGCGCGAGCCACCGCGTGCGTGCGCTCTCGGCGATGTCCGCACGTCCGTAGGCGCGCGCGGCTTCGGCGCCGAGCCATTGGAGAGGCGGCCAGCCGTTCGGGGAGTCCCACTGCTGGCCCGATTTCATGAGCGTGGTGACGAAGCCACCCGCCTTGAGGAAGTCGCGCTCGAGTCGCGCAGCAACGGCGCGTCCCTGCTCCGGCGTGGCGAGCCCGAAGTAGAGCGGCACCGCGGCGGCCATCGTCGGGCGATCGGTCACCCGCTCACCCGTGCGCCACCGCACGTCGTAGAAGAATCCTTCGGCCGGATCGTACGTCGCGGCGAGCAGCGCGCGCCGCCGGTTCTCCGCTCGAGCGGTGAATCGCGCGGCGACCTGGTCGTCGCCCGGGCGACCGCGCGCGAGGCGCAGCGCGGCGATCGTGCGCTCCGCGTGATAGAGGAGGCTGTTGAGGTCCACCGGCACCAGCTCGGTCGTCTCCAGCGTGCGCAGGTCCGCAGGGTCGCGCATCCAGCGGCTGGAGAAGTCCCATCCGCTCTCCGCCGCCGCGCGGATGTTCCGGAACAGCGCTTCGCGTTGCCCTTGTGGAACGCGCTGCCCGAGCTCGAAGTCCTCGCGGTACGATTCGGGGCGCGGCTCCGGGAGATCGTCCCAGTAGCGGTTGAGCAGCGATCCGTCGCGCATGCGGACGACGCGTCGTGCCGCCGATCCGGGCTGCACCGCGTCCGCGCCAGCCATCCAGAAGGCGTGCTCCGCCTCCACCGCGTCGAGGTACGCGAGCGCACGGGTCGTGTCCGTGGCGGCGGCGTAGAGGCCAACCATGGCGGCGAAGTATGGCGGCTGACTCCGGCTCAGGTAGTAGCTCCGGTTGCCGTTCGGCACGTGCCCCACCGTTCGCACGAGGTGCGCGAAGCCGTCGAGCATGTTCTTCACGAGGTCCGTGCGCCCGTCCTGGATGAGGCCGAGCATCGTGAAGTAGGAGTCCCAGTAGTAGACCTCACGGAAGCGCCCACCGGGCACCACGTACGCTCCGGGCAGCGGGATCAGCGATGACCGCGCGTCGGGGACGTCGGCCGACCGGGTAAGCACGGGCCACAACGCGGTGATGTGTTCCTCCATGCTTTGTGTCGTGTCCGAGCGCACGCTGTCGCCCGCTGCGCGCGGCGCGTCGAAGTGCCGCGCCACGAACGCGCGCAGATCGAAATCCGGCTGAGCGCGCGCGGTCAGGTACACCGCCGCGATCTCGGCCGGGGCGGAACGCGGCTTCGCGTCCACGAAGGTCTTCGAGTCGGGAAAGATGCGCGCGAGCTGCACATCGTGGAACAAGGGACCCAGATCGTGGGCCGGATCGTAGAGGCGCGCGGAGGCCGGCTGAGTCGCCGCGGGCGTCGTGGTCACCGCGGGTGCGGAACGACACCCTGGCGCGGCCGCGAGGGCGAGTAGCGCGGCGAGCAGCGCTCCGCGAGCTGGATGAACGTGCGCGGACGTCGTCATGGGCCTCCGAGTCTCGTCATGGAGCCTGCGGAATGTGCTGTGGGCGCGCCGGCGGGCCGCACGCGCAGCAGCGCGAGCGTCTCGTCGTTCCGCGCGACCGCGATCATGCGCGCACCGTCCATGCCGCGCACCACTGCCATGTGTCGAACCTCTCCTTCGATCACGAGCTGGTCCTCCGCCATGTCCACCGCCGCGAACTTCCCATCGCGTCCGCCACGGAGCAGCAGCCCGTAGCTGGCGTCGTATCTCCCGAGCACCGGTGCGACTCCATTGAAGTTGCCCGCCACGAGGAGATCGGCGATGCCGTCCCCATCGAAGTCGTCCGACAGCGCCGCATGGATCGGCGCGACCTGCGCCGCAGCCGGTAACGTCTCGAGCACGAAGGTGCCGTTTCCGCGATTGCGCGCGTACGCGCTGGCGAAGTCGAACGCCTCCAACACCGTCGCCTTCCTGCGCTCGGCCGCGGAGAAGATATCCTCCACTCGGCTCGCGCCGAACGATTTGTACGTGGGATACTTGGACTTCAACGACGGGACGGCACGCGTGAGCTCGTCGCGCGTCGCCAGTAGGTGGCTCACGCCGTCCCTGTAGGACGTGATGATCTGCTGCAGGCCACCGTCATGCGCGAAGTCGCCCAGAGACATTCGCGCGGGCTCCTCACGCGTCGCACGCAGCGGCGAGTTGAGACCGACGTTGCCCAGCAGCAGATCGGGTGACAGGCGGCCCGGCACCCGGACCGCCGTCACGCTGTTCCACCAGCCGTTCGTCGCGCCGAAGCCGGCCTCCGTCGTACGCTCCACGAACTTTCCCCCGTCCTGATGGAAGACGCGCACCGGCATCCACTCGCCGGCCACGATCAGATCGGGCTTTCCATCGCCGTCGTAGTCGGCCCACACAGCCGACGTCACCATGCCCGCGTGCAGAAGATCCGGTGCAACCTTCTGCGTGACGTCCGTGAAATGGCCCGTGCCGTCGTTGCGCAGCAGATGACTCGCTGGCGCCAGACCGTACTGCTTGCCCACGACTCTGCTCCCGATGAACAGGTCGACGTGGCCATCGCCGTCGAAGTCCGCCGCCGCAACGCACGACCCATTCTCGAAGATCGGCGGCACCGCACTCGCGTCGCGCCGGAAGCCGCCGCGTCCATCGCCGAGATAGAGCCGGCTGCGCAGCGCATCCGCCGTGCCCCAGAACTCGTTGCCCCCGCTCACCACGAGCAGGTCCGCATGCCCGTCCCCGTTCGCGTCGAGAAACGTCGCG
>JBDSDB010000005.1:0-6958 GCA_039920785.1 Gemmatimonadaceae bacterium
GTGGGATGCGCGGCGCCCTGGGTGCATCGGCGCGTTCGGGTCGCGATCCTGGCCACGGGCGACGAGCTGGTGACGCTCGATGCGTTCGATCAGGTGCTGTCCGGCCAGCGCATCGTGTCGTCGAACAGCTACTCGCTCGAAGCGGCCGTACGCGCTGCGGGCGGCGAGCCCGTACCGCTCGGCATCGCCCCCGATGATCCGCGCGCGCTGGCGGAATGCCTGCGCGCAGCGCAGGGCTGCGACATGATCCTGACGTCGGGCGGCGTGTCGGTCGGCGACTTCGACTACACCCGGCGCGTCGTGACGGAGTTGGGAGGCACCCTTTCGCTCTGGCGCGTGCGCATGCGGCCCGGTGCGCCACTGGGCTTCGGCCGGCTCTTCGACGCGCCGTGGTTGGGATTGCCGGGCAATCCCGTCTCGGCGCTGGTGACGTTCGAGCTGTTCGGGCGGCCGGTGCTCCGTGCGCTCGCGGGGTCACCGCGGCCGCATCGGCGCACAGTGCGAGTGCGGCTCGACGAGCCTGTGCTCCTGCGGGCGCCGCTCACGCACTACCTGCGCTGTACGCTCGATGAGGGCGACGACGGAATCCTCAGCGCGCGGCTCACGGGGTCGCAGAGCTCGGGGATGTTGACGTCGATGTCCTCGGCGGATGCGCTCCTCATCGTTCCACCCGAGCCGGCGGAGGTTCCGGTCGGCACTGTCCTCCGTGCGCTGCCACTCGACGGCGATCTGGGTGGCGCTACCCGGGCTCCGTCATGACGAACACTGCGAGCGACACGACTTCGCTGCGCGAAGAGCTGACCCGGCGCTTCCGCACGGCGACGCGAGACCTCGAGCTCGGGGGACGCACGGTGACGCTGCTGATGCCGGCCAACGCCGACGAGTTGATCAGCGAATCCGATTTCGATCGTGACGAACGCCTTCCCTACTGGGCCGATCTCTGGCCGTCGGCGAGGATCCTCGCCGAGGAGCTCGCGATCATGCGATTGTCGGGACAGCGCGTTCTCGAGCTCGGATGCGGACTGGGCGTGGTGGCGATCGGCGCGGTGTGGGGAGGCGCGGAGGTCACGGCGACGGACTACTACGAGGAGGCGACGTTGTTCGCCGGCCTGAACGTGCGCGAGGCGACGGGCAGGTCGATCACGACACGCATGGTCAACTGGGTGGATCTGCCGACGGACCTCGGCAAGTTCGATGTCGTGCTCGCGTCCGACGTGCTGTACGAGCACCGGTACGCATCGCTGGTCGCCAACGCGATCGCCACGACGCTGGTGCGCGGTGGCGAGGCAATCGTGGCCGACCCCGGCCGCATCGCGCTCCAGGAGTTCCTCGACGAGTGCACGGAGCGCGGGCTCGTGCACGAGGCGGATCCGAGACCGTTCGTGGACGGGGAGATCAAACAGACGGTGACGTTGTGGAGGCTGAGGTGGGGAACGGAAGACCCGTGATGGGTTCTCGGTGCTCGGTGAACGGCCTGCTACACCGGCAACCGTTCACCGATCACGTCGCACGCAGCGCGCCGGCCACCACCTCCGAAATATCCAGCACAGGCACCTCCGACCCGATCGCCTTCACGCCGTCCGACATCATCGTCATGCAGAACGGGCAGGCCACGGCGATCGCGTCGGCGCCGGTGGCGAGCAGCTCCTCGGTGCGCTCCACGTTGATGCGCTTGCCGGTGTTCTCCTCCATCCACATGCGGCCGCCGCCGGCGCCGCAGCAGAGGCCACGGTCCCGATTGCGTGGCGGGTCGACGAGCGTGATCACGGGCAGCGCGCGCTTCATTGCTTCGCGCGGTGCGTCGTAGACGTCGTTGTAGCGTCCGAGGTAGCAGGAGTCGTGGTACGCAACCGTGAGCTTCTCGCCCTCCGCCGACTTGAGCGGCACGCGCTCTTCCTGCAGCAGGCGCTCGATGTACGTCGAGTGGTGAATCACCTCGTAGTTGCCGCCGAGCTGCGGGAACTCGTTGCCCATCTGGTGGAAGCAGTGCGGGCAATGCGTGACGATCGTCTTCACCTCGTAGCGGTCGAGCGTCTCGATCGTGCCCTTGGCGAGCATCTGATAGAGGTACTCGTTGCCCATGCGGCGCGCGGGATCGCCATGGCAGCTCTCCTCCTGGCCGAGGATGGCGAAGTTGATCCCGCACGCCTGCATGATGCGGGCGAAGGCGACGGTGATCTTTTTCGCGCGATCGTCGAACGATCCCATGCAGCCGACCCAGAAGAGAATGTCGGGTCGCTCGTTCCGTTCGAACAGCTCTGCCATCGTCGAGATGTGCAGCCCCTCGGCCCACGCCGCCCGGTCCGCCGCTTGGAACGCCCATGGCGAGCCGTTGCGCTCGAGCGAGGTGAACACCGGCTGCAGCTCCTCGGGGAAGCGTGACTCGGTGAGCACCAGGTTCTGTCGCAGCTGGTTGATGACGTCGAGCTGGTCGATGGACACGGGGCACTCCGTGACGCACGCCCGGCAGCTGGTGCACGCCCACAGCTCCTCTTCCGTGATGTACGTGTCGAGGAGACGGTGGCCCATGATCTCGTCGACCGTCGTCGCGCCGGCGTCGCCGCCCTCACCGTGGAGCAGCGCGGGGCGCAGAAACTCCATCCGGTCGCCCGTGACGACAGGCGCCTTCTCCATGAGTCGCTGGCGCGTGTTGACGACGATCTTACGTGGGCTGAGCAGCTTGCCCGTGATGTTCGCCGGACACGCGGCGGTGCAGCGCCCGCACTCGGTGCACGAGTACCCATCGAGCAGGTTCTTCCACGAGAGGTGCTCGACGTCGCTCGCGCCGAACTGCTCGACGTCCGCTTCGAGGTCCAACCCGCGCATCACCCCCTTCTGCCCCGGCCCGCTCGTGTTGGAGAAGTACACGTTGATGAGCGACGACGCGACGTGGAGGTGCTTCGAGTACGGCAGATAGTTGAGGAAGACGAAGATCAGGAGCGCGTGAGTCCACCAGAAGACGTGAAACCCCGTCGTCGCCGCCGAGGGTGAAATCACTCCGCCAAAAACGATGGCGAGTGGCCGAGACACCAGCTTCTCCGCACCATACGCCAGCGGGTCGGCCACGAGCTGGAGCGCGGTGAACAGCAGCAGACTGACCATGAGCCCCATGATCATGCTGAGGATGATCAGCGCGTCGGTGTGCTCGAGGTTGTCGCCCTCCAGCCGCTTCGGATGCAGGACGAGCCGGCGGTAGAGCGCGAAGCCCACCGCCGCGATGACGAGAATTGCGAACACGTCCTGCGACGCGGAGTACGCCGCGTGGAGCGGTCTGGGAAGGACGAGCGCGAACGAGAAGGAGGGGAAGATGCCGGCGATCACGATCTCGACCGTGCCGGCCGTGAGCACCATGAAGCCCCAGAAGATGAGGGCGTGCATCGGGCCCGCGACGGGATCGCGCAAGATCTTCTTCTGCGCGATGCCGATCTCGAAGACGTTCCGGAGCCGGACGAGCGGATGATCGGTGCGGTTCTCCGCGAAGCCGATCTGGAGATAGCTGACGAGCCGCTGCACATTCAGCGCGAAAAAGCCCGCGCCGAGCACCACGACGAAGAGAAAGACGACGTTCTGCGCAGTCATCGACACGTAGTGCTCCATGCGGTGGTCCGGCGCACCCTCGCGCGCGCGAGCGGAAGGTATCCGGGTGTCGGGACGGCTACAAGAAACGGCGCGCGGCGGAGCGGCCGCCTCTCGCGCAATAGCGGACGCCCTTGCGGGTGACGCCCCAGCCCGCCATCTCGTCTGTCGATGGTAGTATTCACGGCCGTCCGCTCGCGGGCGCCGTGCTCCTCTAGCCGGGACGAGGCCGACGAATGCTCGAGTGGCTGGCGATCGTCATAGTGTTCGTCGTCGTGAAGAAGCTCCATTCGCGCTTCGAGCCGCTGGAGAGTGAGCTCATTCACCTGCGCGAGACGGTGCTCCAGCTTCGGGTACAGCTCGACTCGCAAGCACGCGCCTCGGCGACCGCGGTGATGGATGCACCCCAGAGCCCCGAGAGCTCCACGTCGTTCGCCGAGGAGACGCGCGCGCCCGCTCTGATGGCGTTCGGCGCACCATCTCCGGTCGTCTCGCGGCCGGCTGCCGCCCCCGTCGTGCCACCCCTCGCTGCCTCGGCGACGGCTGCGCCCTTCTCGAGCCCCGCGGCGCGCGAGCCTGTCGCTGCACCGAGTGCTGCGAAGCAGGCAGCGGCCAGACTCGCCGCGGAGGAGGCGGCCCAGGAGGCAATTCGCGCCTCGCTGCGCGCACCGGCGCCTGCCGTAGCCGCCGGTTCGCGCGCCGATACCGCCGACATCGCCGGCGAGGCCGGGATACCGCCGGCGTCCGCGCCTCCCGTGCCACCGCGCCGCCCGAGCGTGCCTCCGCCGCCGCCGGAAGTGCCCAAGCCACCGTTCGACTGGGAGGGCCTGATCGGCGTGAAGCTGTTCTCCTGGATCGCCGGTGCAGCGCTGCTCATCGCAGGGGTGCTGTTCCTCCGCTACTCGATCGAGAGCGGCTGGCTCACGCCCGAGATCCGCATGGCGATCGGATTCCTTACGGGCATCTCGCTACTCGTCGTGTGCGAGCTGAAGGTCGCGCGGCGGTATGCGCAGACCGCCAACGCGATGGACGCGGCGGGAATCGGCTTGCTGTTCGCGACCGTGTTCGCGTCGTTCGCGCTCTGGCATCTTATCCCGCCGCTCGCCGCCACGTTGCTCCTGATCATGGTCACGGGCGTCGCGGTCCTGCTCTCCATCCGACGCGACTCGATGTTCATCGCTCTCCTCGGGCTGCTCGGCGGGTTCTCCACGCCGGTGCTGCTCTCGAGCGGGCGAGACGATCCGATCGGGTTGTTCGGCTATCTCCTGTTGCTGAACGCCGGCCTCGCGTGGGTGGCGTACAAGAAGCGCTGGCCGCTGCTCACGGCATCGAGCATGGTGCTCAGCACACTCTATCAGTGGGGTTGGGTTGGGAAGTTCCTCACGCCGGCCAAGCTGCCGATGGCGGTGGCGGTCTTCCTCCTGTTCCCCGTGTTGAGCATCGTGGCGCTGGCCATCGGCAGTTCGCGTGGTGCGCTCAAGACGGATGAGGATGAGGGGCCGCTCCACGGGGCGTCGCTGTTCGCGCTGACGGCGCGTGTGAGCGCGGCTCTGCCGCTGTTCTTCTCACTCTACCTCGCGGCGATCCCGGCATACGGAAGCCACTGGGGCATCCTGTTCGGGTTCCTGTTCTGCGTCGCCGCCGGACTGTACCTCGTCGGCATCTTCCAGGGCCCGCTGTGGCTGCACGCGCTCGGCGGCGCAAGCGTGGTGGCCACATTCGCCATCTGGTTCCAGACGTCGTACGTCTCGGGTGCGTATCCGGTGATCCTCGCCCTCGTGGCGCTGTTCGCCGGCGTCTATCTCGCCGCGCCGACGATCGCCGCGAAGTGGCGCGGAGTGCCGCTGGTGGGAGCAAGCGCG
This sequence comes from Gemmatimonadaceae bacterium, assembly GCA_039920785.1. Taxonomy (GTDB): domain Bacteria; phylum Gemmatimonadota; class Gemmatimonadetes; order Gemmatimonadales; family Gemmatimonadaceae; genus AG11. The sequence goes on from JBDSDB010000005.1 coordinate 5,439, forward strand.
CTTTCGGTGTACACCGCGCCGCTGCTGCTCTTCGCCTTCCCCGTGCTCTTCTCCATCGAGCCGCTCTCGGCGTCACCCGCCCTTCCCTTCGGCGTGCTGTTCGCGCTGCTGGCCGCGTGTGCGGCGCTGGCGATCGTGGAGCGGGCCGGCCCGGTGCACTACGTCGCGGCGTTCTTCGCGCTCGCGGCGGAGGCGGTGTGGTCGTCGCGCTACCTCGATGCGAGCAGGCTGTACGAGGGTCTCGGATTGTACGCGGCGTTTGGACTGTTCTACGTGGGGGTGCCCTTCCTCGCGCGCCACTACAAGCGTCCGTTTGAACCAGCCGTGGGAACCGGGATCCTCACGATCGCCAGCCTCGCGTTGCTGCTCTTCGTCGCCGCGGGGCCGGCGGCCGAATCGGCGCTCTGGGGAATGGCCCTGCTCATCGCCGTGCTCAACGTCGGCCTGTACATGGAATCGGCGACGGGCAAGATGCCGGCGCTGTCCGTCGCCGGCACCGTGATCTCGTGGGGCATCCTGGCAATCTGGTGGTACACGGCGAAGGCCTCGGCCATCGTGCCTGCGCTCGTCGTGATGGGGGGCTTCGCCATGCTCACGATGGTCGGCAGTGTGTGGGCACGACAGCGCACGGGGGTCGAGGATGACGCGGCGAGCGGCTTCGACGCCAACGTCTTCATGGGGCTCATCGGTCACGTCTTCGTGGCCTTCGTCGCCACGAGACCGGAGCTCTCTCTGCCGCCCTGGCCTATCTTCGGCGCGCTCGTGGTACTCGACCTCGCATGCCTCGCGGTCGCGTTGTACCTGAAGAGCGGGATCGTGCACGCCGCGGCGACGGTGGCGACCGCGGTGATTCTGATGCTGTGGTTGAGCGCGTCGGCCACCGCCGCCCCGTGGCCCGACGTCGGTATCATCGCCGCCGCGGCCTCCGCGACTCTCGCCTTCGTCGCGATGGGGCTCGCGCGCCGGGCGGGCGCAACGAGCCGCGCGTTCGAGACGACGGCGGGGCTTGCGGTCATCCTCGCGCAGGTGGTCGCCATCGTGGCGCAAGCGCAGCCGGGGCGCCCGACACTCTACTTCTTGCTGGGCGCGCAGCTGCTGTTCGTCGCCGGAGCGCTGGCGCTGTCCTGGATAGACGCGGAGCGACTGGGCTGGTTCGCCGTCGCGGCAGTCGTTCCCGCGGGGATCGCGGGTGCGCTGTTCCAGCTCCAGCACGCGAGCGCGGCGGATTGGAGCGCGCAGCTCACGCTCACGGTGCCCGTGCTGATCCTGTTCGCGGTCCATCCACTGCTGCTCGGTCGGCGCGTCGGCAATGCACGGGGGCCGTTCGTCGCCGCGGTACTCGCTCACGTCGTCTTCTTCTTGCTCGCACGGCAGAGCCTCGCGCTCGGCGGCTATGGGGGCTACATGGGCGCGCTGCCGATCGCCCAATCGCTGCTTCTCCTGCCGGTGCTCGCGCAGCTCGTGCGCCTCGAGCGCGAACGGATGACGCGCGCATCAGCCGACGAGTCGATCCAGGCAAG
>JBDSDB010000006.1:0-50303 GCA_039920785.1 Gemmatimonadaceae bacterium
AGCTCGCGGACGACGAGTTCGTTCGCGAGCACCTCGATCGCTGGTTGGCCTAGTCGTCCGGAAACCCGAGGATGCTCGCCGCCCAGCTCTTTCGCGCCGCTCGCTCGAAGCAGCTGCGCAGGGAGCCGAGGTCGGTGAGGCTCGTGTCGAACACCACCGAGTTCTCGTCGAGCGCGCCGGATGCGGCCATCGCCTTGAGCTCCGATCGGTCCGCGGACTGTACCTCGCCCGCCGAATCGCGATAGAACACCCGCCCTCCGCCCACCAGCTTCGCCCCCACGCGCGGCTCGAGTCCTTGCAGCACGCGGAACAGTCCATCGATGGAGCAGCCCGTCGCGCCGGCCGTGCGCTGGTCCACGCCCACGACGAGGAGCCGCCCGAAGCGCCACTCGTAGCCCACCGTCAGCGGCTCGCCGTGCGCCTTCCATTCCTCCAGGTGAGCCTCGACCCCCTTGAGCAGATCGTTCGTCGCTTCCTCGCCGAGTGGCTGATCTGATCCGAACACCCACACACGGGCGTTGTCGGGGAGGGTCTCGAATGGAACCAGCGGCATGTCACGACTCCAGGATGCTTGGCGGCGCCGCGCGTTCGATCGCGCAGGTGTTACGGTCTGCTCAGCAAGATAGTCGCACACCATCACCCGCTTCCAGACGCATGGCGCCCAGCTCCGACGAAGTACGCTACCGCCCGCTGTTCTCCCTCTCGCCGCAGCCGGCGTGGGTCTACGACCTCGAGACGCTTCGTTTTCTCGAGGTGAACGATGCCGCGTCGCGCATCTACGGGTGGACGCGGGACGAGTTCCTCGCCATGACCCTGCTCGACATCCGCCCTCCCTCCGACGCCGGCCCGTTCGACGCCCTCGTGCTCGAGGGGGCGCTCGGCGGGTCGATACAGGCCGCGTCGCTCCATCGCACCAAGGGCGGCGCGCTCCGGCGCGTGCAGATCAACTCGTATGCGCTCGAGTTCGCCGGATTCTCCGCGCGCATGGTCCTCATCGACGACGTCACGGACCGCCTCGCGGCAGAGCAGGCGCTGGCGAGCAGCCAGCAGCGGCACCGCACCGTCATCGAGCAGATGCAGGACGTCTTCTTCCAGACGGACGAACGGGGCCTCTGGACCTTTCTCAATCCAGCGTGGACCGTCCTCACGGGACACGAGGTCGAGGCGAGCGTCGGCACGCACTTCCTGTCCTACATCCATCCCTCCGACCGATCCACATCACTCGATGCCTTCGGCTCGCTCATCAACGACACGGGAGCGAGCTCGCTCGTGGAGGTCCGCTTCTTCCGCCGCGACGGCGGCTACCGCTGGGTGGAGGCGAGCGCGCGCGCCGTGCAGGAGGAGCCCGGGGTCGCCGCCGGCACCATGGGCACCCTGCGCGACATCACGCAGCGCCGCGCGGCCGAAGAGGAGCGCCAGCGTCTGGCGACGAACATCCGTCAGCTGCTGGATGCATCGGGCGAGGGGATCTACGGCCTCGATGCCAACGGCGTCGTCACCTTCATCAACCGCCGCGGCTCCGAGATGCTCGGCTACGCCGCCGATGAGCTGATCGGGCAGCAGATGCATGCTGTCGCGCACCAGTTCCGGGCCAACGGCGCGCCCTATCCCGTGGACGAGTGCCCCATCTGGCTGGCCGCCACGAAGGGCGTCGCGTGCGCGGTGGACGACGACGTGTTTTGGCGCAAGGACGGCCAGCCGCTGCAGGTGGAGTACGCCGCGTCGCCCGTGCGCGAGCGGGGTCGGCTCACCGGCGCGGTGGTGAACTTCCGCGACGTCACGGCACGCCGCCGCTCCGAAGTCGAGCTGATCGTCGCCCGCGACGCCGCCGAAGCGGCGAGTCGCGCCAAGAGCGACTTCCTGGCACGCATGAGCCACGAGCTCCGCACGCCGCTCAACTCCATCATCGGGTTCGCCAACGTCCTGCTCAAGGACAAGCGCGGTGATCTCGGCGAGGCGAATCTCTCGTACCTGGGACGCATCGCCGCCAACGGACGCCATCTGCTCGTCCTGATCAACGACATCCTCGATCTGTCCAAGATCGAGGCCGGGCGCATGACGCTGGATCTCGGCCCCGTGCAGTTGGACGCACTGGTGAGCGCAACCGTGAGCGAGTGCGAGGGCCAGATCCGCGAGCGGCCGGTCGTGCTGCGTGCCGAGGTGCCGGCCACGGTGAACGCGGCGCTCATCGATGAGGGACGCTTCAAGCAGGTGCTGATCAACCTGATCGGGAACGCGCTCAAGTTCACCGATCGCGGTGAGGTCGTCGTGCGCCTCGAGGCCGACGCTGCGGGCGATCCGATGCGGATCGAGGTGCGCGATACCGGGATCGGCATTCCTGCCGATCGGCTCGACGCGATCTTCAACGTGTTCGAGCAGGCGGAGTCGATGATCACGCGGCGCTTCGGCGGCACTGGCCTGGGGCTCGCCATCTCGCGCTCGCTCTGCGATCTGATGGGCCTCCGTCTCGATGTGGCGAGCGTCGAAGGCGAGGGCACGACGATGTCGATCCAGTTCGACGCGCGCTCCGTGGGCGCGCGTGCCCTCAGCGTCGCGACGCCGGTCATGAGCGCCCCGGTGATCGTGTACGATGTGGCGTCGGCGGACGACGGCGCGCAGATGGTGCTCATCGTCGACGACGACGCCGACGCATGCGTGCTCCTGGCCAATCTCGTCGAGGAGGCGGGCCATCAATCGGTGAGCGCCGCCACTGGCGTCGAAGGGCTCCGCTTGGCGCGCGAGATCCGGCCGGCGCTCGTGCTCCTCGATCTGCGGCTCCCGAAGATCAGCGGCTTCGACGTGCTGCGGCTCCTTCAGGCGGACGAGGAGCTGCGATCCACGCCTGTCGTCATCGTGAGCGTCATCGGCACCGAGTCGCGCGGCGTGTTGGGTGGAGCGGCGGCCATCCTCGACAAGCCGCTCGATCGCGAGCGCGTGCTCGGCGAGCTCCACCGCTTTCTTCCCGTTCGCGCGGGCTGATGCCCCGAGCACGCGCTCGTGCGGGGCACGCACTCTGCGTCTGCGCACGGAATGTCTGACCTGCTCCTGATCGGTGTCGGCGCCGCCGCGGCGACTGTCATCGTCGCGTTCGCGACGCGCAGTCGCACCGTGCAGTCGGCCGACGATGCACTCGAGCGCGCGGCCGGACGCGCGCGCGCGCGACCCCTCGCACTGCACGCGGCGCGCATCGGCACCCTGCCCGGCGAGCCGTACATGCATCCCTCGATCGGTGCGGCGACGGCCGCAGTGCTGCTCGCCGCGCGCGCCGGACCCCTCGCGCGCATCGTCCTTCCGCTCGCCGCGGCGTCGGTCGGTGCGATCGCCGCGCATCATGCGGTCAAGCTGGTCTACCGACGGCCGCGCCCGGCGATCGCCCTCGCGCGCGGCAAGACGGAGCCTGCCTTCCCCAGCGGTCACACCACCGACGCGACTGCCGTGCTGGCGACGAGTGCATATCTCCTCATGCGCGAAGGGATCGCGCCCGCGGAGATTGCCATCCCAGTGGCCATCGCCTTCGCGCTCGCCACGGGTGTGAGCCGCGTCGTGCTGGGATGGCACTGGAGCACCGACGTCATCGGCGGCTGGCTCGCCGGCATCGCCATTGCCGCCTGCTCGTCGGGTCTCTACGAGGTGCTCAGCAGCCCGTCGTAGAGACCCGACGCGTGCAGCGCTGCGCGCCGAAGCGTTACGGCTTGCCCGCTGCCGGCAGCTGCAGCAGCGGCATCGCCCCGCCGGTCACCTGCGGCATCTGACCGTTCCACTTCTTCGACAGTTCGTACTGCACGAGGGTCGGCGTGATGCTCCGCGCCAACAGCTCGTTCGCACGCGCCTGCGCTTCGGCCTCGGCGGTGATCGCCTTCGCGCGGCCCGCCGCCTTGATCGAATCGCCCTGCGCCTGAAACGTGTTCTTCTGCAGCTCGTTCTGCGCCGTCAGCGCCTGTTGCTGCATCACGTTCTTCTGGTTGATCGCTTCCATCACCGCGGCCGGCGCGCGGAGCTCGTTGATCGTGAACTGCTTCACTTCGAATCCGTATGGCGCGAGGCGCTGCGCGATGAGCCCTCTCGCCCGTGTCGTGGCTTCTGCCTTCTTGGGGCCGATGATGTCCGCCACCGGCTCCGTACCGAACACTTCCTGTAGCGCCTGGCGTATCGTCTGCTTCACGAAGCCGTGCGTGATCTGCTCGATGTCGGTACGGAACGTCGAATACAGCTTCGGCGTCTGCGCCGGATCGAGCTCGAACGAGAGAGACACGTCGAGCGAGACGGGCTGGCCTTCCACGCTGTTGACGTTGATCTCGTCGTTGTTCGTCGAGCCTTCGTTGGACGCCTTCGTCAGCACGACGGTCTTGAGGAAAACGGGATATTCCTCGATCCCCGTGGCGAACGGCACACGCGAGTGCACGCCCGGGCCGAGCGGGCGACTGTCCACGCCACCACCGGCGCGGTGAATCACGATCCCGACGTAACCGGGATTGATGTACGTGAACGTCGACGGCAGCAGGACGAGCACCGCGACGAGGATGGTCGCGCCGATCGCGATGCGTCTCAGCTTCTGCCTCCCGTCGGCGCTCGGCTCGTAGTGCATGGAGCCGATGCGATCCGAAAAGGTGCTAGCCATTGATGATCTCCTTGTAGCAGTCAGGGCACACCTGCTCTCCGCTCGCGAGGCGTACCAGTTCGTCTTCGGAATGGCGGCCATGGATAGAGCACACTAGCTCGGCCGCTCGTTCGATGCGCTTGCGATTCTGCGTCTGGCGCAGCCGGACACCCGCTGGTGTGAAGTACAGGATCAGCCAATAGAGAAGGGCGCCGCCCGCCGCGATCAATGCGACGAAGAGCACCCCTTCCGTTATGATGACGCTCATTGCTCCTCTCACCTGGCGCGACTCGGCGCGCCGACGTTGCACCGTCACTACGCCCGGGCGGAAGCGCGAGTTTCACCCACGATCGATCGCCCGCCGGAGAGAAGATGCAGCGGCGCACGAGTCCCAGCGAACTCGCACTAGGAAGTCTCCGGCCGGCCGAACAACAGCTGTACCATCTCCCGCGCCCCGGGCTTGGCGAGCACGTAGGCGTGGTCGCCCACCTCCAGCCGTGTCGAGCCCTTGGGCGCGATCAGCTCGCGCCCGCGCACGATCATCGTCACCGCGGCGCCTTCGGGGAACGGGAGATCGTTGAGCGTCATCCCGGCCACGGGAAGCGCTTCGTCGACGTAGTACGACAGCAGCTCGCCGTCGAGCTGGTCGAACGACTCCACGGTGAGCACCGCCGCCGACGGCGGCGGCTCCGTGGACTCGAGCGAGAGCTTCCGCGTGATCCACGAGACCGTTGCGCCGGGCAGGATCGCGTTCAGCACCACGATGAAGAAGACGATGTTGAAGATCCGGTACGCGCCCGGTGCGGCCGCGAGCACCGGGAAGAGCGCGAGGATGATCGGCACCGCGCCGCGCAGCCCGACCCAGCCGACGTAGAGGATGTCGTTTCGTGGGAAGCGCAGCGGCGCCAGACAGATCACCGCCATCAACGGGCGCGCCACGAGAGCGAGCGCGAGCCCCACGATGGTGCCGATCCACGCGGCGTCCAGTAGCTGCGAGGGGTAGACCAGCAGTCCGAGCATGAGGAACATGGCCACCTGGCCCAGCCACGCGAGTGCGTCGTGAATGCGCCGGAGCGCGCTCGCGTAGGGCACGCGACCCGCCCCGAGTGCGACGGCGGCCACGTACACGCCGAGGAAACCGCTGCCATGGACGAGAGTCGGCAGCGAGAAGGCGAACAGCGCGGTCGCCAGCGTCATCACCGAATAGAGGCCGCTGGCGGGGAGCCGAGCCCGCGTGATGATCCACCGCGCGCCCGTGCCGATCGCCAGCCCACAGCCCACGCCGATGACGATCTCACGCACGAGCGACAGCACCACATGCGTGGCGGACAGGTTCTCCGCCCCCAGCAGGTGCTGCGTGAGCAACGTGGTGAGAATGACGGCCACGGGATCGTTGATGCCCGATTCCACCTCGAGCGTGCCGCCGACGCGATGCTTGAGCTGGATGCCGCTCGACCGCAGCACCGAATACACCGCCGCCGCATCCGTCGACGAGACGATCGCGCCCAGCAGGAACGACGCGCTCCACGGGAGCCCGAGCTGGTGCGCCACCACCGCCACGATGCACACGGTACCCAGCACCCCGACGGTCGCGAGCAGGCCGGCTGGCGCGATGGAACGCCGCAACGTGTCCACCGGCGTGTTGAGCCCACCGTCGAACAGGATCAGTGCGAGCGCAGCGGATCCGGCCCGGAAGGCGAACTGGTAGTCGTTGAACGCGATGCCGCCGATTCCCTCCGAACCGGCCAAGATCCCGATCAGCAGGAACACGAGGTTGACCGGCACGCGCAGCCGCTGCGACGCATGGCTCAGCAGCGCGCTCGCCGCCAGCAACAGCGCCACGACAACGAAGAACACCGCCGTGGCGTGCGGCTCGTGCGTCACGAGAGTCTTCGCGAGGGCATCCGCCTGCTGCATCATCACCTCGTGGAAGACTCGCGGCACGTTAGCAGCGCGCCGTCCGCCACGTCAGTCCTTCAGCTCGAACCGCAGCGCCTGCTCCAGCGTCGGGTGAGCGAATTCGAAGCCCGCGGCGAGTAGCACTCTCGGCAGCACGCGCTGGCCGGCGAGAATTGTCGCACGGGCCATCTCGCCGTACAGGAGTTCGACCGCCACGCTCGGCACCGGTATCAGCGCGGGCCGGGTGAGCACCCGACCGAGCGTCGTCGCGAACTCGGCATTGGTCACAGGATTGGGGGCCACGAGATTCACGGGACCGGACAGCTCGGCCGACGCGAGCGCGTGCTCGATCGCACGCAGGTGATCGTGCAGCGAGATCCAGCTCATCCACTGGCGTCCGCTACCGATCGGACCCCCTACACCCATCCGGAATGGGAGCAGCAGCTTGGCGAGTGCACCGCCGTGCGGATTGAGCACCACGCCGCTGCGCAGCAGGACGACGCGCACCCCGGCCTTCGACGCCGCGGCGGTGGACTGCTCCCACTCGCGCGCCACCCCCGCGAGGAAGTCCGACCCCGAGTCACTGCGCTCGTCGAGGACGTCGTCGCCACGGTCACCGTAATAGCCCACCGCGGACCCACTCAGCATCACGCTGGGCTTGCGCTCCATGCCCGCAATCGAACGGGCAAGCAGCTCGGTACCCCGGACGCGACTCTCGCGGATCGCCTGTTTGCGCGCCGTCGTCCAGCGCTGGGCGATCGGCTCACCTGCCAGGTGGACGATGGCGTCCGCTCCATCGAGCGCCTCGGGCGGGAGCGAGTCGCCCATTGGGTCCCACACGACGTCGTCGGACGAATCGACCCCCAACCGGCGAACGAGCCGCCGCACTCGCACTCCGTGCGCGCGCAGGTTGGAGACGAGCGCCCTGCCGATGAAGCCCGTCGCTCCGGTGATGGCGACGAGTGATGTGGAGGGGATGCGATGGGGCTCGGTCGCCATGGTCCTCGGACGGCAGTCGCGGTGGCGCGGCCGAGGCTCGGCCGGCGTGACGCTCAGTCAGAGAACGTCGCACCGGGCGTGAGCGTTCCGCTACAAGTCGCCGCTACAGAGAATTCGGCGCGCGAGCTCGTCCACCACGTCGGCCGAACGATAGACGTCGTCGGCGACGCGCTGCCGGAACTCTCGCACGCGCTCGGATCTCGGCAGCGATCGATCCGGCGGCATGGAGCATTCCCGGCGCCCTTCCGGGCGCCATCGACCTTCGTCACTAGATCGTAGATACATGACTCCTCCTTCGGGAGAGGTATCGGCAGCCCCCAGCCCCGACTTGAGCGTGCTCATCGGGCGCAGTCGTTACTGACTAGCTCGGAGTGTCGTCCGACTAGATGCGCCGCTCGCGCGCGGGACGTTCTGTCGCAGCAGCCGGCTCGTCAGCCTTTACAGCGCGGCCTCGTCACTGTATTCCTCGCCTCGCAGCTCCGCTGCGCCTGTCCCTCGTTCACGCGATCGGTTCGCGCATGGCCACCATCCTGTACGTGGACGACGAGCCGGCCATCGGACTCATTCTCGAGGACACGCTCGAGCGGGCCGGACACGCCACGGTGGGCGCGCACAATGTGCCGCAGGCGCTCCAGGCGCTCGCCAAGGGCGGCATCGACCTGATCGTCTCGGACTACCGCATGCCCGGGCTGACGGGGCTCGAGTTCCTCGAGCTCCTGCAGCAGGAAGGCTACGACGTCCCGCTGATCATGCTCACCGGCTATGCCTCGATCGAGCATGCGGTGGCGGCAATCAAGGCGGGCGCCGTCGATTACATCACGAAGCCCGTTCGGCCAGAGCAGCTCGAGCTGGCCGTGACGCAGGCGCTCGAGGTGCTCCGCCTCCGGCGTGAGAATGACACCCTGCGCCGCGAGGTCATGGAGTTCCGCAATGAGCGGGCGATCATCGGCGACAGCCTCCAGATCCAGCGGCTCCTCCAGACGGTGTCCATGGCCGCCCCCACGCGCGCCACCGTGCTCCTCGAGGGAGAATCGGGCACGGGCAAGGAGTTGTTCGCTCGCGCCATCCACGATGCCAGCGACCGACGCGACCGGCCGTTCATCAAACTGAACTGCGCCGCCCTCCCGGAGGGCCTCGTCGAGAGTGCGCTGTTCGGCCACGAGAAGGGAGCGTTCACGGGCGCCATCAAGCGCGTGGAAGGCGCGTTCGAGCGGGCGCATCTCGGCACGCTCCTCCTCGACGAAATAAGTGAGATGCGCCTCGACCTCCAGGCGAAGCTGCTGCGAGTACTCCAGGAGCAGGAGTTCGAGCGCGTCGGCGGGTCGACCCCGATCAAGGTCGACGTCCGCATCATCGCGACGACGAACCGGAACCTCGCCGCGTACGCGGCGCAGGGTCAGTTCCGTCAGGATCTCTTCTTCCGGCTGAGCGTGATGGCGATCTCGATTCCCCCGCTCCGCGACCGTCCGGGCGACATCCCCCTCCTCGCGCAGCGGTTCGCCGTGCGAACGGCCGCCGAGATGAACAAGGAGGTCCGGGGCCTGGCGCCCGAGACGCTCGAGATGCTGCAGCGCTACGAGTGGCCTGGTAACGTGCGCGAGCTGCAACACGCCATCGAGCGGGCCGTCATCCTCTCACCGGACGCCGTCCTCCTGCCCGGCGCGTTCGACGGCAAGCGCTTCGGCCTGAGCTCGCGGGGCGCAGGCCCCTCGCCGGCCCGGAGTGCGTCCGCATTGATGCTCAGCGAGATGACGGCCGGCCCGCAGACCGCCCCACCCGGGTCAGTCGTCCTCACCTCGCTCGATGTCACCGAGGCCGAGAACCGCCTCATCGCGCGTGCGATGCAGATCAGCGGAGGCAACCGTACCCGGGCCGCCGAGCTACTGGGAATGAGCGTCAGAACTCTGCGAAACAAGCTCAACGGACCGATGCGCGAGAACGATCAGGTGGCTGGCTGATTTCTCGACGGCCCGCAGCCGTCAACAAAAACGGCTCGGCAGATATTGCCGGTATGGCACTTCCTGCCGAGCTGTTCGCCAACACGCCTCGGGATCCTGCAGCTCTCGGCGCACAACTGTCGCGATGTCCGTTAATGCTTTGATGTGAACGAGTTACAGGGTGCTGACGGGGTCGAATTCCACTGGGGATTCGACCTCTTTTTCGTCCCATCTCGTGTGGCCTTCACCCTGCCTTTAGAGCCTCCGTCAAAGCGACCGCGACGGGCACCGCTCCACGCCGCTGGCGGACCGCTTCGCACCTCGCCCGTAGTGCTTCCCTCCGATGATGGAGTCATCATGGAATCTCGACAGCTCTGGTCCGCGACCGCATCAGGGGACACTTCGGCCCGCGATGCCCTCCTGCGTGAGAACCTCAGCCTCGTCCACCATGTGGCTCGGCAACTCTCCCGGAGCTTGGCCGTCGAAGCCGACTTCGACGAACTGGTCAGCGCGGGGACGTTGGGCCTGATGAGCGCTCTCAAGAGCTTCGACCCGACGCGCGGTCTCGCGTTCAGCACCTTCGCCGTGCCGCGAATCCGGGGCTCGATCCTGGATGAGCTGCGTCGTCAGGATCATGTGCCGCGCTCCGTCCGCCGGAAGGCGCGCGACATGTCCCGCGCCCGCGAGTTCCTGATGCGTCAGTTCGGACGGATGCCCGAAGACTCCGAGATGGCCGCCCAGCTCGGCACCGATGTGCAGACGCTCTGGCGCTGGCAGGCCGAGGTCGAGGGATCGGTACATCTCTCGCTCACCGCGACCGCCAACGACGACGGCAGCACCGTCCCGTCCCGCGCCGAGTTTCTCAGCAACGAAGAGGAGCAGGCCGACGAGCGCCTGTCTCGCGAAGACGAGGTGGGACTTCTCCGCGAAGCCATCCTGAAGCTCAACGATCAGGAGCGCACGGTCCTCTCCCTCTATTACTTCGAGGAGCTCAAGTCCGCCGAGATCGCCGACGTCCTCGGCATCAGCGAGTCCAGGATCTCGCAGATCCGCTCGAAGGCGCTCAGCCGGCTCCGCACCGTTCTCGCCCCGATGCGCGCCTCGGCCTGACGAAGGCCGGAACCACCCCGGTCGACACTCGACCTCAGTTCCCCCGGCTCTCCCGCTCCTGACGGCGCAGCTCGAGAATCGAGGGGAGTCGCAACACGAGATCGTCGCCGTCGCGGGCGCAGGTACCGCCACAGCGGGCCGCCAGCGAGGCCAGGTAGGGCGATGGCTCTCCTCCCGTGGTCACGCGGACGCTGACGGTCACGGCATCACCGACGACGCGTATTGGCGTGCCGCCGCGGCCCTGCACCGATTCCGCGGTGCGCTTGGCCGCGTGCACCAGCATCAGCAGGACGCGAAGCAGTGCCCAGCGCGGTGTCCGCACGGGCAGCGGCATCCCTTCGCGCACGACCACGCACCGCTCCGCGCGCAGCCGTGGATGATGCGCATGGAGGCGCAGCGCGTCCTCGAGCACGAGTGGAAGCTCCAGCGCCTCCGCCTCCGAGCCTCGCTCCGGAAGCATCGAGAACAGCCCATTCACCTTGTGCAGCTGGACGATCTCGGCGGGCAGCACGGTCAGCGGGTTCGCCTCCTCGTCACCCAGCCGCGCGAGCTCGACGAAGGCGCTCAGTGCCGCGACTCGGTTGTTCAGCGAGTGCACGAGCCCCTGAAGCAGTTCGTCGGACAGCTTCGGCCAGTCCCCGACGAGGTCGGCGCCGGAGTGCTGCCGCTCTTGAGAGCCGGATGTCATCGGTTGCCGCCGGTCTGGAGGTTCGACGTGAGCTCATCTCCCGCACGTCCTACACCAACGAAATCCACCGAAATATGCCGGGTCGCGGTTCCGCCGCCGTACTCGATCGGTTCCTGATCGTCCCGTAGTTGGCACGCCCTTCCTCCGACCCTCGGGAATATCCGGTCCGCTCGCACCGTCTTCGATGATGCGCCATGGAATTGGCGCGCGGCGGTGAGCTTCGAGTCGTCCTGCTGGCTCCAACGTAGCGGTTGAGTACGTCGCCCTGCATCTGGCAAAAGATGCTGCAATCCAACAACTACGTGCGAGCAGCCTCGGTCCCGTGGCTGTGCCAGCGTCCCTCAACACGCCTCGATCATGCACGCTCCAGCTCTCGCTCTCCTCATTGCGCTCGCCGGTCCGGTTCTCCCCGCCGACACCGGCCGCCTGGCGATCGACCCATTCGCGCCGGGAGTTCCGTCGCGTCTCGAGCTGCCGGTTTCCTTGCAGCTCGTGGAGGACACCGTCCCCCGGCGTCGCCCGAAATCGATCGAGGTCAGCGAGTGGTACGAGCGCCGTCTCAGGATCCATCGCTACGGCGCGTATACCATGATCCCGCTGTTCACCTTCCAGGCCATCGCCGGCAACCAGATTTACACCCAGAGCAGCGCGGCCCCGGGTTGGGCCAAGGCCGGCCACCGCGTCGGCGCGACCGGCTTGGCCACCGTGTTCGGCGTCAACACAGTCACCGGGCTCTGGAACCTCTGGGATTCCCGCTCGGTGCCTCAGGGTCGCACCCGACGGACGATCCACACCCTGCTCATGCTCGCCTCCGACGCTGGCTTCACCTACGCCGGCGTCCGGCTCTCCGAGCAGGCTGAGAACAGTGCCGACAAGCGGCGCGAGCATCGCCAGTGGGCCTACGGCTCCATGGCCACCGCGCTCGCGGGTGCCGGCGTGATGGTCTTCTCGCGGGACAAGTGATCATGCTGCTCGCTCAGCTGGAGGCCGCGCGTGATCCGAGCGTCCTCGCTCGGTTGGCCGAACCCTGGAACGGCTTGTACAGCGAGCACAAGGTGATCTCCTCGGCCGTGGTCTTCCTGCACCTCGTCCCCCTGCTCCTCGCCGGGGGAGCTGCCCTGTCCGCGGACCGCGCCACGATCCGGGCGTCGCGCGGAGCGCCGGAGGATCGTCTTCGGCAGCTTGCGGAGCTGAGCCGGATCCACGCGCTCGTGCTGGGCGGGCTCGCCGTTTCCTTCGCGAGCGGGGTACTGATGTTCTTGTCGGACGTGGACGAGTTCCTCGGATCGCCCTTCTTCTGGATCAAGCTCGGCTTCGTCGGACTGCTGCTGGTCAACGGGTTTTTCATGACCCGCACGGAGCAGGCACTGAACGCGGGCGGAGAAGAGGGGGCGCTGTGGGCCCGGCTGCGGACGATCTCCATGATGAGCCTGACTCTCTGGCTCGCGACGACGCTCGCGGGCGTCGTGCTGATGAACTATGCGTAGACGGAGCGAACTACAATGACGGATTCCAAGCCGAGCGCCCCCGTGGACGGGTGCGTCGGATGCGCGGTAGGCAACCGCCGCGACTTCCTGATGGATGCGCTGCGCGCCGGCGCGATGGCCATGGCCGCTGTCGGGCTCTCGCCCGGCGGCGCCGACGCGATGCCGCTACGCCTCGTCACGGCGCTCGCTTCTCGCGGCGAGGAGCACAGCTATCCGGCGCCGGCGACCGACGGCGTTCAGTTCGACAAGGCCAACGAGGTGATCCTCGCGCGGGCGGGGAAATCCGTCTACGCATTCTCGCTCTCCTGTCCGCATCAGAACACGGTGCTCAAGTGGGACGCCTCGGCGAACCGCTTCCAGTGCCCGAAGCACAAGTCGAGGTATCAGCCAGACGGTACCTTCATCGAAGGGCGTGCCACGCGCGGCATGGATCGCTATGCCGTGAAGCTCGTCGGCTCGACGATCGTCGTCGACATCGACAAGGTCTACCAGGAGAACACCGATCTCGCGGCGTGGCAGCGCGCCGTGGTGACGCTCGCCTGAACGGGTCACGGGATTCCCAGCGTCCAACCCTCCTACTTTCTCCGCCAATGTCCTGCAGCGACTGCTTGAGCCGGCGTCAGTTCCTGATGAAGAGCGGCCTCGCCGTGGCCGGCGCCGCAGTGGTGGTGACCGGGTGCGGCGACGGCGACATCGGCGGGAGCCGGATCGCCGGCCCGGCGCCCTCAGGCACCATCGCGCTCAAGGTCTCGACGGTGCCCGCCCTGGCGACGCTCGGGCAGCTCGCCACGCTCCCCACCGACGACCGCATCGCGATCAAGCGCACGGGGACCAGCACCTTCGTCGCGATCTCGACGATCTGCACCCACGAGGGCACCATCGTCGGCATCACCGGTAACTCGTTCGAGTGTCCGAACCACGGCGCCCGGTACGACAACGAGGGCAACGTGACCCGCCAACCTCAGGCCGCAGGCTCCGCCAGCAAGTTGCCGCGTTACTCCGCCACGTACAACTCCACCACGGACATCCTCACCATCGTCACCTGACCTTAGCTTTCCGGCATGCTCATCGGCATCGCCGGCATGGTCGGATCGGGAAAGAGCACGCTCACGCGCGCACTCGCGGCTCGATTCGGGCTGCAGCACGCGCTCGAGAGCGTGGATGAGCACAATCCATGGCTTGAGCGATTCTACGCGGGCGGCGTGGAGGCGATGCGCGCCACGGCGCTCAATCTTCAGCTGCACTTTCTCGCCACGCGGTTCGAGAGCATGCGCCGCATGCGCGGCGCGGGCGGAAGCTGGATCCTCGACCGCACCTGGTACGAGGACGCGGAGATCTTTGCGCGTGGCCACTTCGACGAAGGGCTGATGTCGGAGATGGAGTGGGAGTTGTACCGGCGGCTCTACGTGGAGCTGCTCCACTCACCCTCGGCGCGGCCGCCTCGGCTCTTGGTCTACCTGCACGCGCCGCTGGACGCGATCGTCGAGCGCATTCGCACGCGCGGCCGTCCGAAGGAGAAGGAGACTCCCGACGCCTACTGGATGGCGCTGCACGCGCGGTACGGGAGCTGGATCGCGCGCTTCCGCGCATGCCCCGTGCTGAGCCTCGACGTGCGCGACTACGATCTCGTCGCCGACCCCTCGGCGATCGAGCTTGTCGCGGCACGCGTGCGCGCGCGCCTGGAGCCCGAGCTTCCGCAGACGGAGCTGTTCCCCGGCGCCGTTTCACGGGAGAGGGTGACGGGCGGGGCGAGTGTCTGACGAACTGTGGTTCGTCGGTTCTTCGGCTCATCGGTTCTGGGCCTGCCTCGCGGAGCCACTGCGTCCCGGCGTCGGCCGAAAACCGATGAACCGTTCACCGATGAACGTGTATCACGCCGCTACCGCTCGTCTGGAGATCACCATGTTCCGCGTCCATTCGTCTCTCGCCCGCCGAATGCTGCCGCGCATCACGACCCTTGTCGTGCTCGCGCTCCTTGCCGGCTGCCGCGACCGGGCCAACGGCGACGCCGCGAGCGCGACCGACTCGTCGTTGCTGCGCGATCTCGCGCTGGCGCAGCAGCAGATGCCGGCGCAGACGGTGTTCAACGACGCGCCCATCGGAGGGTCCACGAGCGCAAGCCCGATCGCCGAGGCGCCCGAGCCGCGGCCCGAACCGCCCAGAGCGCGGGCACCGCGTCCCACGCCGACCCCCAGGCGTCCGAGCCCCCCTGCGCCGATCGCTCGGGCGCCGAGACCCACAACTCCGGCACCCGTGGCCGTGGAGCCGACGCCTGCCGCCGCGCCTGCTCCTGCCCCCGCCGCGGGGATCATCGGCGTCGGCAGCCGAGTGGGCATGACGACCAATGGCAGACTGTGCACGCGCACGGCCCTCCCTGGCGACAAGTTCACCGCCACCGTCTCCAGCGCGACGACGGGCAGCAACGGCGCCGTCATCCCCGCTGGTGCCACCGTGGTGCTCGAGGTGGCGTCGGTCGACCGTGCGGATCCGGTAGAGATGAGCCAGATCCACTTTCGTGTCCGCGCGATCGACGTGAACGGCGAGCCGTATCCCGCCGACGGTGACATCGCGACGATCGGCACGATGGAGTCCGTGCGTTCATCCTCCGGAAACGATCGCACCAAGGTCGTGGGTGGCGCGGTGGCCGGAGCGGTGCTCGGCAGAATATTCGGCAAGAGCACAAAGGCCACGGTGATCGGAGCCGCCGCGGGCGCCGCCGCCGGAACGGCCGCTGCGAAACGCTCCGAGAACTCCGACGCATGTCTCCCCGATGGAAGCACGCTTCGGCTCACGCTCACGCGCGAGATCGTCGTTCGCCGCGAGGGGCGGATCTGATCCGGTTTCGTACAGCCCAACCCACCTGCTCCAGCTCCAAACGAAACGCAATTAACGTCGGTCGCACTGCCGCGTCTTCTCCAGTGAACGGCGCGAGGGCCCCGCGTCGAGTTCGGCTTCACGCGACTCTACCCGCATCTGGAGAACATCATGTCCTCGCTCAACTCTCTCATGCTCGGCGCCGCGCTGGTGCTCGGCACTGCCGGTACGCTGTCGGCCCAGGCGCACCCGCGCGCCGAGATCCGCCACGACCGCCATGAAGTGAAGGCCGATCGTCGCGAAGTTCGGCACGATCAAAAGGAAGTCGTCGGCGACAAGAAGGAGATCAGACACGACAGGCGCGCGATCGTCCACGCCAGGAAGGCGGGAGACAGCTCGGCAGTTGCCGCGGGCCGCCACGAGCTCCGCCGCGATGTCCACGAGCTCAAGAGCGACCGCCGCGAGACCGTCCGCGACCGCACAGACGCACGGCACGACCTGCGCGATCTTCGCCAGGATCGGCGCGACAAGCGCGGCAACTAAGCCTTGGACGCGCAAGCGACCCCGTGCCGGCATGAAGCCGGCACGGGGTCGCTCGTTTTTTCGTGTTGGCGGACTTACGCGGGCCCCATCGACGCGCATACTCTACACGCGATGACGGCCGACACGCCCGACGAGCCCCTACTCCCCGCCCCCGCTGATCGGACGGAGGCGCCGGTCGCCGCCCCTCCCGAGGGCGAGGACCCGCTAGTGACGAGCCAGCTCGGCTCCGGGCTGCTCACGCAGCAGCCCAAGACGGAGTCGCAGGCGTCCGTCGCCGTACTCAAGGTGTGCCCGCAGTGTGCGCGGGAGTACGAGACCGCGGCGCGCTTCTGTCCCGCCGACGGTACCGCGCTCCGGCCCAAGGGCTCCGACTCGCTCGTCGGCTGCGTGCTCGCCGACCGCTATCACATCCTGAAGCGGATCGGTGAAGGGGGGATGGGCCGCGTCTATCTCGGCGAGCACGTGAAGATGAACCGCCAGTGCGCCATCAAGGTGATGAGCCCCGCGCTGGTGAACGACGCCGAGTCGGCCTCACGCTTCGCGCGCGAAGCGTCCAACGCGGCCCGCATCATCCATCCGAACGTCGCCGCTGTGTTCGACTATGGCGAGAGCGACGGCCTGGTCTATCTCGTGATGGAGTACGTCGACGGTGAACCGCTCTCTCGGCTTCTCGCGCGCGACGCACCGTTCGCCCTCGAGCGCGCCGTCGATCTCGCGCGGCAGATCGCCGACGCGCTCGGCGCCGCCCACGAGCTTGGGATCGTGCATCGCGATCTCAAACCCGACAACATCCTCGTCACGCGGAACAAGAGCGGGCGTGAGGTGGTGAAGGTCGTGGACTTTGGCATCGCCAAGGCGATGCAGGAGGGCGCGGGCGAGGCGCTCACGCGCACCGGACTCGTGATCGGCACGCCGGAGTTCATGAGCCCCGAGCAGCTCCTCGGCGATCCGGTGGATGCGCGCAGCGATCTGTACGCGCTGGGCTGCATCCTTCATCTCATGCTCACCGCGGCACCCGCGTTCGAGGCCCCGACGCGCGAGCAGATGATCAAGCGTCGTCTGTCGGAGGATCCACCGCGGGCGCAACAGATCGACCCCAGCGTCCCCGACTCCATCGACCGGATCATCGGGCGATTGCTCGCGCGGAGCCCGGCGGACCGGTACGGCTCCGCTGCGGAAGTGCGCGACGCGCTGGGCGGTAGCCACACGCGCCGCCTGAGTGGCGACGGCACGGCGTTACCGAGGACCAACACGCCGCGCAGCGCGCCGACGCTGGTGTTCGGCGCGGCATCCAAGCCGTCCCAATCGGAGCCACCGAAGGTTGCGCCCCAGCCGAGGCGGCGCGCGCCCTGGATCCTTGCTCTTCTCGTTGTGCTCCTCCTCGGCGCGGGCCTTGTCCTGCGCAACGTTCGCGAGCAGGATGCGCAGCGAATTGCGCTGGCCCAGGAGACTCGCACTCGAGAAACTCGCAGGCTCGACAGCGTGAGGAAGGCCGACAGCATCCAGGTGGCCACTTCGCCCGTCGACATGGTGGATACGGCGCAGGCCCGAGCGCGGTTCGTGGCCGACAGCATCTCCAACGCGAAGCGCACGATCACTGCGTCGGTGCTGCGCGCGATACGAGATTATCACAACGCCGTCGGACGCGGAGACATGGGCCAGGCACGCGCGTCCTTCCCGAACATGTCGGAGCGTGAGCAGCAGTACTGGCAGAACTATCTCGAGCGCAACGATCTGATCATCGGCGTCGACCCGCCGAGCAGTATTTTGTTGAGTGGCCACGACAGCGTTGCCGACGCCGACATCGTCCTCCGCGTCCGCTACACCGACAAGAGCAACAGAACGTCGCTCACGTCGCCCCCGTTGCGCCGGCACGCGACGCTGGCCAAGCAGGGAACGCGCTGGCAGCTCACCGCGCTGTCGGGCCCGTAGCCCGTCAGTCGTCAGGGCTTTCGGCCGAGCTTCACCCGCAGGTCCGCCGCGACGGAGTCGAGCTGCGCCACGTCGTAGCCCACGTCGGCCTCCTCGCCACGCGACCAACGCGCGTCCGAATGCACCTGGAGTGATTTCCACTCGTCGCCGATGAAGCGCGCCGTGATTCGGCTCCGGTAGCGCAGGTCGGGCGCCCCTTGGCGCATCAGGCTCGCTTGCCACGTGGTCATCGCGAAGCCCGCCCGCGGATCGACGACGTCGACCGTGAACCGCTGCGCCAACGCGTCCACGAGGCCGCGCATCGACTGCTGGCGAGTGAGCCCGTCGCGCACTTCGACCGTGCGCATCGACGGTGCCTCGGCCGTGGTGCGTACGAAACTCGGTGGCGTACTGGCCGCGGGCTCGGCTCCGGACTGCCGCAACGTCGGTCCGGGATCGGGCGATGTCGAGGGAGTTGGTGCCTTCGAGCAGGCGATCAGCCCGCAGGCGAGCAGAAGCGAAGTTGAGCGCATGCCCGGAATATACATCGAGCAGGAAATTGGGCAGCCGGCGGCCGGCTGCCCAATTATCTCAACCTGTCGGCTCGGGGACTACTGGCTGCAGGTCGCCTTCGGGTCGGGCTTGATCTTGTCCACAACGACTCGGTGGTCGAGGTTGGCCACCTTCACGGTAGCGTCACGGACCAGCGTAGCGACTTGAGCCATGCGGTTGTAGTCGATGTACTGCGGCTCATCGGTCACCTGGTGGTAGTCCGCGTGACCGCCCGTGGTGAAGAAGACGATCGGGATGCCGTAGCGCGCGTACTCGTAGTGGTCGCTGCGGCAGTAGATGTTCTGCGGGTGCCCGTTGGCATCCATACCGTAGTCGAAGTTGAGCCCCAGCTTCTGTGTCCTGTTGACCTCTTCGATCAGGTCGCCCAGCTCTGTGGACAACCGGCGGGAACCGACGAGCTGGACGTAACCCGGGCCGCCGTAGGTGGCACCGCCCTCCTTTTTCTCGCCGGTGGCGTCGGACTTCGCGCCGCGGCCGACCATGTCCATGTTGAGCTGCGCCACGATCGAGTCGCGCGGTACGGTCGGATGATCGGTGTAGTGCTGGGACCCGTACAATCCTGCCTCCTCACCGGTGTGCCAGACGAAGAGGATCGAGCGCTTCGGCTTCGTCGAGGCGCTCGCGAGCTCCTCGGCGATCTCCAGCACGCTCATGGAGCCGCTGCCGTCGTCGTCAGCGCCATTGTAGATCGAGTCCTTCCGGACTCCGTGCAGCTTGTGCAGGCTGTCGGTCACGGCGCGGATGCGAGCCGTCTGATCGGCGAGCAGCGCCACGCCCGACGGGCTGTCGGCGCCCTGGGGCCGAGCCACGGCCATGTACGCCTTGAGCGAATCGTGGTCGACGGGCTCCTTGTTGAATCCGATGTGATCGTTGTGCGCGCCGACGGCGACGTACTGGCCCCTGAGCCCGGGATCGGAACCGGGGAGGATCGCGACGACGTTCCGGCCGGGTGCCTGATCCTCGCGGAGGACGATCGTGCCGGTGAGGCCCTTCCCAATCGCGCCCGCCTTGAGACTCTCGGTCGCCCCGAACAGCAGGGAAAGCACCCGAGGAGTCACGAGGATGCTCGACGGCGCGGTGGCGGTCGTGGCGTCGGTGCGCAGGGCCGTGCTGCGCGCGATCCGGGGTATCACTTGCGGGGGAAAACGCTGCAGCCCGACGACGAGGATCGCCGCCGCGCCGGCGAAGCGCGATTTGGCGTTGAACAGGGGGCGGAAGGGCCCGGGCGTGGACGGGACCGAGAGCACGAGGATCTTTCCCATCGCCTCGGCCGCCGACGGCCACGTGCTGGAATCCGCGCTCGAACCCGCGTACATGACGGGCACGCCTCCGAGGGCGATCGTCCGAGCGGCGCGCGGGATCGGCAGGAAATCCACGCCGAGCTTCAGCGTCTGGTCCGCGGCCTTCATCGCCGTCGCCGCGCTGTCGACGTAGTTGTTGAACAGCGGGATGTTCTGGAAGTAGCCCCCGTTCTCGCCCGCGGGGACGAGCCCGATCCGGCGCACTTCGCGCTCGATGTAGGCGGTGCCCTTGAGGTTGTACTCCGTGCCGACCTGCCGGCCCATCATGGAATCGTCGGCGAAGATGTAGAGCCGGGTCATCAGATCGGCGGCGCTGATGGGCGCAGTGGTGGGCTTGCCCGTGTATTTGATCGGCAAATCTCCCTTCGCGGGCGAGATATCGACCCGCGCAGCGGTCTGCGCGGACGCGAGAGCGGGGAGGAGCAGCAGCGCGCTGAGCGAGAGCCGGGCGGCGGTGCGAACTGACGGCATCAACGATCTCCGGTGGTAATCGATAAGAGTCTTTGCGGGCGCCGTGCTGACGACGAAGCGGTGTCCCGGCCCGATGCCCGGAAAGCTATCGCCTTCGAATCCGACGGGCTTGGACAGCCTTGCGCGCCGCGTACTTTGCGACATCCCTCATCTACCCGGATTTCGACCTCATGCTCCAACGCGACCTGCATCAGTCGCTGCGCGCGCGCGCGCTCGCCAGTCACGCCCGGATCGCCGAGTTGGCGCGCCCCCTCGATCATGAGTACCTGTTCCGACGCCCACTTGACGGCGGCTGGAGCGTCGGGGTCGTGCTCGAGCACCTCTGCGTGTCGGCCGAGGCGTACGGTCCGCTCTTGCTTGGGCTGCTGCGACGTGCGCGCCCAGACGCCTCGGCGCCGCTGCGCGAGTGGGCCCCGACCTTCTTCGGGAAGTTGCTCGCCCGCTCGCTCGAGGCACCGAGAAAGCTTCCGACGCCGAAGCGCGTGCGGCCCGGTGCATCGCCGCGCGGAGGAGTGGTGGAGCTGTTCCTCGCCCAGCAGTTGGCGTTCGTCGCGCGACTCGACGACGCCGCCCGGTTCGATTGGCGTGCGCTGAAGCTGACCTCTCCACTCGTCCCTCGGATCGTGCGACCGCTCGCGACGATGAACCTCGGCGACGCGTTCCACGTCGAGGTCGTGCACGTGGAGCGGCACGCCCGCCAGATCGAGCGCGTGATCGCCGCCACGCGCTGACGTCGCGGACGCGCGACAACGCGCCGCGCACCGTTGGCGGACACTGGCATTTGACGGCGCGCGAGGTAAAATCTCCCCTTCATGCATATTGCCGTTCCTACCGAGACGAGTCCGGGCGAATTCCGCGTAGCCGTCACTCCGGATAGCGCCGCCCGGTTGGTGAAAGCGGGTCATACGGTCCGATTGCAGTCAGGTGCCGGCGTTCGTGCCGGCTTCCCCGATGCCGCGTACGAGGCCGTGGGCACGACCATCGCGGCCGGTCGGGCTGTCTATGAGGGTGCTGAGCTCGTGTGCCGCGTACAGCCGCCCGACCCTGACGAGATCGCCGCCTTGCCGCGGGGCGTCGCGCTGCTCGCGCTGCTCAACCCTGGGCGGAACGCGCCGGTGCTCCAGGCGCTCGCCACGCGCGGCGTCACGGCGCTCGCGCTGGAGCTGGTGCCGCGCATCACGCGCGCCCAGAGCATGGACGTGCTCTCCTCGCAGAGCACGGTCGCGGGCTACAAGGCGGTGCTGATCGGCGCGTCCGCGCTGCCGAAGTTCCTCCCCATGCTCACCACGGCGGCCGGCAACGTGACGCCGGCCAAGGTGTTCATCATCGGCGCCGGTGTCGCTGGGCTTCAGGCAATCGCCACGGCGCGCCGGCTGGGCGGCGTCGTCTCCGCGTTCGACGTGCGTCCTGCCGCGCGGGAGCAGGTGCTCTCGCTCGGGGCCACCTTCGTCGCGAACGACATCGTGGCTGCGGGGGCGGAGACCGCCGGCGGTTACGCGCGCGCGCAGAGCGAGGGCGAAGCTCAGCGCACACGCGACGCGCTCGCCGCGCACATCAAGGACGTCGATATGGTGGTCACCACCGCGCAGATACCGGGACGACCCGCGCCCAAGCTGATCACCGCCGAGATGGTCGCGAGCATGCGGCCGGGCGCCGTGATCGTCGATCTCGCTGCGGAGTCGGGGGGCAACTGCGAGCTCACCGTCGCGGGGCAGACCGTGCAGTCCGGTCACGTGAGCATCCTCGGCCCCACGAACGTGCCGGCGAGCGTCCCGTTCCACGCCAGCCAGATGTTCGGCAAGAACATCCTCGCGCTCGTCACCCATCTCTCGACGAAGGAAGGCGCGCTCTTGCTCGACGCCAGCGACGAGATCACCGGCGCGATGACCGTCGTGCGCGACGGGTCCGTCGTCACCCGCTCCTGACCGACACCACATGCTGATCCTCGAGCTCTACATCTTCGTGTTGGCCGGTTTCGTCGGCTATATGGTCATCACGCGCGTTCCGCCGCTGCTGCATACGCCGCTCATGTCGGCGACAAATGCGATCTCCGGCATCTCACTCGTCGGCTCGCTCGTCGCGGCCGGGTCGCACCGCGGCAGCGTCGCCACCATCCTCGGCTTCATCGCCGTCGTCTGCGCGACGACCAACATCGTCGGCGGATTCCTGATCACGGACCGCATGCTGAAGATGTTCAAGCGCGACGACCGGAAGGCGAAGCTACCCACGGAGACGAAGTAGCCGATGCGCGAGCTCGCCACGCAGCTCAGCTACCTCGCTGCATCGGTCCTCTTCATCATGGGGCTGCGCAGCCTCACGCGCCCCGACAAGGCGCGCAAGGGAATGCAGCTGGCCGCGGGCGGCATGCTCCTGGCCGTGTGCGGCACGCTGATCAACCACGAGATCGTCGACTACCGCTGGATCGTTGCCGGTCTCGTGCTCGGCACGTTGATCGGATACCCGCTCGGCATGTGGGTGCCGACGACGGCGCTGCCGCAGCGAATCGCCATGTCGCTCAGCTTCGGTGCGCTGGCTGCCACGTTGGTCGGTGTATCGGAGTATCACAACGCCTTCCACGGCGGAGTGCTCGCGATCGATTCGGCGCACATGGCGGCGCTCGGCTTCGAGGTGCTGCTCGGATCCCTCACGGTGACCGGGTCGCTGATCGCGTTCGGGAAGCTGCAGGAAGTGCTGCCTTCGCGGCCGTTGACCTATCCGGGGCAGAACCTCGTGAACGGCTTGCTGTTCCTCGGCGCGGTCGCGCTGTTCATCCTCGTGGTCGCCGATCCGTCGCGCACGGCCGCGTTCTACGGGATGATCGCCATCGCCACGCTGCTGGGTGTGCTGATGGTGATCCCCATCGGCGGCGCCGACATGCCGGTGGTGGTCGCGCTGCTCAACTCGTACTGCGGGCTCGCCGCCGCGGCGACCGGCTTCGCGCTCGGCAACAGCATCCTGATCATCTGCGGCGCGCTCGACGGCGCATCGGGGTTCCTGCTCTCGATGCTCATGTCGAAGGCGATGAACCGCTCATTCTCCAACGTGCTGTTCGGCGCGTTCGGCGGCGCGCCCGCCACGGCGGCTCTCGCGACCGGCGACGCGCTCCCGGTGCGCAGCATCTCGGCGGAGGACGCGGCGATCCAGCTCGCGTACGCGTCGCGCGTGATCATCGTGCCGGGCTACGGGATGGCGGTGGCGCAGGCGCAGCATCAGGTGCGCGAGCTCGCGGAGCTCATCGAGAAGCGTGGCGGCGAGGTGAAATACGCCATTCATCCCGTGGCAGGGCGGATGCCCGGCCACATGAACGTGCTGCTCGCGGAGGCGAACGTGCCGTACGATCGCCTGTACGACATGGAAGAGATCAACGGGGAGTTTCCCCAGACCGACGTCGCGCTCGTGATCGGCGCGAACGACGTGGTGAACCCTGCCGCGCGAGAAGACAAGAGCTCCCCCATCTACGGGATGCCGATCCTCGATGTGGATCGGGCGAAGACGGTGATCGTGCTCAAGCGCGGCATGGCTGCGGGATTCGCCGGCATCGAGAACGCTCTGTTCCACGCCCCGGCAACGAGCATGCTGTTCGGCGACGCCAAGGCATCGCTGTCGAAGCTGGTGAGTGAGGTGAAGAACGCTTGACCTGACGGGGGGGCTTCGCCCGTGAACGGTGAACGGTGAACGGTGAACCTTTCCCGATGATCGGCTAGCAACTCAATCCGGTCACGCCATCGCTGCTCCCCGCCCGCGCCCGTAAAACCATCGCCAAACCGGCAACAGTAGTTCCGCTCCACCGCGCACGTTTCGGATAGCTGCCTCCGACGCAAACCGCGCATCTTCCTTGCGACCATCTGAGGAGGATCGAGTGCTGACCATGACGCCCCGCCGTACCGACCATCATCTCGCGCTGATCGAGCGCGTTCGAGCGTTCATCGACCAGCATGTGGACGAGCCGCTGCCCCTGGCGCGGCTCGCGCTCGAGGCAGGCGCGAGCCCGGCGCACCTGCAGCGCACCTTCACCCGCATCGTCGGCCTTTCACCCAAGCAGTATCAGGAGCAGCAGCGACTGGGTACGCTCAAGTCCGCGCTGCGCGACGGTCGCACGGTGAGCAGCGCCACGTACGAGGCCGGCTTCGCAAGCGGCCGGCGCGTGTACGAGGCGGCAGACGAAGCGCTCGGCATGACGCCCGGCGCGTACCGCCGCCGCGGCGTCGGTGTCAGCATCCACTACACCGCGGTGCCGACCACGCTCGGGCTGCTCCTCGTCGCCGTGACCGAGCGCGGAGTCTGTAGCGTCTCACTCGGCGACGAAGAGGAGGCGCTCGTCGCCGCGCTGCGCGCCGAGTATCCCGCCGCAGCCCTGGTTCGCGCCACCGACGCGAGCGATCGGCTCGTCGATGCGGTAGTCGCGCACGTCGAGGGACGGGCCAGCGGCGAAGAGCTTCCGATCGACGTTCGGGCCACGGCGTTCCAGTGGCAGGTCTGGCGTGCGCTGCAGCGCATCCCGGAGGGCGCTACGCGCAGCTATCAGGCAATCGCGCGCGAGCTCGGCCGCCCATCCGCGGCGCGCGCAGTCGCGCGCGCGTGCGCGAGCAATCGCGTCGCTATCCTCATTCCCTGCCACCGCGTCGTGCGCGGCGACGGAGCGCTCGGCGGCTATCGATGGGGGGTGGATCGGAAGGCGGCGCTCCTGGCACGAGAGCAGCAGCGAGCGGTGTAACTTCTCGCGGAGGCGCGGCGTACCGCCTACATTCGCGCGGTCGCCAAGAAGAGGCGTCGCCAACCAGAGAGGTCATGAGTATGCTCGTCCCTGGCTTCGTCGTTCGGCAGACCCAGCGCACGACGGCGACCCCGTCGAATCAGGGTACGTCAGAACGGCCCGAGCGCCCGGAGCGGCCCGAGCGTCCGGAGTCTCCGGATCGTGTGGGCAGTGAAGGCCCGCCGACGCGCGATCAGATCCGCCAGCAGATCCGGGAGAATATCCAGGCGGCGACCGACGCGGTGCGGGACGTGGAGCGCGACGCGCGCGTCAGGTCGGGCGACCTCACGGCGGGGCCCCAGGGGCTGCCAGGGAGCACTGTCCAACCGATCTTCGGCGACAACGTCATCCCGCCGCAGGCAGTGGACATCGCGATGGGGTTCTTCGTGATGTGCGCGGTGATGGTGGTCGGTTGGCCGCTGGCCCGCGCCTTCGGCCGCCGGATGGAGCGCGGCGGTCAGCCCGCTATCGCGAACCCCGCGATGAGCGAGCAGCTACAGCGGATCGAGCAGGCGGTCGACGCCATGTCCGTCGAGATCGAGCGGATCTCCGAATCGCAACGCTTCCTCGCCAAGCTCCAGAGCTCGCGAGGCGCCGAGCAGGCGCTCCCAGCCAGCGACCGGCGATAGCGAGCGGTCAGAGAATCTTTCGGCCCCTTCCCTTTCCGGTGCTCGATCCGCCCGTCGACCCGTTGCCGTTCCCGAGCCCGTGGGTCCCGCCGCCGAACGTCTCGCGCAATTGATCGAGGGGCGAACCAGCGCCGAGGTGATTGAGGTACGGGAAGGCCGTACCGAATCCGAGCGCCATGCTCCATCGTGGCGCGAGTCCGCTCAAACCGCGGCTTGCGTTGAAGTTCAGCGTGGCCGGGCCGAACACGTTGTACGAGAACCCGCCGTTCATCGAGGTCGAGTGTCCGGTCGTCGAATCGACCGCGCCGATGTCGGTGCTGTACCCGCCATTCACGGAGATCCGCTCGGTGAGGGAGACACCCGCGCTGACGTCGCCCCATCCGTTCCCGCTCGCGAACGCCGACTGCATCGCGATGCCGTTCAGCGACCGTCCGGCGCCGACATGCACCCACACAAGCTCGGCGGGGGAGAAGCCGACCCCTCCACTCACCGAATAGCCGACCGAGCCCGCCCCAAACCCGGAGGCGGTGTCGCCGAGCGGAAGGGAGACGCCGAGGCCCAGCGCAACGCCTGGGCTCCAGGGTGCCCGGAATCCGTGGGTGAGCATTGCGTCGAGCGGCAGGTCGACCATCCCGGACGACGTCTGGAGGGTGCCTGCCACGACCGACGGTTCGCGCACGCGAACCATTGTCGGCGTGGCGGCAAAGGAGAGCCAGGGAGTTGCGGCCCAGCGTACGACCGCCCCGAGCGCCTGCTCCTTGCGGCCTCCTTGGTATTCGAGCGCCCCGCCCGCCAGACCGAATGAAAGCGGCGCTACGTGTTCGGCTTCCTTCTCGTCCGCCTCGACGGCGGGAGCCGCGGGATGTTCGCTCTGGGCGGTCTGCGCAGCCGCCGGACAGGCGACCAGTAACAGCGCCGACAACACGTGGCGAGCGGACAGCATGACACCCTTCCCGGGAGGAGGCTAAACGAGCTCGAGCTCTACGGCATTGACCGCCAGATCGCGAGTGAGGTAACAATGCACCCCGCAAGCAACGAGTCCCGCATCGGCGAAGATGCGGCGATACTTGGACTTGGCGCGCGGATGCCAGCCTTCGAGATCACCTTCCATGTCGTCGTCCGTGGTGTACGATTCCAGAAAGGCCACTCCATTGATCAGGTCGGCGATGTGCCGCACGCCTCGCTTCAGCTCGGCGTCGGGAATGTATTGGAGCATGTCTGCGCAAATGACGAGGTCGTAGCCACGTCCCAGGGACATCGTGTGGAGCTTCTCGAAGCTGCCCAACTTGATGTTGCGCCGACGGCCGTGCCGGGCAACGACGTACTCGCTCGGGTCGATGCCGACGTATCGGAGGCCCGGTCGAAGGCGCCGCAGCTCGATCCCCCACGTGCCTTCGCCAGCGCCGACGTCGAGCACGGTGCGCAACTCTCTGCCGAGGAAATACTCCGCGACGCCGAGGACCATGCGGACCTTCCGGCGCACCGACTCCGGGGTATGGACCCGAGTGCGGGGATCGCGGTACCACTTGGTGAAGTAGGCTTCGTCGTAGGCTTTGCGACCGGCGTCTGTCGGCATTTGAGGAGGGCACATGCGGTTGAACCGCGGAGTGAGTGAGGGGTTGAAGCGTCGCGCGCGGGCCGGCTCGCGCGCGCTGTGGAGCGTGGGCGCCTGCTGTCTGCTCGTCGCTGGCGCGTGCGCGACGCAGCCCAAATCGGCGCCGCAGCCACAGCCAGGAAAGGTAGTCGACCTGAACGGAGACTCTCAGCAGGAAGCCGGTCCCGCTTCGGTCCAGGTGGAGAACCAGAATCTCGCCGACATGACCATTTTCCTGTACGTCGGTGGTCTGCGAACGAGGCTCGGACGAGCGTCCTCGAACACGACGACCAAGCTGCTGATTCCCAAGAGCCTGATCAATGGGGTCACGCAGGTGCGTTTCCAGGCCCAGCCTCTGGGAAACCGGCGCGGTTACACCTCCGAGCTCGTTCCCGTGTCTCCTGGTGATCTCGTCGACTTCTACGTTCCGGCATACTGAGCGCTCCGCTTCTCCGAGTGCTGCTGTCCGCCTCGGCGGCGCTCCTCTTGGCGAGCGGCGCGGTGCTCGGCTACATCGCCATCGTTGCATTGCGGCATAGCGAGGGAGTCTTTCTGCCGGCCGGATACGTCGCGCTTCTCTGCCTCGCTGGTGGGGCTTTCCTGTGCCGGTATGTTCTGCGGCTTTAGCCTCTCCAGGTCTGACAGCTCAAACCATCGGGGCCGAGCGGCTGTCGAACGCGAGGTTGCTTTCTTTTCTTCATCTTCACCACGTGATCTCGATGCGCTCCGCGATTCATCCCCTGTCCGCTGCCCTGCTGGTGATGAGCGTCATTCCAGCATTGGCGAGCGCACAGACGCTCGTTGGACGCGCCGATTCGATCTACACCTGGCGCGGCGCGATCCCCACGGGCGGCACGCTCGTCGTGAAGAACTTCAACGGGCCAATCGACGTCCGCCCCGCGAGCGGCACCACGACCGAGTTGCGAGCGGAGAAACGAACGCGCGGCGGAGACATCCGGGATGTTGCATTCGAGGTGCAGACCGCGAGCAACGGCGACGTGACGATCTGCTCGACGCGAGGGAGGAGCAACTCCTGCGACGACAACCGGAACCACAACGACGATGACGACGGCGGCTGGCGGAGACAGATCACCGTGGCCATGACCGTGCTCGTTCCGCGTGGGGTGCAACTACGTGTTGCGACGGGCAATGGCGCGCTGTCGGTGGACCGCGCTGGAGGCGCGGTGCGCGCCAGCACGGGCAACGGCCGTGTGCGGATCGATGGAACGGAGGGCGTCGTGCAGGTGAGCACGGGCAATGGCGACGTGGACGTTCGCAACGCGAAGGCGTCAGTGCGGGTGACGACCGGGAACGGCGACGTGAACGTGACGACGTCCGAGGGTCCGGTGGAGGTGCGCTCCGGCAATGGCGACATCGACGTGAAGATGTCCGCGCTGCGTGCCAGGAGCGACATGGCCTTTCACACCGGCAGCGGCTCGGTGCACCTCACCCTGCCCGCGAACTACAGCGGCGAGTTGGACGCCTCCACGGGCAACGGCTCGATCCGCTCGGACTTCGATCTGAAGGTCAAAGGACAGCTCAGCCCACGGCATGTTCGCGCGACGATCGGCGACGGTGGCCCGATGTTGAAGATGACCACGGGAAATGGCGAGTTCGAGATTCGGAAGGGCTGAGGGCTCTGGATCAGTCGATCGGTAGCTGAGTTGATCGGTTGGTGGATCGATGCGTCAGACGCGAACGAACACGGACCGGCTTGGATGCCCATCAACGGGATCTTCCAAGCCGGTCCGTGGCCTATGCAGTTCGATCTTCGGATCAACCAGCTGAGAGACCGATCACTCGTCAAACCTCGTCAAGCCGCCATGCGTCCTTCCGGCACCCATACCGGCCGGCCACCTCGCAGCGCGCTGATGCACTGAAACCGGGCTGGAGGAAAACCGCTCACACCAATCTCCAGGCAGTCACCCGTGCGCACGGGGACCCGTTCGCTGAGCAGGACGACGGCGTCATCGAAGGAATCGCTTTCCACGACTCCAGCCTGGCGAACGGACTCCGGGCCAGAGCTTATCGCGAACTGAAACTTGGACAATTAGGGCCTCCTAGTGCCTTTGCTACCTGTTACCCGTCTGCGTGAGAAAGTTCGCCTGCACGCAGGAGGTTCCCGTGCAGCGTGAACGTTAAAGGTTGAACGTTGAACGTTGAACGTTGAACGGGGAACGGGGAACGGGGAACGGGGACGTGAACGGTGCACGGAGAACGGCGAACGGCGAACGGTGAACAGCGTAAACCGCACTCGGCTCTCACGGGTTGATCCAGTACGACCACTTCACCAGGAACGTGTTGTTCGGGTGGTCACGGAACGCCGACCCGTAGTCGCGACGGATGCTGTAGCCCTGCTGGTAGCCCTCGTCGGCGCGCGTGAGGTAGTCGCTGCGTCCCTGCTGCCACACCACGAACAGCGTGCTGCCCGGGCGATACTCGTACCGCACCACGGCGTTCGAACGGAACTGGCGATAGTTGAAACCGTCGAAGATGCCGGTCGTCGCGCCGTACTGCTTGAAGCGCTCGTCATAGTTCGCCGAACGCGGCCGATCGAGCTCCCGCTGGTCGGCGTACGTCCCATTCGACACGTACGGCTGGCCGTAGAACTGGAAGCTGAGGTTCGGCGTGGCGGTGAAGTTGAGCCGCGAGCTGAGACTGATCGTGGACTGATCGAGTCGCGCGAATGTGTAGTGCGTCGTGTCGCTCCCCACCTCGCCGGCTCGTGAGTAGTACTGCGCGTCGTTGACGTTGCGGCTGTAGTTGGCGTTCAACGACGCGGAGAAGCGGCTCGACACACGCAGGCTCACGCCCGGACCGCCGTCGGCCGACCAGGACCGTCCGTCGTCGCCCTTCCATGCCGAGCCGAAGAACGACGTGCTCACCTGCTTGCGCCCGTCGCTCTCGAAACCGAGCCAGCTGCTCGCGTTCTTCGAGCGCCGGATCGCCGGCCCGCCGCGTGCATCGCGATCGCCGTACGACGGGATGAGGTTGTTCGCGTTCACCCCGAAGTGCACCCACCACTGGCTCGGAAGCTGAATGTGGAAGTTGTGATTCAAGCCGTTGCCGAGGACGAGGCCTTCGGTGGTCCAGCGTTCGTGCGCGTTGAAGTTGAAAAATGCCTTGCGATACCAGCCACTCGGTTTGTTGAACTGTAGCGCGAACCAGTTGCGGAAGAGTTGCTCGTCGGCGCGCTGTTGATACCCCATGTCGTTCGTCTCGAAGCCGGGCGAGTAGCGCTGGTAGACGGACTGGAAGCGCGTGATCCCGCCACCGAACTTGCTGAACGAGATCCGTTCGGCGTCGCCACGGAGCGAGGTGCGCCGCGAATCGTATGCGACGCCGTCGTCGGGGCGCTGATAGGCGTGCACGTTGTTCGCCTGCAGCGCCGCGATCGCCGCGGACGAGCCGCGTACGCCGCTCGCGGCGATGAAGCTGCGCAGCTCGTAGTTGTTGCCGACGAACCGACGGCGGAAATCGAGGCCACCCGAATAGGCGCCGCTCGAGAGGAAGGGCATCGAGCCCGGATCGAGCGCGCGATTGACGCCGGTGAACATGATGCCCATGTCGCCCTTTCCGTCGGCGTGGTCGCGCTGCACGCGCAGCACACTGTAGTTGGTGCGCGGCTCGATCGCCGCGTTCGTGCCGCCCACCGCCTCGATGCCGTCGACGCGCTGCGTCACGGCGTCGAGGAAGCCGACGGAGAAGCCGTTCGCCAGCCTGCCCGTGAGCTTGGCCGCAGCGGCGATCGGCGTGGCTGTCGCACTGGTGGCGTCGCCATATTCACCGGACAGCTGGGGGTTCCTGCCGACGCGCCGCGAGTAGAACAGGCCCGTGCACCCGCTGTCGATGTCGCCGCAGTTGGTGTTGAAGCTGAAGATGCCCGCGCCCTCGAGGAAGAAGGGCCGCCGCTCTTCGAAGAAGGTCTCGAACGCCGTGAGGTTAAGCTGGGCCGGATCCGCCTCGACCTGCCCGAAGTCCGGATTGATCGTCGCGTCGAGTGTGAGGTTCGATGAGAGCCCGTATTTCAGGTCGGCGCCCATCGTGACCTTGGACGGATGCTCGTAGCGGCCGAGCCCACCGGCGCGCGCGCTCCCGAAGTCGCGCGTGCTGTTCTTCGCCACGGCGTACGGCGCGATCTCCAGGCGCCGTGGCGACGGCAGCTCACCAATGCCGCTCAGCGTGCCCGCCTGCGACACGTAGCCCGTGATCTTGCGGCTGAGCAGCGGCCACGACGTGCGCTGTCCAGTGCGCGCGATATCGCGACCGATCATGAAGCCGAACGTCTGCGTCTTGCCTGGCGCGAAGCGGATCTGGCTGAAGGGGATGCGGAACTCCGCCACCCAGCCCACCGAGTCGATCTTCGTCGCCACCTCCCACACCGCGTCCCACGACGCATCCTCGTTGCCGTCGTTGTACACGTAGAAGTCGCGCTTCACGCCCGCGGGATTCACGATGAACTCGAACGCGGTCTTCTTGTCGTGATATGAATCGATGATGAGCTTGAGCTGCTCCGAGTTCGTCTTCACGTCGCGCCGCGAGAGAAGCGAGACGATGCTGTCCGGCGCGGGGTCGTACATGCGCGCGAGCACGTAGAGGTAGCGGGCGTCGAACGTGACGCGCGCCTCGGTGCGGAAGCGGCTCTCCTTCCCCTCGTTGGGCTCGTACTCGAGGAACTGGTCGATGATCTGCGCGTCGACCCACGCGGGATCGTCGGTGCGACCGTCCAACACGGGCGGTGCCGTCGCACGCGACGCCATCGCCGCAGTTGCGGTCGCCCGCTCACTCCGTGTGCCCAGCACGGGCGCGGGCGGGCCGTTCGTGGTGACCGACAGTGCCGCACCTTGCGCGAAGAGGGACGGCGGCGACACGACGAGGGCGACGAGCGCGAGGATGCTGCGCAGCCGACGGGGACTGATCCGTGTGGGGGGCATGATGCGATTCCGTAGGCACAGGCCACTGGTACGGACGATCGGGCCCGACCGGCGGCGTGTGGTGCACGGTCTGAGACAGCAAGTGGGTCGAAAGGGTTGAAAGCCTCTCGCTGCCGTCTCCTCGTCAGTGCCGACCGCTCGCGTGCGGCGAGCTACTGGATCGCGGGTATCCGAATGCGGTTCTGCGCATCGACGAGCACGACGGTGGGGCTGAACTCGTCCCGCAGCTCGTCATCATCGTACTCGGCGTACGTCATCAGAATGACGATGTCGCCCGGGGCACCGAGCCGCGCGCCGGCGCCGTTGAGCTGGACCGTGCCGGAGTTCGGCTCACCAGGAATGAGATACGTCTCGAGCCGCGCACCGTTGTTGACGTTCACCACCTGCACGCGCTCGTACGGCCGCATGTCGGCCGCGTCCATGAGGGCACGGTCCACGGTGAGGCTGCCCTCGTAGTTCAACTCGGCGCCGGTGAGGGTGGCGCGATGGATCTTGGACTTGCAGAGGATGCGGCGCATGTCGCGATGGTGCGCTGGAATCGGGTCGCAGTGATGGATGGCCTGGCGTCGATCGGCCCTGACGAAGTATAGGCGGGGGAAGCGGCGGCGCGCCCTCTCGGGACGACCTGCGCGACGATGAATCGCGCAAGCCCTCACACCCATCGCATGGACGCGATTACTTTCGCCGCATGCCGACGACATCGCTCCGCCCAGCCCTGGCCGCTCTCGCTGCCGACCCGAAGAGCACGACGATCCGGAAGCTCTGGAAGGCGCTCACGCCCGAGGAGCGGGCGGCAGCCATCGCCGCCGCGCTGGCCGACGACGAGAATGGATGGGTGAAGTCCACCACGCGCGCGGCGATCGCCGGCGCGCTCAAGTTCCGCCCGCAGACGGTGGCTACATGGCCGCGCCAGAAGATGATCAGCGAGGCGGCCCGGCTGCCGCTGGATGATCCGCAGCTATTGAGCGCGTACCTCGTGGACCTGCACCTGGGCACCCGCCGGCCGATGATGGTGGCCTTCCTCGACGCCGCGGGCGTGCCGCACGAGGAAGGCCGGATCGATACGGAGGCGAGCGCACCAATCGCGGTCCCTCCGGAAAAGCTGCACTCGGCGGCCGATGCGCTCGCGGGCCAGTTCCCGATCGACGACGTCGTGACGTACTTCCTCACGCTCCTGCTTCAGGACGCCGAAACGTGGGGCGGCGCGATCGCCTGGCTCGAAGCGCGAGCGAAGTAGCGGCGATCAGCGCCGCACCAGCGGCGAGAACGCGATCCCGTCCGGACCTGCGCCCACCGAACCGAAGCCGACGACCTTTCTGGCCGCGAGATCCACGGCGATGACCTGATTCGTGGCGTGCAGCGTGACGTACGCCAGATCGGTGATCGGGTCGAAGGTAATCCCCTCGGGCGCGGCGCTGGTGCCAGTCGGTGGCGTGCCGACGCCCTTCTCCTTGGCGACGTCGAACTGCGCGAGCTCCTTTCGCGTTCCTGTATCGAACAGCCAGATCTTGTTCGAAATCGGATCACTGACCACGACGACGCGGCCGGTTCGCGACACGCCGACACGGTACGGCATGCCGAACCCGGTGAGCGTGCCCAACGTCTTCGTCGTCACCCCGTCCAGCACGGTCACCGTCTTGGCGGTGTTGCTTCCCACCCAGACCTGCACGCCGCCGGGCGTGGCCGAGATCCCTTCGACATTCGCCGCAACGGGCAGCGTGCGTCGCGTCGAGCGCGTGTCGATGTCGAACTCGGTCACGGTGCCGTCGGCCACGTTGCTGGTCCACGCTCGGCGACCGTCGCGCTGTACGGTGACCATGTGCGAGCCGCGGCCGTTCGTCGCCAGCGCGGTGTCCACTCGCCCCGAGACGAAGTCGACCATGAGCAGGCGCTGCGATGTCTCGCTCGTGACGAGCAGCTTGGAGCCTCCCTGCACGAACGCGGCGCCGTGCGGCCGGTGGTAGGTGCCGAGGTCGATCGTCCGGACGACCGCGGGCGTCTCTGCGCCGAGGTCGATCACGCTCAGCGTTTTTCCCTCGACGGTCTTATCACCGTAGTTGGTGACGACCGCCCACCGTCCGTCGGGCGACATCGCCACCTCGTGCGGTCCGATGCCCACGGGGAGCGTGACGATCGTCTTGAGCGTCGCCGCGTCCAGCACCGTCGCGCTGGCCGCCTCCTGGTTGGCGACGACCAGCATCCCCGCGCGAGCCGCGATGTCCGGCCGGTTGTTCTCGATGACCGTGTTGCGACGAATCGAGTCGGAACGCCCCGCGGTGCGCGGATCGCGCGGATCGGCCGGACTGTTGCCGGTCTGCGGCGGCTGATTGGATGATCCGCACCCGACAGTGAGTGCGAGTGTCACCAGCGAGAGGATCGGGAGAAGACGCAGCGTCGGCATCGGCGAGGCAGTTGGGACGGTGAGGGCGGAAGGGCAATCTGGACGACCAGGGCGCATCAGCGCCAGCCGTGGTGGTACACCACTGCCGGTGCTTCGACACCGCCCGCGGTCGCCACCCTACGCGGACCCCGCTCCTGCGGGCGCCGGGGTCTCCACCTGGACGACTGCCTCGCTCGACGGCAGCCACACGGTGAACGTCGTCCCCTTGCCCATCTCGCTCTCCACCTCGATGGCCGCGCCGATGAGCTCCGCGAACGCCTTCACGATCGACAACCCCAGCCCGGTGCCGCCAAACTCGCGTCGCGTCGAGCTGTCACCCTGTTCGAACGGCTCGAACACCTTCTGCTGCCGGTCGGGCGGGATGCCGATGCCGGTATCGCGCACGCTGATGGACACCGGCTGCGACGTCGCGGGGTCGGTCTCGACGACGACGCTCACCTCGCCCTCGCTCGTGAACTTGATGGCGTTGCCGATCAGGTTGATGAGGATCTGTCGGAGCTTGCCGGCGTCGGTCACGATGGGCGTGACGACGTCGGGCACGCGCGCTCTCAGTGCGATCCCCTTCGTGTGCGCGGTGGATTCGAGCATGGCCATCGTATCGCGCACCAGGACATCGACGGCGACGGTCTCCGTCTCCAGCTCCATCCGCCCCGCCTCCACCTTCGCGACGTCGAGGATCTGATTGATGAGCGACAGCAAGTGCATGCCGTTGGCGCGGATGCGCTCGGCGTAGAGCTGAGCGTTCGGGGTGAGCGGGCCTTCCTTTCCCTGCAGCAGCACGCGCGAGAAGCCGATGATCGCGGTGAGGGGTGTGCGCAGCTCGTGGTTCATGCGCGTCATGAACTCGCTCTTCGTGCGGTTCGCCGATTCCGCGGCATCCTTTGCCGCGCGCAGCGCGTCCTCCACCTTCTTTCGCTCGGCGATGTCGTGCCAGACGGCGAGGATCACCTCACGCCCGTTCAGGCGCACCGGCGTGAGCGTCGCCTCAACCGGGAAGAAGCTGCCGTCGGTCCGCTGGTGGGTCCATTCAAACCGGTAGAAGCCGTGGTCGCGCGCGCGCTGCAGCATCTGCGACGCCACCACGAGCGAGAGCCGCCCGTCCGGCTGCCGGTGCGGCGACAGTTGCGCCGAGCTGCGGCCGAGCACTTCCGACTTGCGCACGCAGCGGAGCATGCGGAGCGTGGCGTCGTTGCAATCGATGACGCCGGTGTCGTCGAGGAGCAGGTGGGCGTCGGAGGAGCGTTCGAAGAGGACGCGGAACCGTTCGTCCGACGCCTCGCGCTCGGTGATGTCCACCCCGGCGGCGATGAGGCCGTGCACCGGGCCACCGTCGCCGACACGCAGCGGCGTGAAGTTCCAGATCACGGTCCGGCGCTCACCATGTGCGCCGTTCACCGGCCACACGAGGTTTCGCAGCACCTGGCCCTCGAGCACCGAGTCGATCCCGTTCGCGATCTGCGTGCGATAGTCCGTCGTGGAGAAGTTGTCCACGTAGTCGCGGCCGAGCGCCTCGGCGCGCGACACGCCGAACAGCGTTTCCGCCTCGCGGTTCCACTCGAACACGCTCCCGTCCATGCGCACCCCGACGATGGCGCTGCCCGCCGTGTCCACGAGCGAGCGGAAGAGCTCCTGGCCCCGCTCCAGCGCCTCGGCCTGCTCCAGCAGCTCCTGGTTCTGGAACTCCTGCGCCTGCGCCTGGACAGCGCGCTCCTCCTCGAGCTGCCGTTCGTCGGTGATGTCGTGAAACACCGAGAGACAGGCGTACGGAGCCTCGTCCGGCGAACGGCGAAGCGGATGGGTGTTCACCGAGAGCCACCGCATCTCGCCGGCGGAGGTGACGACCCCGAGCACGAAGCGCACCTGCGGCTGGCCCGTCCGGAGTGTGACTGGTGTGGGCAGCTCGTCCGGCTGGAATGGAATCCCGTCTTCGTTGACGATCCGCCCACCGATGTCGTAGATCGTCGTTCCGGGCTTCATCTGGTCGAGGCCGATGAGGCGCAGCGCGCTGGGGTTCCAGGTGAGCAGCGACCCGTCACGCGCGACGAGCAGCATGCCCTCGTCCATCGCGTCGAGCACGGCTCGCGTGCGCGACTCGTGATCGGCCAGCGCCGCTGCCGACTCCTCCAGCCGCGCATGCGCCGGCCGCAGCGCGAGCCGGACGCCGAGTCCGAGCGCGGCGAGCAGGAGAATCACGCACGTCGCTTCGACGATCACCAGCTGGTCGATCCCCCGCTCCGAGGCGTCGCGAAGCTCGTCGACTCTGGCCGCACTCGCAGACAGGAGCCGACGTTTATCGCTCACGAGAGCGTCGAGGCCAGCTTCCGGCAGCGAGCCCGTCGCGCCCGACGCCCGGCGGGCGTCGAGCGCGGAGGCCCGTGCGGCGACCGCTTGTTCCAGGAGGCGCGCGTTGGCGAGGCGCTGCGAGGTCGCCTCCGTCATCCTCCCCAACGCGGTGCGCTGCCGCTCGGTCTGCGCCACGATGACGACCAGCATCGCCACCGCCGCGGCGATCACGGCAACGGCGGCGATACTGGAGCGCCGGAGAAGGAGTTGACTCGAGGTGGACACGGGGATGGCGGCGGGCGGGCGAGAGGGCCGGACTCTCACAGCATCGGCAATTCGCCGCCGTCTCGTAACCGCTTCCGCTCGGCGCGACGTCCGGTTGTGGGGCGCGCCGCGGCCGGAATGGCTCGGAGGCCACGGGATACTCGCCGACCGAGCACCCCGTGGCCTTCGGCGTCCTGCTGGAACGCTAGTAGGTCCGTTCCGAGCTCAGCATGCGCCTGGCGAGCCAGACCAGCAATGCGATTGGCAGGGCCACCATGAGGGCGATCTTGAACGCCGTGAGGATGAGTCCGATGATGCTCAGGCTGACTCCCACGACCACGCCGAACAGCGACATGGCGACGACGAACAGAACGAACCCGATTGGGACGCCGACGAACAGGATGAGGGCGGCGTAGAAGACGAACTTGAGCGTGTTGCGCATGGCGGCCGAGCTCCGAGTAGGGAACGTCCCTCCGTACGCGTGGATGCTCACGCCAGTTTCCGCGGTGCACTCCGCTGGAGATCAGCCCGCCTTGCCCAGCCTCAGCAGTGCCTCGGCGTCCATACGTCGCCAGTCGGGTGGATAGTGCCACAATCGGCGCACGCACTCGCGGGAATTCAGCACGAGGCAGTGGTGCGCCCGCGCCCACGCCTGTGGCGTCGGCACCTCACGCACCGTCCACTCGACGCCATCCCGGTCGACCACCAGGTGCGGAAATTCTTCATCGGCGGCTCCCCCGTTTGAGGGGAAGACGTGGCCGTGTGGATCGACGGTCCAGGACACCATGACACCTTCGAGATCTGCTGGCGATTGCCCGCGGCATGAAGGCAACCGGTCGGGCGACCAACATTCGACTTTGATCTCAGTGCAGCAAGTCGTGCGCCGCCGGAGCTGTCAGATTCCGCCGAGCAGATTGTCGATGCGCTTCTCCGCGGCGTCCATCGCCCGGCCCTCGAGGATCGAGCGCATGAGATCGTCCACCTCGAGCTCGAAGTCCGCCGGAAACTTGCGGTTCTCGGGAAAGCGGATCACCGCTCCGATGACGAGAGGGAAATGCGGCTCGGCGTCGTCATCCTCGTCCTCGTCCTCGTCGTCATCTTCGTCCTCGTCCGAGCCGACGGCCTCCTCGTACGACGTCCCGCCGAGGGTGGCCGACGCTGCCCATGGCTCCGCCTCCTCGTCGTCTTCGTCGTCCTCGGGAGACACGGTCTCCTGAATCGCGCGCATCGTGCGCTCCGGGAGGAGCGCGGAGAGCTCGCCCCGTACGCCGCCGGCCTCTTCCCACGCCGCGCCGACGACGATCACGGGCTCGCCGAAGGCGTCGCTCGCGAAGAAGGCGTCCACGAGCGGCGCAGGGTACGCGTTGACGGCCAAGAGCACCTCGTCCGGCCCCGCCCGCGTGAACTCCACCGCCTGCTCACCGGGTGCCGCACCCGGCCGGCTGACGCGCTCGAGCCGCAGGAGGATCGGCTCCGGCACGAGGAAGGTCAGCGGATTGTCGCGAGTATACGGGCCGTGTGGCTCGCTCGAGGCCTCCTCGGAGGTCTCGTCGGGCCCGTCGGTCGGCTCAGGTGGTGTCCAACTCATACAGCAACTTAGTCGCAGGTGACCCGTCAATCGACCCGATCAGGATCAGCTCGGCACCACCGTGCTGATCGCGTCGCAGAGCGCGGCGATCGTGTAGGGCTTGGTGAGGAACACCGTCCGCTCGTCGAGCGGCAGGTCCTGATCCTCTGCGGTGTAGCCGGAGACGAATACCACGGGGAGCGCGGGGTCGTGCTCCCGCAGCGCGGCGACCATCTCCACGCCTCCGACGATCGGCATGACCACGTCGGTAATCACGACGGTCACCGCGCCACGCCGCTCTTCGAACAGGCGTGCGCCCTCCACGCCATCTGACGCCTCGATGACCGCGTAGCCGGAGCGCTGCAGCAGCCGACGCGCCTGGGACCTGACGCGAGGCTCGTCCTCGACGAGCAGCACGAGGCCGCGGCTCTCGTCGGGCAGGGCGGCCGGCGGCGGCGCGTGGGTGGCCGCATCGCCGCGCGGGAGGTGGATGCGCACGCGGGTGCCCGCGCCGGGCGCGCTGCGCAGCGAGATCGCGCCACCCGACTGCCGCACGATGCCGTACACCGTCGCGAGGCCGAGTCCTGTGCCGTGCGACGGTCCCTTGGTGGTGAAGAACGGCTCGAAGGCCCTGCTGCGGGTGGCCTCGTCCATGCCGATCCCGGTGTCCTCGACGTCGATCGTGACGTAGGGCCCAGGTGTGATGTCGAGCATCGAGGCCTCGTCGATCGGCAACTCGGTCTGCCCGGTGGTGATGGTGAGGGTCCCGCCGCGCAGCATCGCGTCACGCGAGTTCACGGCGAGGTTCACGAGCACCTGCTCCAGCTGACTGGCGTCGGCGACGACGGGAGCATGGTCGACCTCGCGCCGCAGCTCGACGCGCACGGTGTTGCCCAGGACGCGCTCGAGCAGCCGCTCGACGCTCTCGACGACCTCGTTGAGATCGAGCAGACCGGGGGTGCGGACTTCCTTTCGCCCGAAGATGAGGAGCTGGCGTGTGAGCGCCGCGCCGCGGGCCACGGCATCGCGGATATCGGTTACGTCCTCCTGCAGCGGATCGTACGGCGCGAGCGCCTGACCCAACGACTCCGTGGCGCCGAGAATGACGCTGAGCAGATTGTTGAAGTCGTGGGCGACACCCCCGGCGAGCCGCCCCACCGCGTCCATCTTCTGCGCGAGAAGCACCTGCGCCTGCACCTGCTCCTGATGTTGGCGTACGCGGAGTTGATCGGTGACGTCGTTGATCACGACGAGGTGCACGCTCCGCCCATCGAGCTCGAAACCGTAGGAGATCGTCTCGACGTCGATCAGCGAGCCGTCCTTGCGGCGATGCCGGAACGATCCCACGCGATCGCGGCCGGGAGCGGCGTGCGAGTAGTCCGGCACGCGCTCCGGGTCTTCCAGGGGGCGCACGAACATGATCGTGTTGGCGAGAAATTCCTCCTCGCTGTAGCCGTAGTGCGTCACGGCGGCGGTGTTCACGACGTGATAGCGCAACGTCTCCGCGTCGTAGACCCAGGCAGGCAGTGGCGTCGCGTCGAACAGCAAGCGGAAATCGCGCGAGTGTTCCGGCTCGTGCGCGAACGACCGCATGGATCCGGAGGTGCGCGGCGCGCCCTCGGTGGAGCGGCGCCGGATGTCGCGCACGACGGAGAACATGCCGCCGTCGGGGAGCAGGGTCGACGAGATCTCCACGTCGATCGGCTCGCCTTCCGCTCCACGCACGCGATGCATCGTCACCACGGAGCCGTGCTTGGCCAGCTCCTGCACCGGCGAGGGATGCGCCGGCCGGTCGGACTGCTCCGTCAACTCTTCGACGTGCCGTCCGACGAGGTCGTCGATCGACTCTCCGACGAGCTCCGCGAACGCCTGGTTCGCCAACCTCACCCGACGCGATGCGTCGAACACGATCATGCCGTCGCAGGCGGAGTCGAAAAAGTACTGAAAATCCAGCGTCATCGCGGGCTCGGATGGGGACGAGACGTCGAGGAGCGCGGCAGAGGAAGACTCCAGAGAATCCATGGAAGCAGTATCGGCCGCCGCGGGAAGATTCGCACCGTCATGGGCCGGCGCCACGGCGCGGACTGCGGCAGCCAGACGCCTGCTGGCCGACGGAAG
Source organism: Gemmatimonadaceae bacterium (assembly GCA_039920785.1). GTDB lineage: Bacteria > Gemmatimonadota > Gemmatimonadetes > Gemmatimonadales > Gemmatimonadaceae > AG11. The sequence continues at coordinate 40,874 of JBDSDB010000006.1, forward strand.
TGTTGCAACGGTCGCACCAGGGAATACCCTCCGCCACCGCCACTGCCTCGGCTCGCGGGCATGAGCGGCGAGACGGGAGGTACGCGCACGCGCCGCGCCGCTCTTTCGGCCACGCTCTTCCCTCCCCTAGATTCACGGGTGCGGCGACATATCCGCGCGCCTCACCTCCCGACCCGGGATCTCATGCAGGCCAAGACCGAACCGGCGCTCCGGCTCGCCACGTCCGGGCGCGCCGCGCCGGACGAGGCGCCTCGCCTCCGCCTCACCGACGACTACGTCGAGCGCAATCCCGGCACGGCGCTGGATCTCGACATCGTGCGCGCGCTCCGCGTCAACCGCAGTGCGGTCGAGCGCCGCGCGGCGACGATCCCCACCCGACGCACGGTCAAGAAGGAGTGGCAGGCGGCGTGGCTGCTGCGCGCCATCTCGCTGATCGATCTGACCACGCTCGCTGGCGACGACACGGCGGGCAACGTGCGTCGACTCTGCGCGAAGGCGGCACATCCGATCCGCGACGATCTCGCCCAGGCACTCGGTGTCACCGACCTCGGGCTGACGACGGGAGCGGTGTGTGTCTACCACGCCATGGTGGCCACGGCCGCGGACGCGTTGCGCGATACGCGCATTCCCGTCGCCGCAGTGAGCACCGGATTCCCCGCCGGTCTCAGCCCGCTCGAGGAGCGCGTGCGCGAGATCCGTGCATCGGTGGCGGCCGGCGCGCGCGAGATCGACATCGTCATCACGCGCGGGCACGTGCTGACCGGAAACTGGCTGGCGCTCTACGACGAGGTGAAGCTCTTTCGCGAGGCCTGCGGCGAGGCGCACATGAAGGCGATCCTGGCCACCGGCGAGCTCGCGACGCTGGGCAACGTGGCGCGCGCCAGCATGGTCGCCATGATGGGCGGCGCGGACTTCATCAAGACGAGCACCGGCAAGGAGGGCGTCAACGCCACGCTCCCGTTCAGTCTCGTGATGGTGCGGATGATCCGCGAGTATCACGAGGCCACCGGCTATGCCGTGGGCTACAAGCCGGCGGGCGGGATCCGCAGCGCGAAGAACGCGCTCGAGTATCTGTACCTGATGAAGGAGGAGTTGGGGAACCGCTGGCTCAAGCCTGACCTGTTCCGCTTCGGCGCGAGCGCACTGCTCACCGACATCGAGCGGCAGCTCGAGCACTTCGTCACGGGGCGCTACTCCGCGGCGCATCGTCATCCCATGGTGTGAACATGACATCGGTGCGTGAGATCTACGGGACGATGGAGTACGGCCCTGCCCCCGAGGGCGACGCGGCGGCACGCGAGTGGCTCGAACGGCACGACGGCAAGTTCGGCCACTACGTCGCCGGCGCGTGGACCAAACCCGCCGGCACGTTCGAGGTGAACAACCCGGCCACGGCGAAGCGCATCGCGCTGGTGTCGCAGGGCTCGCGAAAGGACGTGGACGCTGCCGTGAAGGCCGCGCGAAAGGCACTCCCCGCCTGGCAAGCGCTCGGCGGCCATGGACGCGCGCGCTATCTGTACGCGCTCGCTCGCGCCGTGCAGCGCAACTCGCGCCTGCTGGCGGTGCTCGAGAGCATGGACAACGGGAAGAGCATCCGCGAGACGCGCGACATCGACATACCGCTCGTGGCGCGACACTTCTATCACCACGCCGGCTGGGCGCAGCTCATGGAGAGCGAGTTCGCCGGCTATCATGGCGCGGGCGTCGTCGGCCAGATCATCCCGTGGAACTTCCCGCTCCTCATGATGGCGTGGAAAGTGGCACCCGCGCTCGCGGCGGGCTGCACGATCGTCATCAAGCCGGCCGAGTTCACGCCCCTCACCGCGCTGCTGTTCGCCGAGCTCGCCGACGCGGCTGGCCTGCCGCCGGGCGTGCTCAACGTGATCACGGGCGACGGCGACACGGGCGCCGCGATCGTGGCGCACGACGGCATCGACAAGATCGCGTTCACGGGCAGCACCGAGGTCGGGCGCATCATTCGAAAGGCCACTGCGGGCAGCGGGAAGAAGCTCTCGCTCGAGCTGGGCGGGAAATCGCCGTTCATCGTCTTCGAGGACGCCGACCTCGACTCCGTCGTGGAAGGCGTCGTGGACGCGATCTGGTTCAACCAGGGGCAGGTGTGCTGCGCCGGCTCTCGACTCCTCGTGCAGGAGGGAGTGAGCGATCGCCTCATCGCCAAGCTCCGCGCGCGGATGGAGACGCTGCGGCTCGGTTCTCCACTCGACAAATCGGTGGACATGGGCGCCATCGTGGCGCCCATCCAGCTCGAGAGAATCCGTGACCTCGTGGCCGCGGGGCGCGCCGAGGGCGCCGAGATGTGGCAGCCCAGCTGGGCGTGTCCGCAGGAGGGCTGCTTCTACCCGCCGACGCTGTTCACCAACGTGCAGCCGTCGTCGTCGATCGCGCAGGTGGAGATCTTCGGGCCGGTGCTCGTCGCCATGACGTTTCGTACGCCGAGCGAGGCGGTCGCGCTGGCGAACAACACGCAGTACGGGCTCGCCGCGTCAGTATGGAGCGAGTCGATCAACCTCGCGCTCGACGTCGCGCCCAAGATCAAGGCGGGCGTGGTGTGGATCAACTGCACGAACCTGTTCGATGCCGCGGCCGGCTTCGGCGGCTATCGTGAGTCCGGCTTCGGGCGCGAGGGCGGGCGCGAGGGGATGTGGGAGTATCTCACGCGCGACCGCGAGCCACAGACCGACGATCTCGCCGCGGGCCGCGCGGCGCGCGCATCGTCTCGGACAGCATCCAAGAGCGCGAGCTCGGTGCGTCCCATCCGCCGCGCCGCAGAGTTAGACGATCCGGATCGCGGCACGCCCGGGGTCGACCGCACGTCCAAGCTGTTCATCGGGGGCAAGCAGACGCGGCCCGACTCGGGCTATTCGCTGCGCATCAGCGGCGCGAACGGTCGCGTGCTCGGCGAGGTCGGCGAGGGCAATCGCAAGGATCTGCGCAACGCCGTCGAAGCGGCACACGCCGCGGCGGGCGGCTGGGCGAAGGCCACGGGGCACAACCGCGCGCAGGTCCTCTACTACATCGCCGAGAATCTGGCGGCGCGGACCGACGAGTTCGCGCGCCGGATAGATGCGCTCACGGGCAGTGGAGGTGCGGCCGAGGTCGAAGCGACGGTGCGGCGGCTGTTCACCTACGGTGCCTGGGCCGACAAGTACGACGGCCAGGTGCATCAGGTGCCGCTGCGCGGAGTCGCGCTGGCGATGAACGAGCCCATGGGGGTGATGGGGCTCGTGTGTCCGGACGAACACCCGCTACTCGGCCTGATCTCGTTGGTCGGGCCGGCGATCTGCGTCGGGAACACCGTCGTCGCCGTCCCGTCCGAGCGGTCACCACTCGCCGCGACCGACTTCTACCAGGTGCTGGAGACCTCCGACGTTCCCGCTGGGGTGGTCAACATCGTGACGGGTGTGAAGGACACGCTGGCGAAGACGCTGGCGGAGCACGATGACGTGGACGCGCTCTGGTACTTCGGATCGCACGACGGGATGAAGGCGGTGGAGCTGGCGTCGGCGGGCAACATGAAGCGGACGTGGTGCGACTCCGAGCCGCGCGCCTGGAACGACGCGAGCGACGGGGAGGGACGCGAGTTCCTGCGCGAGGCGACGCAGGTCAAGAACATCTGGATTCCCTACGGCGAGTAGCGCACGCGCAGAGGTGACCGATCACACGAACACGCGCCGATCGAGACTCGATCGGCGCGTGTTCGTGTGGTTCGACTGAATGAGTGGATGTCTTACGGCGACACGACCGCGTTGCGCGTCATCGATTCCACCTGGCCGATGTCGGCGCCGATGTCACGGCCGTCGTACCCCTTACCGAGATACAGGCTGCCGCCCAACAGCCGGTAGTCGATCGTCGAGAGCAGGCTGCTCAGCAGGCCCGGGAAGTAGTTGGTCGCCGGGTACTGCGAGGTTGAGCCACCGGCCATGATCGCGTTGTTGGTGACGAGGGCGCCGGGCGCGTAGAGGTTGATAGACGCCGTCCCTTCGCCGACGCCACCGCCCTTCATGCCGTACGCCCCGTGGTGCATCACGTTCGAGTGAATCACCAGTCGCCGGACTTCGGGCAGCTGGCCGAAGACCACGGCGAAGGAGTTGCCGCCGTTCGCGCTGACGACCGTGTTGTGCATCATCACGATGTCGGTGAGCCCGCCGAGGAGCATCAGGGTGTGCCCGTCACCGTTGAAGGGTGAGGAGTTCACGTTCTCCACGACGTTGTCCACGATGACGATGCGTGCCGCTGGCACCTGCTGGCTGTAGCCCGGGCCCTCCGCTAGGCTGAACACGTTGCCCGTGTTCCGGATCTTGTTGTAGCGAATCGTGATGTCGGCCGACTGCGTCCAGGGGCTGTCGTTGTCCTGGTTCTCCGACTTGATCACGAAGGCGAAGCCCGCCTGGGCATCGACCCAGTTGTTCTCGATGACGTTGCCCTCGATGAGGAGGCGCCTGACGTGTTTCGTCTCGATCAGGTTCTTCGCTTCCCACACACCCTTCCACGAGACGGGGCGCATGATGTGGTTGCCGCGAACCGTGATGTCGGAGGGAGACTGGTTCTGGATCCTCACTCCGCCGCCGCCGAAGACGATCACCTCCTGGCCGCCCTCCAGATGGTTGTTCTGGATGAGGTAGGGCCCCGGTCCGGTCCAGCCGGCGATTGCCTGCGACTCATTGAGGTTGCTGTGGCAGTCAGCGAGCCAGGAGTCGACGATGGCCGTGGTCGCGCTGTTGAGCGCGATGCAGCGCGTCAGATGGAGCGACGACGATCCATGCACGTAGCTGCGATCGAGGACCAGGTAGCTCGCGATCTTCTCGGTGGAATTCTGTTCCCAGAAGTCCGTACCGAACCGCAGGAGCGCATTGAGAGCGCCCACTGCCCCTGTCGTGCCGAGCTCGACTCCGGTGAGCCGGTAGTGGTTCGCGCCCAGCATCGTCTCCACTGCCGCGGAGATGGTTGGCGTGAGGATCTTGGCGAGCCTCGCCGACGCCGCGCGGCTGGGGGTCATGCGGGTGCCGGGCGCACCGATGGCGTCGTCGCCAAGATCGGTGCGGATGACGATCCAACCGCTGTTCTGCCCCTTGTTGAGCAGCTGGAAGTTGCCGACGTAGGTGGCGCCTGGCGCGAGCAGGATCTCATCGCCGGGCTGCGCGCCGTCGAGCGCCCACTGCAGGTTGCCGCCGGCCGGCACGCGTACCTGGCGAGACATGGACGGATAGCCGGTTGCGACGCTGACGCGCGGCAGTTCCGCCGCCGTGGCGCTGCCGTACGAGCCGCCGCTGGGGCCGGACGGCGGCGGTTGCGTGGGCGCGGACTCCGCGGCGATCACGTTGATGGTGATGCTGCGCGTGACCGTGTCGCCTCTGGCGTAGATCGTTGCCGAACCCACGCCCTGTCCAGTGACCGTAGCGGAGGTGGAGTTGGTGGTCGTGGTGGTGGCAACGCTCGTCGGTGAAGACGACCAGACGATCGGCACCCCGGTGACCGGATCTCCCCGATCATCCCGCACGACGCCAGACACCTGCGCGACCTCGCCGACCTTGATGGTGCTGGCGCTGGCCGTGATGGTGATCATGTGTGGTGGCGCGCTCGGACTGGACTGCGTTGCCGACACGCTGATCTGCATGCTGCGCGTGACGCCGTCTGAGGTCGCGAACACCGTGGCGGTGCCGGAGGTCGAGCCGCCGGTGATGACTCCCGAGGGAGAGATCGTCGCCACTTCAACCGGCGAGATCGACCAGGCGATGGGGGCCTCGGGTACTTCCTGGCCCGACTCGGTCCGCGCCATGCCCGACGCCTGCGTCTCCTGCCCCGTGACGAGGCTCGAGTCGGTCGTCGTGATGGTTATAAAATGGACATTGTACTGACTAACGTAGCCGAGCGGACGGGTGCCGTCCGCGGAGAACTGGGGGTTCTCGACGAGGAGTGGCTGGACGGGCTCGCACGCAGCGAGCGCAAGGAGCTGCAGACCGACGAGGACAGGCCGCAGAATCGAATGGAGGGAGAGGCGGGAATACGGCATCGACTGAACAGAACCTTCGCAACTGTGGGGGATGACGACGCACGTGTTCGTAGCTCTCTCGTTCTGAGAGCGAAGCGACGCGTGCGTTGTCGAAACGGAAGAAGAGGGAGCTTCGAGCCCGGCGAGCGGAGGGAATTGTTGTGCGCAGCGCGCGAATAACGCACTGACGCCGGGCGATGGGGCGGAGATTAGTTGTCGCGCAAACAGTGCGCTGTGCGCGAAATCACACTTGTGACATTTTTTACAATCCCGCTATGGAATTGCCGAGCACGCTTGTACAAATGGCGCGCGCGAACGCGCTATCTCAGAACTAAGTGATCTAGATCACTAGCCCCGAGGCATGCCGTGGACATGCGCGAGCATCTCGGCACCTCAACGTAGTGCCGCGTGCGGCGAGCGCGGCGAGCAGCACGCGTGGCGAGTGTGTCTCGTCGACTGACGGACTGTACACTGAAGGCACGGAGGCCGCTTTGAGGCGCAGATACTCGGTGAGCTGCATCTGATGCTGTCCACAGCTCCCGCCAGCGTCAGGGCATACTCACGATCTTGCCCATGAACACCACAGCGCCTGACAACCGCTCGCGGATCATGAAGAGGAACGGGCGGTCGAAGCGCACGGGGGCCGGTGCGGACGTGAGCGTGACGCCGACGTTGGTGACCGCGGCAGCCTCGGTGCCCTCTTCGTTGACGTCCGCGTACGTCTTCTGCTTGACGACGCTGATGAACAAGTTGGTGCCGGGCGAGGACAGCCGGCTGAAATCCGCGCCGCCTTCGTTGAACGCGTCGATCATGCCGAGCAACTTCAGATCCGGGATGAGCAGGCGTTCCCATTCGAGCTTGATTCGCGGGAAGTGGAGGTCGACCTTGCCCTCGCGCATCTGGCCCATCCACGTGGCCCACGCCGGTCCCTGCAGCGAGGCGGCCAGCGCCTCTACGCTCCTGCCTTCGGCGGGCAGCAGCGCTGTCATCGTGAACGCGCTGTTGCCGTAGGGCATGTCCACGGCGATGAAGTCGGGTGTGTAGAGCGCTCCCATGTTGCCGGTGCGGTGCATCAGCTTGATGGGCTGGCTGCCGGCGACACCGCGGAACTGCGCGTCGCGCGTGTCCGCCAGCGCGAACTTCTCCCGCCAGCTCCCCTTGAAGTAGATGGCGTTGATGAGAAACATCACGTCGTCGCCGCCGATGCGATCGATGATCTTGGGGATCTTTCCCGCCGTCGCGCCGCTCACCCAGTCGTTGATCGTCGCCGGCGCCGTCGCGCTCGCGAAGTCCAGCGCAGTCACCTTCGCGTCGAAGGCGCTCGTCGTCGCGTCGATGAACGTCTGCTTGACGGGAAAGCCGGTGCGCGACCAGATCGAGTTGGCGATCCGGAAGTCCACCGCCGGATCGAGTCCGCGCAGCAGGGTGATCAGCGACTTGTAGCTGCCGTTGATCTCCTGCTCCGACGCGCTCCCGAAGGCGAGCGCGCTCTTCATCTGATCGTACGTCGTGCCGGCCGCACCGTTCATCGCCATGCCGAGTGCCATCGACGCGCTGAGCGGGGAGGTGAAGACGTTGCTGTCCTTCTGCGCCGCGCTCAGTCGGCGAAAGAGCGCGAAGGAGAAGTCGTTCGCGGCGGTGACGACCTTCGACTCGCCCGCCGTGAGCGGGCGCGGGAGCACCTCGAGCCTGGCTCCCGGCTTGTCGGGTTGATCGCCGCCCTGATTGCCGGGGTCCGTGGCGCCACCCGAACAGGCGGCGGCGGAAACGAAGGCGGCAGCGGCGGCGAGCCGCATGACGTGAGCGCGTGGGAACATGGTGATGCACCGGGCTGCAGGAAGGCGACGTGTCGTGCGACTCGTACACCCTTCAACCTTGGAGCCCTCCCGGCGGTCACGCTCCCGTCGCTTCACCTCTCGTCATGCGGTTCGATAGGCGCCGATCATGCTTATGCGGGGCGTGGCGAATGCCGACAGGATCTCCAGGCGCAGGGCATCGACGGTGACGGGATCGATTCGGTCGAGCTTCCTCGAGCCGATCGTCGTGCCCCAGGAGAGCGTCTTCCAGTTTCCTGCCGTGCGACCGAGGACGCGATAGTTCGCCACGTGCTGGCCATCGGCGATCGCCTCCTGCAGGGCAATCACGTCGATGCGCCGCGGTGCAGGAAGGGTGAGCCCGAGCCAGGCCGGAGCGTCCGGCGTGGGAACGCGAGCCGGCGCCCAATGCGTGTCCGGGTCCGGGTCGACGGCGAGCGCGCCCTGGTGCGCGCGATCGCGCGCGCTGCTCGCGCTGACGCGGGCACCACGCGCGAGGTTCGTCGCGAACGACTGCGCGATGCGTTCACCAAATGTGCGAAGTCGCGCAATATCGGTATCGTGAAACAGGCCATCCGTCGTCGGCGGCACGTTCAGCAGAAAGCCCGCGTTGTGGCCGACGCTCGAGAAATAGAGCCCGATCAAGTTCGCGACGGAGCGAACCTTCTCGTCCTCTTCGCGCCGCCAGAACCAGCCCGGCCTGATGGAGACGTCCGCTTCTCCCGGACGCCACGCCGTGCCGAGTGGGTCGCCCTGCTGCAGTGCGCGCGTGATGGCGGGAGAGCTGACGCCGAGCGCGGGTACGGATGCGGGGTCCACCTGACACCAGTTCGTCTCGGGCGCGGTGCCCTGCTCGTTGCCGATCCATCGGACGTCGGGCCCGACGTCGGAGAAGATCACCGCGCCGGGCTGCAGCTCGCGCACGGTGCGATAGACACGCGGCCAATCGTACTCCTGACGCCGGCCGTTCGGCCCTTCTCCGTTGGCGCCGTCGAACCAGGTCTCGACGATGGGACCGTAGCGTGTCAGCAGCTCGGTGAGCTGACGCACGTAGAAATCGTTGTATTTCGGCGAGTCGCCGTACGTGCGCTCGTGACGATCCCACGGCGAGAGGTACAGGCCGACCCCGAGCGACTCGGCGCGGCATGCCTCGACGAACTCGCGGACCACGTCGCCCTTTCCATCGCGCCATGGGCTCGAGCGCACGCCGTGGTCGGTGGTATCAGTGGGCCAGAGACAGAACCCGTCGTGGTGTTTGGCGGTGAGGATCATGCGACGAAAGCCCGCCGACTTCGCGGCTCGAGCCCACTGCCGCGCGTCGAGCTTGTCCGGGCGAAATATCGTCGGGGACTCCGTTCCGTCGCCCCATTCCTTGCCGGTGAAGGTGTTCACCGTGAAGTGCACGAACATCGTGAGCTCGTCGCGGTGCCACGCGAGCTGGCGTGCGCTCGGGCGGGGACGCTCGGCCGCGAAGGTCGGCGTGGCGGGCCGCGCGTCGCGCGCGTGGTCCGCGTCGCGTATGCCCGGAGGGAGCAGACGGCCGAGCGAGAGCGCGGCGCCGGCGGCGAGAAGATCGCGCCGATGCAGGAGCGTATCGGCCGACTGG
>JBDSDB010000007.1:0-9682 GCA_039920785.1 Gemmatimonadaceae bacterium
TAGAGAACACTAGTCGACCATCACACTCGGAGGACCACGTGCCTGTCGAAGTGCAGTTCAGAGGGCCTGCGCTGTTCGTCTCCAAGGGCAACGTCGTCAAAGACGTGCGTTTGCCGAATGCCGAGACCCGGGTGCTCGAGGATGGTGGGCCGGCCAACACTCACGCTGATGGTTCGAAGGCGACCAAGCACTACGCCCGCCTCGTGATCCTGGACAGGGAGAACAGCGTCGTGGGTCGCTTCAACCTGCTCAACACCCGCGTTCGTCTGGTGGATCCGCTCGGCGGGTCGTGCGGCGCGTGCACCTCATTCGATGAGGTGATCGATCTGCGTCGCTTGAGTGATCGGAAGACGAGTACCGGCCCGCAAAGGCTTCGGGTTCGCGACCCCGAGGATGCGGGCTCCCGCAACCGATTCGCATCGGTCGTCGAGTTCGTCGGTGGTGTGATCGACGCCAACCGTCCGCTACCGATGATGTGGGACATGGTGCCAATTGGCAGCGACGCGGAGGCACAGAAGTTCAGGGCACGCGTGCCGATCCTCACGATCTGGCGCTCCCAGTCGACCGTGGCGCAGATCGTCATCGAGAACCGCGACGGCGGCCTTCTGAGCGCCATCGCGCTCGATGCGAATCGGCCCAAGGCGGTGATCTACGATTTCGATTCCGAATGGCCATCCTACGATGAACTGGTCCAGGTGGATGAGATTCTCGACGTGGGCACCCATGTCGATGACGATTTCAAGTGGGTCTATCAATTGCTGATCCCGCCAGGCGACGACAACCTCAAGACATGGCTCGAGGAGGCCACGGCCACCGAGTTGCCGGCGCCGTCCGCCGATGTAAAGGGCGAGGGCGCGCGCAGTCCGGGCTCATCCGGATGCTTTCACGGCAGGATCGACGACGGGTCCGGCGGATAATGTCTCCTCCGCCGCCGCCGATGCCGGCATCGGCAAGCGCGCTGTGCATCGGCGTGAACCAACTGGACCCCAGGGCATATGGGGGCTTCAAAGGATTTTTATATGGAGCGGTCAGGGATGCCGAGGCGATGGTCACCATCGCGACGGCGCAGGGCATGTCGGTGGCCTCGCTGACGGACGAGTACGCGACGACGTCGCACGTGCTCGACCACATCAAGCAGGTCGCCGATAGCGCCGTCGCGGGCGATCTGTTCATGCTCACCTTCTCCGGCCACGGCGCACAACTTCCCGACAGGCAGGGAGAGGAAGCGGACCGGCTTGACGAAACCTGGTGCCTGTATGACCGGGAGCTCGTGGACGACGAGATCTACGACGCGCTCGCTGCGTTCAAGCCGGGTGTTCGGGTCCTCGTCGTGTTGGACTCGTGCCATAGCGGATCGGTGGTCGCCGACTTCGCTCCTGCCGTCGATCCTTCGACGCTCGGTCCGACGTTTGGGTCGGGGGTCCGGAGCCGGCAGCTGCCTCGGGAGGTGGAGCTTCAGAATCGTGAGCGTAACGGTTCCACGAGACAGGGCACATCGCTTCAGATCAATCACTCGAATGTGTTGAGCAATCTGCAGGCGTCCGTGCTGGTGTTGTCGGCGTGCGCGGACGATGAAGAGGCGTACGAGACCGACGGCTATGGCGACTTCACCTCGGCGCTAGTCGACGTGTGGAACGGCGGGGACTTTACCGGCGGGTATGAGGAGTTCATGTCGAGGATCGCGGAGCGGTTGACGCGGCAGACGCCTGGAAGGAGCTGGGGGAATGCGGAAGATCCGGCGTTCCTCGCTAGTTCTGTTTTCACGACGGGGGCGGGGGCGTTGACGGACGGTCTGCCGGCAGACGCGAGGAAGATGTCGATCCAAACCACGTCCGAGAGCAGCGTGCGCTAAGGCTCGTTACGCGGCAACAGGACAGGCCGTGGATAGCGGGATCGGCCCGTATTTTTTCGCAGCTGGCGCAGGAGGAACGCTCCGGCCGCGTGTCACGACTTTCTGTCTATTGTCACTATTCGGAAGAATCGGCGGCCTACCATGGCCGGCACGTTGCGCGCGATCAGCGTCTGCGGCTTGCTCATCCTACCAATTCATCGTCCGGCCATCTCTGTGCAACTCCTGGCGCTCGTCTCAAACCGGAACTGCCGCCCTTTTCAACTACGTGTGCGAAGGATGCTACGAGTTGCGCTCCGCGCGCTATCCGCTCTCGTCCTCGTTGGAGCGCCATCGATAGTGGAAGGCCAAGTGCAAGGCGCGGCCACGGCGACGCGGCGCGACCCGAGCGTTGTCTTCGACCGCAACGGCTCCTCGCGCACGGCGGTACTTCCGTTCGACCAGCCATTCACCTTCGTGAATGTCGCCCCTGCCACCCTGCTGAGGGTGACAATGTGGTACGCCGAGTCTCGACATCTTCCGCGCGAGGCGTGCTCGGATCTCGGCGCACGCGCTCGCCTTCGAGGTCGGATTCGCGCGCTGACCGACTCCGTCCTCAGAGGTGCAGAGAAAGCCACGATCTCTCGCGTGGCTTCATTGCTGGACGCGGCCCTTCACGCGCAGCCAGTCGAAGTGTTCGACACCGTGACGCGCGCGGCGCTCGACAAGGGATTTCGCGTGACACTGGAGGGGCTTCCTGACAGCACTGTGACAAGCGCATCGCGCGAGGCGCTCCTCGAAGCACTCAGGCGCGCCCTAAGGAACGTGCCGGTGCGAACGCCACGGCGCACGCAATGGACACGATCAACGGTGGTTGCGACGCCTGCCGACTCTTTCGCCTTGGATGTTGAGCCACTCGACGACAACCGCGATTACACTTTCTGCGTGGAGTCCGTTGAGGCGCTGTCGGCCGCCGACAGTACTGCGACCATCACTCGCATCGCCAGCGCGCTTCGCGGTACGTTGCGCGAGTACTTCGAGAAGAACGACGATAGCGGTGTCGGCATTCCGAAGTCAATGCTGAATGAGCTACAACGGAGCTTGCGGGCCGTTGCGCTGCCGGCAGCTGACTCGATCGTGGTTCCATCCACATCGATACTCGCTGCGGCACCACCCCTGGTGGAAGTCATCAAGCGATTCGTCGTCATCTCGAATGCGAATCAGGCCCGTTGCACTTTCGCGTCGAGCTTCAACACACTGGTGTCTTCGATGTTGCCTCCGGTACCTGCCGACGGCTCCGAGGTGTGTGGTGCATCGAAAGCCATCCCCGTGAACGAGGTGACGTTGGGCCGGGCTCTATACCGGTTAGCGCAAGACCCGGGAGTGAAAGCGCTCGCACGCGTCTCACGCTTCGCCAGTCGCCTACCCAAGGCGGACGCAGAGCGTCTCGCGCGCGCCATCGACCTCGCGCTCGTCATTTCCGCGGTGGTTCCACCGTCGGCCAAGTCAGGCGGCCCATTCGGGGAGCTGGAAGCGATCGCGACCGGGCAAACGCCAATCACCAATCCACGCCTGCCGGTCGAGGGGAACGCGAACATCGCACGCCGTGCTTCGGTGGCGGAACTCAGGCCGTGGGCCGACAATCTCGACACCACGATCGTGCGGTTGCGCGAGCTGCGAGAGCTCACGAGCTATATCGCGAGTGACGCCGCCATGCTCGCCCGACTCGACGTGGCCTCAACCACGCTCGAGGAGACGCGGCGAGGTATCGAGCAGGCGCGGACGGCCGCGGAGACTCAGCGCATTCACCTTCGGCACGTAATGGACGCTCTGATCGCAATGGAAAGTGCGAGCCAGGCGATTAGCGCTGGCGTCGTCGCACGCGATCTCACGCAAGTCGGCATAGCGACGACGTCCGCTGCGAGTTATGAAACACGTGCGCGCTGGCACGTAGGACAGGACCTCGGCGTAATGTACGCATGGCGCGCGCGCAGCGACCGCCAGGCTTCGCCCTACACGGAGGCCGCACCGTACCTTGGCATCACGGCATACCTGCATCCGGTCAACAAGCGCGGCCGGTTGCGGTGGTTCTGCCCGCTGGACCTGCGATGCACGGCTCTCACGCTCGGGGTCACGACGTCGAAGTTCGAAGAGAAGAACCGCTACACAGGGCTGCTCAGCGGCATACCCCTCGTTCTTGGAGTCAACACGCGGCTCGGCGACTTCCTTCGGATTGGCTATCAGGCCCCCCTGGTCTACAGCTATCGCTGGACCTCGGACACGAGCTCGACGCGCCGCCTCGATCGCCTGAACGCCGTGACGCTTTCGCTCGATGCGGATCTGCGGGAAATCCTCGGAGGGCTCGCAGCCAGTCTGTTCGGCAAGTAGTCGTCCTCCTAACCCCCGACCCCGGTGCCTTGTGTCGATCGTCTACCAGTCCCTTCTTACGGCCAGCCCCTCGACGACCACTGTTAACGGTCCCGTCACCTTCCGCGTCGACATCGCGATCACGGCGAGCGGGCTGACCATGCTCGACGTCGACTACATCATCGTCGATTCCACGAACGCGGTGTTCTTCCAGAATGGCGGCAAGATCGAGCGCCACACAGTACCTGTGACTGGCGCGCAGATGACACTCAACCATCCGACGCAGCTCGTGTGCGGTCACGGGATTCAGGATATGGCCGGGGCGCAGTTCCTCGTCGCGATCTCCAGCGGAGGCGTGCTCCTCGCCCAGCCGATCGGATGCGGCGTGGGAATCGCCGCCTATACCTGTGCTGTCGCCCTCAAGGGCCTATTTGGCGGCTCGGTCATGCCACATGCTGTCGCCACGCATTCCTTCTTGCCCATAGGACCTGGCCCGATTGGCGTAGCGACGTCTGTGGTGCTTGGAGCAAAGCTCGCCGCGAACGACGAGGCGGGGAGGCAGCGAACGAACGAGAGCGCTTCAAAAGTGAAGAACGCAGGCGGCATCAGGGCAGACGCTCCCAAACGCGCTGCGAAGAAGGGGAAGACGCACAAGCGGGGAAAGTCATGAGGGATTGGCAGCACGCCCCGCACAGGCGGCCGAGTTTGGACTCATCGCGTACACCCCGCTGGTGCCCTTGGATTTCAGTACTGAGCGCGGCGCTCGCCCTCTGCGGTACGCTTGCATGCGCGAAGGGCGACTTCGCTGGGCCACTGGACAAGGTCACGACTCCAGCGTCGCCCGGTGTGCTGTCCCTCGCGCCTTCCACGGCCACCGCGCCCGCTGACGGCGCGTCTCAGGTGCGCATCTCAGCCGTCGTCGATTCCACGCTCGCGCGGGACCAGCGTGCTGTAACCTTCCGCACCTCCGCAGGGACCTTTCCAAATGGCACCCGTGAACTGGTGGTCGCTTCCGACAGTGCGCGCAACGCGATCGCCATCCTCACCGCGCCCTCGGACACGGCGACCGCGGTAGTCACCGCTACAGCGGGTGGCGGTACGCGCCGTACGGAGGTGCGATTCTCCATAGCCCCACCGGAACGGCTCGACGTCGCGACGGACCAGTTCTCGGTCGCCGCTGGCTTTGCTGGCAGCGTGCAGGTCACCGCCACACTGCGGCGCAGTCCCGGTCAAGCAACGGCAGGACAGCGTGTCGAGTTCACCGCTGTAGCTCCCGGGGAGACCCGCACCCGAGGGCGCTTCTCACCGTCATCCGCGCCGAGCGACGCTCAGGGGCGCGCCGTCGTCAGATTCTCACCCGCCGACACTGAATACGTCGGGCCGCTCGTGATCCGGGCCACCACGACTTCCAGCGTCAGTACGCTATCCGACTCGACGATCATACAGGTAGCTCCCCCGCCGCGCTGAACCTTCTCCGACTGCCAGCGAAGCGATCCAACCTCAATTGCGGCCGAACATGATCGATGCGTTTACGCTTCACCGCGCCACGTCGGTGACGCACTGCTGGTGCTCGCGCTGGCGATAGGTGCGGTTGTGATGGGTGCGGTCGACGGCGGTGCGGCTGGCGGTGTGATCTCGCCCGTGATAGGTCGCCGTGGACGCGCCCAGAAGAGCAACCGGTCCAACTACGCCTTCGATCAGGCACAGCGGGCGACGATCTGACGAGCAGGGTCAGGTGCGCAACTCATGCCCTGCGAAGTACCAACGTCCAGGCGCACATTCACTTTCCAGACGGTCGATTAGAGGGGCGTATGCGCTCAGCGCCCGCTCCTGCTCCGCGACGAACATCTCCGTCTCAAACTCGACGTCGGCGTGATACCTGATAACGAGCTCTTCGTATGCAAGCGCCCGTACGACGCGCGGACTCTTCTCCGAGCGCAGGCTCGCGAGCAACCGCGCTGGCGAATAGGGCTGGCCGTTACGAAATCGAATGCGCGATGCGAATCGGCCATGGTTCGCTTTCCACCACGCGAACCACAACTCCGGCGTGATAGCGAGCTGCCGCCGACTGACTCCCGTCTGCGCTACGAGTGCGACTTTGCCGGACGCGTCAATCTCGTCTTGGCGTTCGTCGTCGATACGCTCGGCCTCATCATCGTCGGGGACGAAGACCTCCTCGTACAAGCCCGCCCCGGTAATGAGCTCAAGCGCGATCGCTGCATCGGCTGCGACAGGCTGCTCCACGAGCGAAGCGATCAGCGGCCCAACAGCTCTGATGTCACCGAGCAGCCCGAGCGCAATTGCAGTATCAGCAGTCCGCCGTTCGCCTGCGTAGCGTTCCAGCAGCAGCGACGTCGCATCTGGTCCACCGGCCAAGCCGAGCGCCATGTCTGCCCATGGCTCGGCCACACGCATCGCAGTTTTGATGACGGAGTCGTAAACACCGAGTCGAAGCAGCGCGATGGAGGCGGTCCGACGAAGCGCCGGCGCGGAATCGCGAAGCGCATCGGAAAGCACACCCTGCGCGTCGCGTGCGCTCGTGCGGCCAAGAGCCCACAGCATCACCTCCGACTCGACCACAGCTTCCGCAAGCGGGAGATCGTCGAGCTCCAACGGCAATCGTCTGAATCCCGCCAGCCGGCATGCGGCCGTCCGTGCCGCGGGAGCGGAGCTTTCAAGGAGAAGTCGACGAACCAGCGCGATCGCCTCGCGAGGCGTCGCCACTATCGCTTCGATGACGGCGCCGATCACCTGCTCGCTGCCTGTACCGAGTCTTTCGACAACTCTCGCCGACGACTCGTCGTCGTTCATGCACAACATCGCGAGTGCGGCTGCGTAAGCTTCTCCCGCGTCATCCGCCTGAAGCCCGGCATTCAATGCGGCAGATGCGCTTGCGCCTTCGAGCGCGAGCGCGTCCGTGTGTCTCAGCATCCGCCGTTCGAAAGCTCCGATCTCGATCCAGCTCAGTTCCGCGTCGTCCAGAAGGGAGTGGCGCTGCTCACACAGAAACCCTGCTTCCTCGAGGTGCTCCGCGTGGAGGGCCTCGCGAAATCCGGCGACCTGTTGGACGAGTGTGGATCGAGCACCGTCAATCACCATCGCAGGGGGCGCCCTGAGCTCAGAATTTTGCGAGCGCACGACCGGCATAGCGCCCGCTGGTACATAGCGCTCCGGTTCAGTCGCTGCGACCACGGCAGCGCCCCGATGATGGTCGTCAGATGCGCTCCAGAGTAGTACCTCGGAAGAAGGGCTGTACCCAAGCCGGAGAGAGGCTGCAGAGTATGCGAGCATCAGAGGACCACTCGCCGCGCCAACGTCTCCAAGACAATCCGCCGCATGGATGACCTCCATGTCGCTGCTGTAGCCGGGAATGGAACGAATCATGGCGAGGATCCACTCGCGCGCCCGAAAGGCCTCGCCATTCAAGTCGCAGAAAACGTCTCTCAACTCGGGCCCGTGGATGCGTGCCTCCTTCAGCGCGGTCCGGATCGCGTCAGATAGACCATCGGCTCGCGAAGGCCGATTAGAGAGCTGTGAATTGGGCTCGTGCCCAACTCCAAGGCCAATGATGCGGGCCCAGATCTCTACTCCTCGACGGTTAGCGTCCTGCGCGCGCTCGACGACGACGCAACTCGCGCACTCACCGGGGATCACACCGTCGGAATTGCTCTCGGTCTTCTGGCGACCGGCCTCCTCCATCCAGCGAACCGTTCGCATGTTGAGCATCGAGTCAACACCAACAATGAGGCACGCGTCGTACCGGCCGCTCGCCAATGCGTCGCGGGCTGCAGAAAGCGCGAGAAGGCCGGCCGAGTGCCCTGCGGCTACATCGATCCATGGATCGCCCAGCTTCGTGCGCTCCACCTGCTCCAACCACTCCTCGCGCGCAGATGGCGGCATCACGTCAAAGCCCGGCCGCCCCGGTGATGCACTGCACCAGAAGACGGGAACGGATCGCCGAAATTGGGCTGACTGTGCTGCAGCGAGTGCCTCCTTCGCGGATACGCCAGCAAGGATGCGGAGTCGGGCCTCCCGTCCTTCAAACGTGTCGACGCTGCGGATCGGGCTGCCGATGATCGGCTCTCCCATCCTATCCAGCATCCGCATCTCAGTCATTCGTGTGATGCCAGCACGGAGCGCACATGTGGCCTGGATCGCTCCAACACCAACGGACGTGACCATGCCGACGCCCGTGATGACTAAGTCGCCATCCGAAGTGGCTGGTCGGAGGGAGTCAGCGCGTTGAGGCATCGCGCTACTCGGCGTGGACACTGGCCGTCTGCTCGTCCGCGAGGTTGAGGAACGGTTCCAACTCCGCGACGGCGTCGAGAGGCGCGGAGAAGACGATGACACGCTTGATCTCGAGGACCTTTCGACGGATCGGGACCATGCAGCGCCAGATCAGATTGATCCGCCGATCGTCAGGGCGCACGACGACCGTGTCGAGTCGGGCGACATGTCCCGAGCTCCCGTGGTCAGCGTGGACCGCCACGCCGATTGCCAGCGCTGGAAGGCGCACATCCCACTCACCGTCGGGCGTGGCATTGACGACGCGCACGCGTTCGTCACCCTTGAGGTATCCCGGAGCGATCAGGTCTGGGTGCGCACATTGAAAGAAGCGAGCGTCGAAATCAGAGGGAAGCAGTGGCGCGTGGCGCTCCCGCCAATTGTCATCGTACGTGCCCGCGAGTTGTAGCCGCGGTTCCCACGAAGGGCTTATTGCGCCGAAACCTGCAGGCGTCGGCCGATTCCGCCAGTTTCGGATTGGATGCCGCGGATCCTCCAGATTGGGGAGCGGGCTTCCGCGGACGCCACCTCTCCCTCGACGCGCATGAAGTCCCCGGCCAACTGGATTACGCGGATCCCAATCGTGGCGCTTAGGGCTCTGATGAGCCCGATCTGCTCCGCCGAACGCACGCTCGTACACGAGCGGCATGCAGGTGAATGCAATCGGAGCGGACGGCCGATAACCGAACAACCCGAGCCGCCACTTGCGGTCGCCGAACACCCGCACCGTCTTAGTAGTCTGTCCGATTGAGACCGTCACGTCCACCTCACGCGCGGGCTGTCCAGCAGGAGCATACGCGCTGCCGACCAGGATAATGTCAGTAGCTGGCTTAAATGGAACCACATCGGCGGGCAGATTGATGCTCGACTCACCCGGCTCGCCCCAATGAGAATCCACATGAAGAATCGGTTCCTGCTGATCCACGATCACAACCGTACCGCGCTCGACAGCGAATGTCGCTTTGATCGTCACGGCCAACCACGCCGTACCCCCAATGTCCTCATGCACTGACAAGGAGGCCGGCAACCCACTGCTGTTCTGCAAGTCAAACATCGGACCCTTTCGGTGATAAGCACGCTGTTTACGATGAGCCGAGTTCTTCGTTGATCAAATCCTGCAGTGCCTCAGCGCGGCGCTGGAGACATTGCAGAAAGGAGGGCTGCCGAATCACCTCATCAAACTCCCACGTAACGACGTCA
>JBDSDB010000008.1:0-4641 GCA_039920785.1 Gemmatimonadaceae bacterium
CAACGGCAGTAGTGGGTACTTGGTATCCGAGTACCCGGATCGGCATACGACCTCCCCGAATTTGAACGCAGCGCCGTCCGCGGCGAACGCCTCTGACCGGCGTCAACGCAGTGTCGGAACCTGCCAAAGATGTCACCTGCGTTCAGGTACCTGAACCCAGTTCTACCGAGTACCGAGTAGTGCAGGTCAATCCCAGTCCAAAATTCGGGTGGCCAGTATGCCAATCCGAGTACCCGGATACCGCGTACCTACTACAGGTGTCGTAGTTGAAACGCGCCCCTACTCCCGCACAAAATTGGCTAGCGTCGCCCCCATTCCGTCCATCGTCGCCTTCGCGTTCCACCGATCGTTTCCGTTGTAGAGGAACGAGAAGGCGAGGATCTCGCCGTTCTTCGACGTGACGTAGCCGCCCAGCCCGACCACCGTGTTCGTCGTGCCGGTCTTGGCGTGGAGATTCCCCTGGGCGGGGGTGGAGCGCATCCGTCGGCGCAGCAGTTCGGACTCGCCCGCCACTGGAAGCGAGCCGTGAAACGCCGACGACCACGGTCCCTTGTGTGCATAGCTCAGGAGCTGGATCATGGTGCGCGGCGTCATGAAATCGAGCGTCGACAGACCAGAGCCGTCGGACGCGCGAACGGCGTTGGGGTCGGCGCCCACTTTCTTCTGCAGGAAGTCGCGCAGGTAGGCGAGCGCCGCTCCCGCTGAGCTCATCCCGTTGGGCGCCGAGGCGCGCGCCGCATTCCGGTAGAGCAGCTCGGCCACGATGTTGATGCTCTCCCGATTCATCTCTGACACGATCCGCGAGAGCGGCGGCGAGGGCAGTCCGGCGATCTTCTCCGCGTTCGCGGGCGACTTGCCCGACTTCAGCGTGCCGTCGAAAGTGATCCCGACGTTCTGCAGCGCGGCGCGCAACGCGCCGGCAGTGAACAGCGCGGGGTCGTCCACGACGAGCGAGTAGCGCAGCGGCCCGCTCAGCGACCCGATCGTGCCGCTGACGTCGATGCCGCCGTCAGAGGAGCGCCGCGCGGAGATGCGGCCACCGCGGCCGCCGACCAGACGCACCTTGCTGCGTAGAGGAATCGTCGTCGTCACGGGCTCCAGCGTCACGGATGCGCCCTTGCCCGCGGGTTGGACCACCACCCACACCACGTTCTCGTTCAATGAGAGCGCCGAGACGCGCGCCGCGTACGCCGCGCCGAGGTACGTCGTCTTCCATCCCTCAGGGATTCGCCGGTCGTCGAACGCGGTCGCGTCGTAGACGAAATCTCCCTTGATGTGCTTCACCCCGGCCGCGGCGACCGAGCGCGCGAGCGTGGCCATCGGCAGGTTCGGATCCTTGTAGAACCGGGCGGACATCGAGGGGTCGCCGTCCGAGCGGAGGTAGATGCTGCCGTTGACCGTGCCGTCCGAGCCGAGTGCACCGTCCCGCATCACGTCCGTCGAGAAGGAGTGCTCCGGGCCATACCGGTCGAGGGCCACGGCGGTGGAGAACAGCTTCATCGTCGACGCGGGCTGCATCATCTCGCCCGCGTACTGCGCGAACAACGTGTCGCCGCGAGTCAGCGAGACGACCATCACCCCGAACTTCCCAGAGCGGACCCTCGTGGAGATCATCGAGCCCAGATCGCTTGCGAGCGCGGGCGCGCCGTGCGGCGACGTCCACGCCGTGGACGCGACGGGCGCCGCCACGCGGCCGCGGCTGATGCGGCGCGCAGACGAACGCCTCGCCGTCCGCTTGGTCGGCGTCTTGGCACGGGGCCTGGCGCGGGTCGCGGCCTGCGGCGCCAGCATCGCGACCGACGCCGGCTCGACGGCTTCGGCGCGCAGCTCGTCGGCGCCGAGTGATGCGAGAGATGCCGTCATCATGAGGACGACGGTCGCTGCGCGACGGGCGCGCGATCGAATGTGAAGGTGTTGCATTGCTCGTCAGGGGGTGGCGGTCGCGTTCAATCGCCGACGCGGTGATGCCAGCCGGTCACTCGGCGGATGGACCGCCGCACGGGCCAATCTAGTGTCGCATCGCGGCGCGAGTCGGCGTCGAAACGATCACACTTTGAGGACGATCCCTCGCCGGTGCAGCAACGCGAGGATGCCGTACCAGAGCAGTACGAAGCTGATCGCGAATGCCAGCGACGCATTCACTGGCGACAGCCACGGCGCGAAGAGCGTGCGATAGATCCCCTCCTGCAGTGAGATCGGCTTCCCGTCGTACTGCACCTTGAAAATCGAATAGATGCACCGCGCCATCACCGCCGAACCCACGAAGGCGACGATGGGGTTTACCCCGTACGCCACGAATAGCTTCGTTCCGCGTCGCACTCGTTGGAAGTCGACGATCCACATCACGGTGGCGAGGGACAGCGCCGCGATGCCCGCGGAGAAGAGCACGTACGAGCTCGTCCACAGACTCTTGTTGATCGGGAAGACCCAGTGCCAGATGAGGCCCGACATCATCGCCAGTGCGCCCGCCGCCGAGAGGCCGGCGAGTCGCTCACTCAGCGGGAGACGCTCGCCGATCCATCGACCCGCCAGGTTGCCGAGCATCGCCGTCGCGATCGCCGGCACGGTCGAGAGCACTCCCTCCGGGTCCCACGTCACCGAGGATCCCCAGAGATGGTTGCCCAGCCCCCACCGGCTCCAGTCGAGCACGAGGCGGTCGACCCACGCCGCCATGGTGCGCGAAGGCTCGTCGAGCAAGAGCGCGCCGATGGTGCCCTCTCCGGGCACAGGCAGCACGGTCATCACCACCCAGTAGCCCATGAGGAGCGAGGCGATGATGACGACCTGCTGCCGCAGCCTCGTGCGCTGCGTGAGCAGCGCCGCGCACATGTACGCGATGCCGATCCGCTGGAGCACGCCGAGGATGCGCCAGTGCAGCAGCCGGTCGACGATGCGCTCGAGGAGCGATGGATCGACGACGCCTGCCACGTTGCCCCACGTGAAGTACGGAAACCCGTTGATGAGGAGGCCGAACAGGAAGATCAGTGCACCGCGCCGAACGATCTGCGCCCGGATCGCCCGCTCGTCATCTCCCCTTGCTCGGCGCGCACTCAGCGAGAGGTGCGTCGTGATGCCGGCAATGAAGAGGAAGAACGGGAAGATCAGATCGGTCGGCGTCCAGCCGTTCCACGTCGCGTGCTCGAGCGGCGGGTAGATGGCGGACCATGTACCCGGGTCGTTGACGAGGAGCATACCGGCCACGGTCATGCCGCGAAACACGTCGAGCGACAACAGGCGCTCGCGCGGCGGCGGCGAAACTCGACCGGCGTCGACGGTATCGCGCGAGCGCGGCACTGAGGAAAGCGTTATCACCATTATTGGCGGTCTCGGCTATTCACTTTTCGGCCTCGAGCCGTCTACTCGATTGAGTGGTGCCCAACGTGCAACGCGACGGCAAATGTAACTAGGAGAGAGCGGAGGCATTTGTCGAGTCGATCGCTCGTGGGGACCACCATCGAGACGACAGAGGAACAAGGTCAACCAGCCGCACCACCTACCGATCGGAGGGTCGCGCCATGCGTCACACGATTGCACGAGACGGCATCATCGCGGGAGTGCTCGGAGCCACCGCGGTCGCCATCTGGTTTTTGGGGATCGACATTATCTACAGCCATCCGTTCGCCACGCCGGACGCGCTGGGCCGCGGCCTGCTGCGGGTGCTCGGCCCACCGGGCAGCGAGAGCACGGCGACGTTCGTGACTGTCTATACCCTCTTTCACTTCGTGGCGTTCATCGCCGTGGGGCTCCTCGTCTCCGCCATCGTGCACTGGGCGCAGCGGGAGCCGACCATTCTGGCCGGCGCGATGATCCTGTTCATCGCGCTGGAGATCGGCATCTACGGACTGAGCTCCGCGCTCCGTGAATCGCCATTGTTCGGAGTGCTCGGGTCGACGGCGGTGGCGACGGGCAACCTCGTTGCCGCGGTGGTGATGGGGACGTACATGTGGCGCACGCATCCCGAGCTGAAGCGGGAGCTGGATCAGGCGCTCGGTGGACAGCCCGGCTAGCGCCTGACCTGCGCGCCCAGCCGCGTGTCGTCGTTGCCGTCCACCTGCTGCCACTTGAAGAACACCACCGAGATGATCGCGAAGAAGAACAATCCGCCGGGGATCCACATGATCAGGGCACCGATCATCTGATCCTCCATCGGCGTGATCCCCCAGATGCGTGCCGCGCTGGCGTACGACGGATACAGGATCGAATCCGCGTAGCCGATGCAGATGGCGACGAGCGACATCGGGATGCTCAGCAGGAACAGGTAGAGCATCTGACCCGGATACGAAAGCCTCGGCAGCTCGGGCAGGGGGGAGAGCACCGGCCACCACATGAGCACCGCCGCGGTCATGAAGCACAGGTGCTGCACGATGTGCACGGCGTGATGCGCCATCGCGTACTCGTACATCGGAGGCAGGTGCCAGGCCGCGAGCACGACGTTGAAGATGAGGAAGCAGTGCGCCGGTGCCGTGAGCCAACGGGCAACGGGACCCACCGCGCGCCACTGGAGCGCCGGGCGCAGCATCCAGCCGGGCGTGCCCATCACGAGCATCGGCGGCGCAACGAGGGTGAGCACGAGGTGCTGCACCATGTGTGCACTGAACAGGTATCCGTCGCTCAGGTCGTGCAGCCAACCGTTGAGCGAGA
>JBDSDB010000009.1:0-12482 GCA_039920785.1 Gemmatimonadaceae bacterium
ACGGGTAAGGTCGCGTTCACGAACGCGCAGGCCTTTCGCACGGAGGAGATCCTCGAGCAGCTGCGCCTCACACGCGCGCAGGCTGGCGCGACGGGGAACGTGCACTTCAGCATGAAGGTCTTCCAGCAGAATCCCGACGGGCTGAACGAGCGGCTGCTCGCCGGCCCGTACGCGCGGCAGTCGCTCGTCCCCGCGTCGCCGTGGCTCGGGGTGGGAACGCCGCCCGTCCCCGTGCTCGCGACGCGCACCGACGCCGTCTCGGGGGCACTGGTGCTCGACGTCCGCGCCGGTTCCCAACCGCCGGTGCCCATCGGCGTCGGTGGTTCCTCCACTCTATCGTCCACGCCATGGCTCTGGGTGGTGCAGCGGCGCGGCGACGCGGAATGGACCACGGAGATCGTCCCGGGAGCGGAGCGGACCCGATTCCTCAGCGCGCGCGGCGCGCCAGCGCCGCGCGAGGTGCGCGTGATGATGATCGACCGGGTGGGTAACGCCAGCCGTCCAGCGATCGTGACGCTGCGTCCGTAGCGAGAGGGAGGCGCGCTGCCGCAGGCGCGATCACGCCGCGAAACCGATCTTCCCCAGCTTCTCGCAGTCTCGTATTCTAGGTTTTGCGCTGGCCTGCGACGAATGGTGTCGCGAGCGCGGGGCAAGTGCCTGGCATCGGTGCCCCCTCATCCATCGTTTTTTCAACTTGTGATCCGGTCGCGGTTCATGTCTCTCGCTCGCTCGCTCGTCTCGGTCGGCACACGCGGTGTCCGGCGCGCACTGCCGTTGCTCGTACTCCTCGCCTCGATGGGCTGCGCCGGCACGGGAGCACCCGCCTCGTCGCCCGGCCCGCTGCGCGATCCCGTGCTCGCCTCGGGGCCTCGCCGGATCGAGGTGCTCTTCCTCGGCCATGACGCCGAGCATCATCCGTCCAACAAGTACGCCCCCATGCTGGCGATGGCGCTGGCCAAGGACGCGATCGACTTCACGTACACGACAGACCCGAACGACCTCAACGCGCGGAACCTGGCGAAGTACGACGCGGTGTTGCTGTACGCCAACCACGACTCGATCACGCCGTCGCAGGAGAAGGCGCTGCTCGACTACGTGGCCTCGGGCAAGGGCTTTGTGCCCATCCACAGCGCGTCGCACAGCTTCCGCAATTCGGCCAGCGTGATGCGGATGATGGGCGGCCAGTTCGACAAGCACGGCACAGGCACGTTCACCGCAGTCACGGTGAGGCCCGAGCACCCTGTGATGCGGGGGCTCACGCCGTTCGAGACCTGGGACGAGACGTACATCCACAAGAACAACAACCCGGACCGGGTCGTGCTGCAGGAGCGCGTCGAGGGCGACCGTCGCGAAGCCTGGACCTGGGTGCGCACCGAGGGGAAGGGCCGCGTCTTCTACACGGCCTACGGTCATGATGAGCGCACCTGGAAGCAGCCCGCATTCCAGGCCCTCGTGCGCAACGGGATCCTGTGGGCGGTGGGCGACGAGGTGCGCGGGCAGTGGCAGCAGTACAAGGTCGCACCGCTCGCCTACCGCGAGACCAGCCGGATCCCGAACTACGAGCGCCGGAATCCACCGCTCAAGCTCCAGGACCCGCTCGCGCCCGCCGCGTCGATGACGCGCATCCAGGTGCCCGCCGGCTTCCGCCTGGAGCTGTTCGCCTCGGAGCCCGACATCGTCAAGCCGATCGCGATGGCGTGGGACGAGCGCGGACGGTTGTGGATAGCCGAGACGGTCGACTACCCCAACGACATTCACCCGGGCAAGCCCGGCCGCGACCACATCAAGATTCTCGAGGACACGGACGGCGACGGCAAGGCGGACAAGTTCACCATCTTCGCCGACTCGCTGAACATCCCGACGAGCATCGTGTTCTCCAACGGCGGCATCATCGTGGCGACCATGCCGGATTTTCTCTTCCTCAAAGACACCAACGGCGACGACAAGGCGGACATCCGCGTGAAAGCCGTCGGCGGGTGGGGATTCGGTGACACGCACGCGGGCCCCAGCAACCTGCGCTACGGCTTCGACAATCGCATCTGGGGCACCGTCGGTTACAGCGGATACAAGAGCGTCCAGGCCAACGGCGACTCGCTCAACTTCGCCCAGGCGGTCTATCGCTTCCGCCCAGTCACCTACGATTCACTGGAACACGTAGCAAGCTTCAGCAACAACACCTGGGGCCTCGGTTTCTCCGAGACCAACGACGTGTTCGGATCGACGGCGAACAACACGCACGCGATGTACGTGGCCATCCCGCATCGCTATCAGCGCAACGTGAAGGGGCTGCCGCCGCGCGCGGGAAGCACCAAGATCGACGGGCACTACGCGATGACCCCGCTCACGCCGAACGTGCGACAGGTGGACGTGTTCGGCGGATTCACCGCCGCGGCGGGCTTCAACCTGTACACGGCGCGCAGCTATCCGCGCGAGTACTGGAACCGCATCGCCTTCGTCAGCGAGCCCACGGGGCGCCTGCTGCACAACGCCATCCTCGAGCCCAAAGGCGCAGGCTACGCGGAGAAGGACGGCTGGAATCTGTTCGCCAGCGACGACGAGTGGGTCGGTCCAGTCGACGCCCAGACCGGCCCCGACGGAGCCGTCTGGGTGGCCGACTGGTACAACTTCATCATCCAGCACAACCCGACGCCGCCCGGCTTCGAGAACGGCAAGGGCAACGCCTACGAGAACCCGCTGCGCGACAAGAAGCACGGGCGCATCTATCGCGTCGTGTATACGGGCGCACCCGCGGCGAGGAAGATGTCGCTGAGCAAGGACCGCCCGGCCGAGCTGGTACAGGCCCTCAGACACGACAACCTGTTCTGGCGCCTCACCGCGCAGCGACTGCTCGTGGAGCGTGGCCAGACGGACGTCGTGGCGCAGCTCATCGCGCTGGCGCGCGATCGTTCCGTCGACGATCTCGGCCTCAACCCCGGCGCGCTTCACGCACTCTGGACGCTGCATGGTCTCGGGCAGATGAACGGCGCCAACGCACCGGCGACCGAGGCCGCCACTGCCGCGCTCTCGCATTCCTCGGCGGCGGTACGCAAGGCGGCGGTGCAGGTGCTTCCCACGAACGCGACGACGCTGGGCGCCATCCGCTCGGCCGGACTGCTTCAGGATCGCGATGCACACACGCGCCTCGCCGCGGTGCTCGTGCTCTCGCAGCTGCCGGCATCCGAGGAGCTGGGCCAGCAACTGTATGCCATCGGCAAGGCGCCAGAGGTGGAGCGCGACGAGTGGCTCTCACAGGCCGTGTACGTCGCGGCGGTGCCGCATCGCGCGGGATACATGAAGGCGTACCAGGCCGACATCGGCGCGGACGCGTATCGCGCCCTCGCACAGAAGCTCGCGTTGGAAGAGTCGACGCCGCCGGTGCGCCAGGCGCAGCAGACGCCCGTTCAGCGCAGTGGTCCTGCGCCTGCGCCGCGGCCGGTCGCGGAACGTCTCCTCCGCGCCTACGTGGAGGATGTCGTCGGGCCCATCACGAGACCCGCGCAGAACGCCAACCGCTTCGGTCCATCCACCGAACCCGCGCTCGAGATGGCGGTCTCCGTGGTGAAGGGACAGATGAAGTTCTCGCTGCCAAACTTCACCGTGAAGCCCGGCCAGCGCGTGCGGCTCACGCTGACCAACCCCGACGAGATGCAGCACAACCTCGTCATCGTGAAACCCGGCACGACCGAAGCGGTCGGGGTGCTCGCCGACGCCCTCGCGCGCACGCCGGACGCGGCCGAGCGGAACTACATCCCGCCAACGCCCGACGTGGTGTCGTCGACCAAGCTGGTTGATGCGGGGCAGTCGTTTACGCTGGAGTTCACGGCGCCGAGGCAGACGGGCGACTATCCATACATCTGCACCTTCCCTGGGCACTGGCGCATCATGCAGGGCATGATGAAGGTCGCGGAGTAAGCCGATGTCGGACAAGATCAGAGTTGCCGTCGTCGGGTTGGGCTTCGGCGCCGAGTTCCTGCCCATCTACCAGCGGCATCCCGACACGGAGCTGTACGCGATCTGCCAGCGCGCCCCCGAGAAGCTGAACGAGATCGGTGACCAGTTCGGCGTCGCGCAGCGCTACTCGAGCTACGACGCATTGCTCGCCGATCCCAACGTTGACGCCATCCACGTCAACACACCGATCGCCGGACATGCACCGATGTCGCTCGCGGCGCTGAACGCGGGCAAGCACACCGCGTGCACCGTGCCGATGGCGACCACCGTGGAGGAATGCCTTCAGCTCGTCGAGGCCGAACGGAGGAGCGGCACGGTCTACATGATGATGGAGACCGCGGTGTACACGCGCGAGTTCCTATTCGCTCAAGAGCTGGCCCTGGATGGCAAGCTCGGACGCATCCAGTTCCTGCGCGGCTCGCACCAGCAGAACATGAGCCTGCCCGGCTGGCCGGACTACTGGTACGGCATGCCGCCGATGCACTACGCCACGCATGCGGTGGGGCCGCTCCTCCAGCTCGCACGCGCGCGAGCCGAGTCGGTCGTCTGCCAGGGCTCGGGGCGCATTCGCGACGAGTACGTCGCGCGCTACGGCTCCCCTTTCGCCGTGGAGAGCGCCCTGGTGAAGCTCGCGGATTCCGATCTCGCGTGCGAGGTCACGCGGTCGCTCTTCGACACGATCCGCCAGTATCGCGAGAGCTTCGACGTGTACGGCACGGAGCGCTCCTTCGAGTGGGAGCAGACGATCGGCGAGAAGCCGGTGATCTACTCCGGCTTCGAGGACGCCGAGCGCGTGGAGATTCCGGACTACGCCAGTCGCCTTCCGAGAGAGATCGCGTCGTTCACGCAGGCCGGCGTCTACGACGAGGAGCACGAGCACACGTCGTTCATCCAGGGCGGTGGCCACGGCGGCTCGCATCCGCACCTCGTGCACGAGTTCGTGAGCGCCATCCGCGACAAGCGGCAGGCCGCCGTCGATGCCGCCACCGCCGCGAACTGGACGATGACCGGCGTCTGCGCACACGAGTCGGCGATGCGGGGCGGCGAGCGCATCTCGATCCCGCAGCCTTGAGAATGGGGACGATCATGTCGACGACGGCTCCGCGCATGCGACTCGGCGTCAGCACCTGGGTGTGGACATCGCCGGCGACGACCGCCGTGCTCGAGACGCTGCTGCCCCACATCGCCGCGCTCGGCTTCGACGTCATCGAGCTGCCAATCGAAGAGGTGGGACAGTTCGACGTACAGCGCGCCGGCGAGCTGGCACGGGAGCACGGGCTCGAGGTGTCGATCTGCGCCGTCATCGGCGCGGGGCGCGACCTGCTCCTTCCCGGCGAGGTCGAGCGAGGCGTGAGCTATCTGCAATCGTGCATCGACGTGGCGCAGACGCTCGGCTCGTCCACGGTGGCCGGCCCGTTCTACTCGGCCGTCGGGCGCTGCTGGCGCTCCACGCCGGACGAGCGCGCGCGCGACGTCGATCAGGTCGCGCGCATCCTCCGCTCGCTCGGCGAGTACGCAGCGGATCGCGGCGTGCGGCTCGGCGTCGAGACGCTGAATCGGTTCGAGACCAGCTTTCTCAACACCACCGCGCAGGCGCTCGAGCTCATCGATATGGTGGATCATCCCGCCGTGGGGCTCACGCTGGACCTGTTCCACCTCGGCATCGAGGAGAAGCACATCGGCGACGCGCTCCGTGCCGCCGGACCGCGCCTCGTCCACGTGCAGGTCGCCGAGAACGATCGCGGCACGCCGGGCACGGGACACCTCCCGTGGCACGACGTGGCCGATGCGCTGCAGGAGATCGACTATCGCGGGCGGGTCGTCATCGAGACCTTCTCCGACCGGGTGGAGGCGATCGCCCGGGCGGCGGCAATCTGGCGTCCGCTCGCGCCTGATTCCGACACGCTGGCGCGCGACGGTCTCGCGTTTCTCCGTGAGTTGCTCGCGCAAAGGGCCAGCTTGGTAGCACAGTAGCAGCTCGATCGCCCCGCGGATGAGTCGACTCGCGGCTCGTCCGTCCGTTCTCACACCGAGAGGAAGCCCGATGGCCGCATCCGTCGCTTCGACAGCCCCGCCCCAATCCCCGGAGGGCGTTCACCGGGACCGACTCTTCGTCGCCTCCTGTTGTGCACTCGCCGTCTCGGCGGTCGCATTCGCCGTGATCGGCGACATTCTCATGACGCTCAAGTCGCAGTTCGTGCTGAGCAACCAGCAGGTCGGTTACATCGGCGGCGCCGCGATCTGGGGCTTTGCGGTCTCGATCCTTCTGCTCGGACCGTTGTGTGACGTGCTCGGTATGCGCTTCCTCGTGCGCGGCGCCATGGTCTGTCACGTCCTCGGCGTGATCGTCATGATCGCCGCGAGGGGGTTCTGGGGACTCTTCGCCGGGGCGCTCATTCTCTCGCTGGGCAACGGTCTGATCGAAGCGGCGTGCAACCCGCTCGTCGCGACACTTTATCCAGAGGACAAGGCACACCGCCTCAACCAGTTTCACGTGTGGTGGCCGGGCGGCATCGTGCTCGGCGGATTGGCCAGCTATGGGTTGCGCGCGATGGGCAACGATTCCTGGCAGCTGCGCCTCGGCCTGATCCTCATCCCGGCGGCCGTCTACATCGTGCTGATGCTGCGCGAGCGGTTCCCCGCCACCGAGAACGTGCAGTCGGGCGTGTCGACGGGCGAGATGTTCGCCGCGACGTTCACGTCGCCGCTCTTCCTGCTCATGCTGGCGACGATGCTCATCACGGCGAGCATCGAGCTCGGACCCGGCCGCTGGATTCCCGCCGTGCTGCAGTCGGGCGGTCTCCCAGGCATCCTCGTCCTCGTCTGGATCAGCGGGCTGATGGCCGTCCTGCGACGAGTCGCGTCGGGCCCGCTCATCCGCGCGCTCTCGCCCACGGGCATCCTGTTCGGCTCGATGATCCTCACGATGATCGGGCTCTATCTGCTCAGCACGGCGCAGTCGCCGGTGTCGGCGTTCGTCGCTGCGACGTTCTTCGCATTCGGCACGGCGTTCATCTGGCCGACGATGCTCGGCTTCGTCTCGGAACGTGTGCCGCGCAGCGGCGCGCTCGGCCTCGCGTTGATGGGCGCCGCGGGCATGGGCGTCGTGGGGCTGGTGACGTCACCGATGCTCGGCAAGATCGCCGACGAGAAGGCGCACGAGCAGTTCGTGGCGTCGCAGCCTGCCGTCGTGTCCGTGCTCGACTCCGCGCGCAACGTCCTGCGCGCCAAGCTTCCCACCGTGCACGCGGACCAGCAGGCCGACGTGCAGCGGGCGATCGACATCACGGACGGAGTCGTGACGACCGGCACGAGTGGATCGCTTCCCCCCGTCACGACGGCGAACGCGATGCGCTCGATCACCGCTACGGGCGTGGCCGATCCGATCGTCGGACGCGTCAAATCGCTACTCGATCCTGCGGAGAACTTCGGAGGCCGCGCGTCGTTCCGTGCGTGCGTGCCGCTCGCGGCGATCGCCGCGGTGGTATTCGCGATGCTGTACGTCTATGACCGTCGTCGCGGCGGATACCGCATCGAACGGCTGACGGGCGATGAAGGGTTGGCCCGGGCGCACTGAGGCGCGCTGACGCGCGCTGTTGATCAGTCATCGGTTCGTCGGTTACGGCCGACCTCGGGATGCGCTCATTCGCCCGAGGCCGACCGTAAACCGTTTGACCCCTCACCGACAAACAGGCGGCGTAGCCGCCGCGCTCAGTCCGCTTCCGCCCTCTGAACGACTCGCGACGCACATTTTCGATGCGACGCAAGTCGTGGTCGGAATGCAACTTGCCTCACACGGACCTGCAATCGCGCGTAGCGGCGAGGAGGCCGTTCAGCGCGGCGTCTTTGGTGGTGGAGGTACCGTGGGACTTCTCAACTTTTCTGATGCAGCGGGCGTTCGTTGGCGGGTGTGGCAAGTGGAGACGCCTGCGGCACGTGCCCACTTGATGGATCCGGACTTCCGCAGTGGTTGGCTGGTGTTCGAGCGAGAGGACGGCTCCGAGCGGCGACGGCTGGCGCACGTGCCCGAGGACTGGAGCTCGTGCAGTCCTCAGACGCTGGAGAAGCTCTGCGCGGTCGCCAGCCCGGTCGTCGCCGGGCGCAACACTCCCACCGGATCCCAGCCGGCCTGGCCCAGAGTCCAGAACGACGCGGCCAGCGATCGCTAGCGTGCTGGCCTATAGAACCTCCGTTCGCGCAGCGGCCACGCCGCGTGCGAACGCGATGTAGTCCACCGGGGCCGGATCCTGCCCTGCCTGGCGGAGCACGAGGTTGACCTTCCCGCTCTCATGAGGTGGGGGCCGAGGGTGCGGAAGCGTCCTGCGGCGCGCCGGCGCGGACCGTGATCTCGGTACGAACCGAGTTGGCGATGTAGCATCCGTCGTGTGCCCGGTGGTGAAGCTCGGCCTCCTCGTCGGCGGTGGGCGCGGCTCCTTGCGCGTATGCGATGCGCGGGTGGAGCTCGACATGACTCATCCAGGGGACGCCGCGTTCGTTCGGCGTCATGCTGCCGATCGCTTCGTCCTCGTAGCTCAGCACGACGATCCGAGCGTTCGCGGCGACGAACAGGAACGTCAGCATGTGACAGCTCGAGATCGCGGCCACGTACGCTTCCTCGGGGTCCACTCCTGCCGGATCCGAGTACGGGATCGGCACATTGGACGGTGACGACGACGCGGGCACGGTGAGGCCGCCGTCGAACAGCCAACTGTGGGCGCGTGAGTACTGGCGCTTCGCGAAATCGCCGCCGTCGTGACGCCAGCGGATGTGGGCGCGGTGGTCGGACATGGGCTCGGCTAGAGGAGAGACTGGACGGGGATCATCGGTCTCGAACCGCTGGTCACTGTGGTTCGATCTGGGCAAGGACGAGCGCGGCCGCGCGCTCGAGGTGGTCGGTGACGAGTCGGCGTGCGGCGGCGGCGGCGCCCGCTCGCGCAGCGGCCACGATGGCCTCGTGGTCCCGGAGCCACTCCGGCGTGTTCGTCGGCAGCACGGCATGCGCGATCGAGTAGCGGTCGACCATGCCACGCAGGCCGGTGATCGCCTCGAGCTGGCGCGGCCGCTCAGCCGGCTCGTACAGGGCGACGTGGAAGGCGCGATCGAGAGCGGCCCAGTCGGCCCCACCCGCGTTGAATGCCGCGCTCGCGAGCGCGCCGTCGATCCGGCGCCAGTCGGTCGGGGTCATGCGCGGAACGGCGCGCTCGATCAGATCGCCTTCCAGCAGTACGCGCATGTCGTAGATCTCGCGCACTTCAGGCGGCGTCAGCGAGGTGACGAACGCCCCCCGGTTGGGATGCACGACGACCAGCCCTTCGGCCTCGAGACGGAGGAGCGCATCGCGGACGGGCAGCCTGCTCACACCGAATCGCTTTGCGAGATCCTCCTGACGAAGCGCGCTGCCAGCCGCCGCCGCGCCCTCCTGGATCTCGGCGCGTAGCACGTCCGCGATGAGATGGGGCGTCGTCTGCTGGCGGCGGAGCCGGATAGGCCCGGTGATCGGCATATTGGATACATGTTAACATCCTTGTTGTACTTCGCAAGACGCTTGCTCCGCGGAAACTTTCGACAGGGCCTTGACGGCAGTCGCAATTGAAGCAACCTTTCATCCGGATATACGGATGATACAAGCCCGCCCGATCTTCGATCGCCTCACGGCGCTGGCCGACCCCACCCGGAGTCGGCTGCTTCTGCTACTCGACCAGCACGAGCTCACTGTTGGCGAGCTGTGCAGTGCGCTTCAGCTGCCGCAGAGCACCGTCAGCCGCCACCTCAAGACGCTGGCTGACGAGGGATGGGTCTCGGTGCGCGCCGAGGGCACGAGCCGGCGCTACGCGATGCCGGGCGGCGAGCTCGATCCGGCCGCGCGGCGCCTCTGGCACCTCGTGCGGGATCAGGTCGGCGCGACGCCCTCCGCGCGCCAGGACCTGGCCCGGGCCGAACGTGTGATGCACGAGCGGCGCACCATGTCGCAGGCCTTCTTCTCCTCGCGCGCCGGTCAGTGGGATCGCGTGCGCGCGGAGCTGTACGGCACGCGCGGGGACCTCACGCCGCTCGCGGCGCTCCTCGCTCCCTCCGCGGTCGTCGGCGATCTGGGCTGCGGCTCGGGGCAGACGTCGGCGACACTGGCGCCGTTCGTCGACCGGGTGATCGCCGTCGACGAGTCCAGCGCGATGCTCGCCGCGGCGCACGAGCGCGTCGGCCATCACACGAACGTCGAGCTGCGCAGCGGCCGGCTCGAGGACCTTCCCGTGGACGACGGCGCGCTCGACATGGCGGTGTTGTCACTCGTCCTGCACTTCGTCGTCGATCCATCGGCGGTGTTCGGCGAGGCCGCGCGCGTGCTTCGTCCCGGCGGCTGCCTGCTCGTCGTCGATATGGAGCCGCACGAGCGTGAGGAGTACCGCACCACGATGGGCCACCTCTGGCTCGGCTTCTCCGCGGAGCAGATGTCCGCGTGGCTCACCGCTGCTGGCTTCGCCTCACCCCGCATCGTTCCACTCGCGCCCGATCCGCAGGCGAAGGGCCCTGCGCTATTCACCGCGCGCGCCGTTCGTCAGCCGTCATAGTCCCGACATTCACCAACTCACCAATTCACCAACTCATCGCCACAATGGCTACCACTCAACGTCCCCCAGTCACCACCGCGCTCGATCGTCCCGCTTTCAAGGTCGCGGACCTGTCGCTCGCCGAATTCGGCCGCAAGGAGCTTCGCCTCGCCGAGCAGGAGATGCCTGGCCTGATGGCGCTGCGCGCGGAGTATCAGGGTAAGAACCCCCTCGCCGGCGCCAAGATCATGGGCTCGCTGCACATGACCGTGCAGACCGCCGTTCTGATCGAGACGCTCGTGGAGCTCGGCGCCGACGTGCGCTGGGTGAGCTGCAACATCTTCTCGACGCAGGATCACGCGGCGGCCGCTGTCGCGGTCGGCAAGCACGGCACGGTGGACAACCCGCAGGGCATCGCCGTGTTCGCGTGGAAGGGCGAGACGCTCGAGGAGTACTGGTGGTGCACCGAGCAGGCGCTCGTCTGGCCCGACGGCTCGGGCCCGAACCTGATCCTCGACGATGGCGGCGACGCCACGATGCTGGTGCACAAGGGCGCCGAGTACGAGGCTGCCGGCTCGGTCCCTGCGTTCGATGAGAGCAACGATCCCGAGGAGTGGGGCGTGATCCTCGATCTGTTGCGCGCAGAACAGACGAACAACCCCGGTCGCTGGACTAAGGTGATCGCCGACGTGCGCGGCGTGAGCGAAGAGACGACGACCGGCGTGCATCGCCTGTACGAGATGATGAACGCCGGCACGCTGCGCTTCCCGGCCATCAACGTGAACGATGCGGTGACGAAGTCCAAGTTCGACAACCTGTATGGCTGCCGGCACTCGCTCACCGACGGCATCCTGCGCGCGAGCGACGTGATGCTCGCCGGCAAGGTGGCAGTGATCTTCGGCTACGGCGACGTCGGCAAGGGCTGCGCCCAGTCGCTGCGCGGGCAGGGCGCGCGCGTCATCATCACCGAGATCGATCCCATCTGCGCGCTCCAGGCCGCGATGGAAGGCTACCAGGTCACCACGCTCGAGGAGGTCGTGAGCACGGCCGACATCTTCATCACCGCCACCGGCAACAAGAACATCATCACGGTGGACGACATGGCGAAGATGAAGGACAAGGCGATCGTCGGGAACATCGGCCACTTCGACAACGAGATCGACATGGCCGGTCTCAAGAAGAAGAACGTCGAGCGGATCAACATCAAGCCGCAGTACGACGAGTACGTGTTCCCCGACGGCCACTCGGTCATGATCCTCGCCGAGGGACGACTACTGAATCTCGGTTGTGCGACCGGCCACCCGAGCTTCGTGATGTCGGCGTCGTTCACGAACCAGGTGATGGCGCAGCTCGAGCTGCATCACAACGCGGACAAGCTGGAGCGGAAGGTGTACACGCTGCCGAAGCATCTCGACGAGAAGGTCGCACGGCTGCACCTCGACAAGCTCGGCGTGAAGCTGACGAAGCTCTCGCCGGATCAGGCGTCGTACATCGGCGTGCCAGTGGACGGGCCGTACAAGCCGGATCACTACCGGTACTAGACGTCAAAACCAGTAGTGAGTAGTCGGTATCCGGGTACGCGGATTGGCATACTAGCCACCCGAAATTTGGGCTGGGATTGAAGTTCGGTACTCAGTACTCGGTGCACGTATTTGGACCAATGTGAGAGGGGGTCAGGTTCGTTGGATTCTGATGCAGCCATGCATCGCTTCTCAACGATTCTGACCCCTGCTCCGTTGAACCGCCCCGATCACGGGCGTTCTCCGCGGACAGCGCTCCGCTCCAATTCGGGGAGGTGGAATGCCAATCCGGGTACCCGGATGCCAGTACTCGCTACTGGTGTTGTAGCTGAGAGAGGAATCACCGCTACTGCAGTTGCTGTCCCCCCACGAGCATCCACACCGTATCCTCGTACGTCTCCCTGTGATTGCCGACCACGTTCGGCAGCCCCGCCGGCCCCTGCTGCGCCGCAGTGGTGAACTTCGT
>JBDSDB010000010.1:0-27430 GCA_039920785.1 Gemmatimonadaceae bacterium
CAAATCCCTCGATGAAAGCGTCGGCCGAGAATCGCTTTCCGTCCTGTCCGAGCTGCGCGTCGATCGGCCCGAGCGAAGAGCCTGGCCCCATCAGAATTTCGTGTCCGCCCATGCACATGATCGTACCCGTGCTCTTCGCTGTGTCAGGGACAATGAACTCGACGTAGGCGAACTTCTCGTGCAGCATCTCAACCATCTGTCGGCCGACTTCGCCGATCCCACCGAGCGTTTCGAGCACCACGCTGACCCGGTCGCCGGATAGTCCATCTAGCAGGTCACGAAACGGCAGCACGTCGTCGAACGTCACGGAGGGATCGACACCTTGCGGCGCTGGACTGATGCGCCCGGCGTAGGTGAGGACCGCAGAGTTCCGCTGCTCGCCGATTCGTTTCAATTGGCTGCGGCGGTGGATGTCGATGGCTCCGAGCACTGCCTTGTTGTTGATGTACTCCGAGAAGATGCCCATGGAATCCTTGTAGATGTGAGGCCGAGCCGCGGCCGCCGCTCGCTGCTTGGCCAACTCGGCCTGTCGATCCTTCTTTCGTTGCCTGCCCTTTCCGTGACTCATCACCGCGCCTCACGACCGGATGGGTCATACGTCTCCGCCGGCAGATACTCCGCCGCCTGCGGCTGCCCATCGAGCGCGCTACGCGCTGATGCGCGGTCGTCGTCCCTCAGACTCGTACAGCCCATTCTTCTTCCGTCGAACTCGACACGACTCGCCGTTGAGGATCGTGATTGCGAACCCGCCTGACGACCCAAGGCGTGTACGGCGGGGAGTTGGCGCGACAATGGGCACGCACGTAGGGGTTGAAATTGAGTCCCGTGTGCGACGGGTGTGCGACAAACGAAAACCGCCCCGAAGGGCGGCGTCCGTAAGTCGTTGCTACGAATGGTCGGGGCGGCCGGATTTGAACCGGCGACCTCCTGCTCCCGAAGCAGGCGCGCTACCGGGCTACGCTACGCCCCGCCTAACTGCTGTGTACGTCTTGTGATGATCTCGCCAGTGCGCCCGGAGGAACTCGAATCCCCAACCTTCTGATCCGTAGTCAGATGCTCTATCCAATTGAGCTACGAGCGCGCATGTAGCGACAGTGCGTCGATCACGACTGCCGATCGAGCGCAGACGCGCATAATAGACCGGGAGCGAGCCCCAGTCAACCCGATGGGCTCGCGCCCACGGGGGAAAACGAAGCCCCCGGCTG
This sequence comes from Gemmatimonadaceae bacterium, assembly GCA_039920785.1. Lineage (GTDB taxonomy): Bacteria > Gemmatimonadota > Gemmatimonadetes > Gemmatimonadales > Gemmatimonadaceae > AG11. The sequence continues at coordinate 1,206 of JBDSDB010000010.1, forward strand.
CATGCCGGGGGCAACCAAATGAGCGGTACAAGACTCGAACTTGTGACCTCCACGATGTCAACGTGGCGCTCTAACCAACTGAGCTAACCGCCCTCGTGAAGCCGCGGCTCACTATCGCCGCGCATCCTTCAACCCATCACCGTGTCGCTCCTCGAACCAACGACAAACCAACGACAGAGCGGGAAACGGGACTCGAACCCGCGACCCCAACCTTGGCAAGGTTGTGCTCTACCAACTGAGCTATTCCCGCACGATCCGCGCGCCGTCTCGACGTCCAGAATCCCGCTGCACACCGTCCCGTCGCAGCCGACTCACTCGCCGTCACAAGCATAAACATCTGCTTGCACCGGCGGCCCAGTGGAGGCGAGGGGAATCGAACCCCTGACCTCTTGAATGCCATTCAAGCGCTCTCCCAACTGAGCTACGCCCCCGGGCCCAGCGGAAACGCCAAACGAACGTTCCCATCAGGAACCGCGAACAATAGCCGAGGGTTTATGTGATGTCAAGAAATCGGGGCTGGCGGAACTTCATTAGGCCGGTAATTTGCACGCGGCAGGATCACCAATCCCGCCAACACTTTCGGCGTCAGTTCCACTTGCTCGTGCACCATGCGCGCTCGCGGCTGCGCAACAAACTCCATAGCGGCACTGCGACGCCTGCGTTCGACACGGTTCTTGCTGTTCCCGCGTCATCGCGTTCGGCCGTCGCTGCTCATAGATGCCTACTCTCACGCGTAGGACCTGTTCGAGGCCATCATGACTGAAGTGAAGAAGCCACGCCGCCGCCGCGCGGCGCCCGCGGGGATCGCTCCCAACGAGCCCGAGCGCGATATCCTGGATCAGTACCTCTACGAGGTCTCGACCTATCCGCTCCTCAAGGGAACGGAAGAGATCGAGCTCGCGAAGAAGATTCGCGCCGGCGACCAGGATTCCTTGCAGGAGCTCGTCAAGCGCAACTTGCGCTTCGTGATCTCCGTGGCCAAGAAGTATCAGAACCGGGGACTCCCGCTCATCGACTTGATCGGCGAGGGCAACGTCGGTCTGCTCACCGCCGCGCGAAAGTTCGATCCCGATCAGGGCGTCAAGTTCATCTCCTACGCGGTGTGGTGGATTCGCCAGGCCATCCTCTCGGCGCTCGCGCGCCAGGGACGGACGGTTCGCGTTCCCCTCAACCGCACGGCGGATCTCTCGCGCATCATCAAGGCGAGCGAGATCCTGCGGCAGAAGCTCAACCGGGAGCCGAGTCCGGAAGAGTTGTCGCAGCTCACCGGCCTCTCTGTCGACGTGGTGCAGTCGCTCGCCGCTCTGAACACGAGCGACGTCCGTCTCGACGCGCCGATGGATCCAGAAGGCGATCGTTCGCTCATCGAGCGGTTCGTCGCCGACGAGATGCCCGACACCGAGGAGGAAGCGATGAACCGTTTCCTCACCGACGAGATCGAGCAGGCGCTCTCGACTTTGCCGCCGCGCGACGCCAAGGTGCTCCGGCTCTATTTCGGGCTCGAAGGCGGCCGCGAGCACACGCTCGAGGAGATCGGATCCATGCTGGGCGTCACTCGCGAGCGGGTTCGTCAGCTTCGCGATCGCGCCTTGAAGAGGTTGCGCGAGGGAGATGTCGGACGCGCCCTTGGTAGCTTCGCCGCCTGACCAGACGGTGAGCGGTCAGTGACTAGAACGAGCGGGGCGGCCTTCGGGTCGCCCCGCTCGCTCTTTAGCGCAACCCTCGACGACCTCAACGCAACCTCTGGCACTCGGACTGCTCTGGCATCACTTTCCTGATGTTGATTCGGTGTCCATGTTGAGGGTGGTGGTGTGGATGACGTCACCCCCCACGCCCCACCCACCACCCTTGAGGCATGATCCAGCTAAAGGACGTTCACAAGGCCTTCGGTCCGAAGCGCGTGCTCGACGGATTCACCCTGGACGTACCCGAGGGTGAGACGACGGTGATCATCGGGTATTCCGGCACTGGAAAGTCGGTTGCGATCAAACACATCGTGGGTCTGCTCGAACCGGACTCTGGCGAGGTGTGGGTCGATGGACTGAACGTGCCCGAATTGTCGCGGCGGGAGCTGTACGCGCTACGCGCCCGCATCGGATACGTCTTCCAGTTCGCCGCGCTCTTCGACTCCTACACGATCGGCGAGAACGTCGCGATGGGACTTCGGAAGCAAGGCGAGCTATCGGAAGGCGACATCACCAAGCGGGTGGAGGAGGCGCTCGACCTCGTGGATCTACCCGGCGTTCGCGAGCGCTTCCCAGCAGAGCTTTCCGGTGGAATGCGCAAGCGGGTGGGCATCGCTCGCGCGATCGCGCTACGTCCCAAGTACATCCTCTACGACGAACCGACCACCGGCCTCGATCCGGTGACGAGCGCGGTCATCGATCAGCTCATGGTGCGCATGCGCGAGAAGCTGCACGTCACGGGCATCGTCATCACACACGACATGCGCAGCGCCTACACCGTGGGCACCCGCATCGCCATGCTGTACCAGGGCCGAGTGCGCTGGGAGGGATCGGTCACCGACATCAAGACAACGAGCGATCCCGTCGTCCGCCAATTCATCGAGGGCCGCCCGACGGAAGACGACGGCGGCGTGCCCGGCGACGTCGTCACGGCGGACGCCTGACGGATCGATGCGATGACTCGCGCGCGCGCCCAGCGGGAGACGTCGGCCGGCGGAGTCGTGTACCGACTCAAGGACGGGGGCGCGCTCTTTCTCCTCATCAGGGACAGCTACCAGAATTGGGGCTTTCCCAAGGGTCACCTGGAATCGGGGGAGCGCGCCGAGGACGCCGCCCTTCGCGAGGTGCGCGAGGAGACTGGACTAGGTGACTTGGCGTTGCGCGGCCAGATCGAGACCATCGACTGGTATTTCCGGTTCCGCGGTCAGCTCATACACAAGGTCTGCCACTTCTACCTCATGGAGACCACTCAGGCCGATACCCTGCCGCAACAGGCGGAGGGGATCACGGCCTGCCAGTGGGTCGCGTACGACGATGCCCGCGTCGCCATCTCGTACGCGAACGCGCGCAAGGTGCTCGGTCGCGCCCACGAGATGATCGTCGGAACGGCTGCGCCATCGGCGGCTACACCATCGTCGCACGCGTCATTGGAGACAGGTGTACAGGCTGACGTGCCAATGGAGCTGAAAGCCGAGTTGCAGGCCGAGCTGCAAGCCGAGCTGCAGCTGGGCCTTCCGCTGGATCCGTCGTCGGGAGAATCCAAGTGACCGTTGCGCGTTCGGGGAACGGGACGACGGCGGCGCGAAGTAGTGCGCCCCCGCCCGTCGTCGTCCTCTTCTCCACGAGGGAGCGGGCGCGGGCCGTGGCGCGCGCGGCCTTTCCGCGCCGACGTGCCAGGCTGTTGATGGCGAAGACCCCGGAAGAGTTGGAGGCACTGTTTCGCTCTTCGCTCGTGGACGCGGCCATCATCGACCTGGCCGGTGCGAGCGAGGAGACGTGGCGTGCCGCTCGTCTCGCGCGCGAGTTTCCGAGCGTGCCGTTCTTCGGCTTGACCACGCTGCGCGCGGCGGAGTCGCCAGCGCTGGCCCAGTGTGCTGCGCTGGACTTCGCCGACGTGCTCGTGGAGTCGGTGGATGACACCGTGCTCCGCGATCTGGTGATCCGGCAGTCGTTCTCGACGCGGTTCGCCGGGGCGCTATACGACCCGCCAGAAGCGCTCGCGCTCTCCACGCCGCTGCAGCAATCCGCGTGGCGCTGTATCGTCGGATGGTCCGGTCGCCCCGTGCGCACCCAGCTGCTCGCCGACGCACTGGGCGTCACGCGAGAGCATCTCAGCCGGACGTTCGCCGCGGACGGCGGGCCGAACCTAAAGCGTGTCATCGATCTCGTGCGCCTCATCGCTGCCGCCGAGCTGGCGAAGAACCCTGGCTACGACGTTCGAGATATCGCCGAAGTGCTCGATTTCGCCAGCTCTTCGCATCTGTCGAGCACGGCGCAGCGCATCGTCGGAACGAAGCCGACCTCGCTCGCTCGCCTGCGTGCGATCGACCTCGTGGAGCGATTCACGAAGGGGCACGGGCGGAGTCGCGGGTAGCCGTCGTAACCGAGCCTGGCTGACCGTTGGCGGAGGCGGCCTCCCGCTCGGAGAGTTGCCGATCGAGGTGCACGAGGTAGCCGGTGAGCAGGCGGGTGACCTGACCCGTTCGAGCGCACAGCTCGGTGAACGTGCCGGCCGGTACCAGCTCTGCCTGGCGCGCGATCGCGAGCTCAGTCTCGAACCGGAGCAGTGCCCGTTTGGCGGCGAGGTAGGATTCCCGCTGTTCGGACACACTCGGGCGGGCGAAGCCGTCGGCCACATGGGATCCGACGGACAGCGCCGTGAGCATGACCGACTCGGAGATCACCTTGGTCTCTCGGCGCATGCCCGGCCGGATGGCCCTGATGACGTCGCCGGCGAGGGCGACTGATTCCTGCCATACTCTGAGCTCGCGCAAGCCGGAGGACATGGACGACAAACTAGGCCCAGCTGTTGCTTCGACGTGACCGAAACTCGGGCAACCCGGATCAAAGCGCTCCACTAGGTGGAGAGTTGCTTCCTGTCCGGCCTTGTGATAATTTTCACAAGCTAGACCGCCCACTGGCCCTGTCGCTCTCTCCGCCCATCCGTATGGCTACCGAAACAACGCTCCGCCCCGGTGAGATCAAGGATATTCTCCTCAAGGAGATCGAAGCCGCCGACCTCCATGAGCTCGATGTCGAGGAGGTTGGTTCCGTCCTCGAGGTGAAGGATGGCATCGCCCGCATTTACGGCCTGCAGAAGGCCATGGCGGGCGAGATGCTCGAAGTCCTGTCGAGCGAGACCGGCAACACGGTCACCGCGCTGGCGCTCAACCTCGAAGAGGACAACATCGGCGCCGTCATCCTCGGCGATTACCTCCAGCTCAAGGAGGGCGACGAGGTCCGCCGCACCGGTCGCGTGCTGGAGGTGCCCGTCGGGCCCGAGATGGTCGGTCGCGTCGTCGACGCCCTGGGCCGTCCCATCGACGGCAAGGGCGACATCAACGCCGTGGCGACGCGCAAGGTCGAGAGCGAGGCACCGGGCATCATCGTTCGTCAGCCGGTCAAGGAGCCGCTGCAGACGGGCATCAAGTCGATCGACGCGATGATCCCGATTGGCCGAGGCCAGCGCGAGCTGATCATCGGCGACCGCGGCACGGGCAAGACGGCGATCGCCGTCGACACGATCATCAACCAGAAGGGTCAGGGCGTCACCTGCGTGTACGTCGCCATCGGGCAGAAGGCGTCGACGGTGGCATCGGTGGTGGAGAGGCTCACCGCCGCAGGCGCGATGAGCTACTCGATCGTCGTCGTCGCGTCGGCCTCGGATCCCGCGCCGATGCAGTACATCGCCCCGTACTCGGGATGCGCGATGGCCGAGTACTTCATGTACAACGAGGGCCAGCCGACGCTGTGCGTGTACGACGATCTGTCGAAGCAAGCCGCGGCGTATCGCCAACTCTCTCTCGTGCTGCGCCGCCCGCCGGGACGTGAAGCGTTCCCGGGCGACGTGTTCTATCTCCACTCGCGTCTCCTCGAGCGCGCGGCAAAGCTGTCGGAAGATCCGAAGGTCGTCGACGGCATGAACATTCTGAAGCCGGGCGGCTCACTCACCGCGCTTCCGATCATCGAGACGCAGGCTGGCGACGTGTCCGCGTACATCCCAACGAACGTCATCTCGATCACCGACGGCCAGATCTTTCTCGAGGCCGACTTGTTCTACGCTGGAGTCAGACCGGCGGTGAACGTCGGCATCTCGGTGAGCCGCGTCGGCGGGTCCGCGCAGATCAAGGCGATGCGGTCGGTCGCCGGCCGCCTGCGCCTGGACCTGGCGCAGTATCGCGAGCTGGAGGCCTTCGCCTCGTTCGCCTCGGATCTCGACGCGGCCACGAAGAAGCAGCTCGAGCGCGGTGCTCGCACGGTCGAAGTGCTCAAGCAGGGCCAGTACGCGCCGATGCCGGTGGACCAGCAGGTCACGATCCTCTACGCCGTGGCGAACGGCTACATCGACGACGTCGAGGTCGCGTCGCTGCGTGAGTGGGAGAAGGGTTTCCACGAGTTTGCGGCCGCGCAGTTCCCGCAGGTCGGGGAGCGCATCCGCGCCGAGAAGGCGATCTCGAAGGAGACGGAGGCGGACCTGAAGCGCGCGATCGACGAGTACAAGAAGAGCGCCGTCACGGGTGCGCCCTCCTTCACGGCTGCGAGCCTCTAGTCACCACTCGGATCACAGCGTGAGGACTCATGGCTAAGGGACGCGAGCTGAAGGGCCGCATCAAGTCCGTCGAGAACACGCGCAAGATCACGCGCACGATGGAGATGGTGGCGACCTCGAAGATGAAGCGCGCGCAGGACCGCGTGGTCGCGGCGCGTCCGTACGCGAACGCGCTGGCCGAGGTGATCTCGAGCCTCTACTCGCCCGATCTCGCCGAGCGTTTTCCATTGCTTCGGCAACCGGCGCAGCCGAAGCGTGTTGCGCTCGTGGTGCTCACGAGCAATCGCGGCCTCGCGGGCGGCTTCAACGCGAATCTGATAAAGCAGGCGCGGGTGCAGATAGCGGAGCTCGAGCGAACCGGCATACAGGTCGACGTGCACGTCATCGGCAAGAAGGGCGTGGGCTACTTCAAGTACGTCGGCCGCGCGCTCGCATCCCAGCGCATCGACATCACGGACAGGCCGACGGCAGAGAACGCGTCGGAGATCGTCGGTCAGCTGATGAATGATTACATCAGCGGCGCATTGGACGGTGTGTACGTCACCTACAGCAAGTTCAACTCGGTCCTCAGCACGCCGGCGACGACGGATCGCATCCTCCCGGTCACGCCTCCGACGACGAAGGGAGAGGGGAGCGGGCAGCGCGACTACCTGCTCTTTCCCTCGGCCGAGGCGATCCTCACCGAACTGCTACCCTCCTACGTGCGCAACTCGCTGTATCGCGCGCTCGTGGAGACCGTGGCGGGCGAGCAGTCGGCCCGCCGCACTGCGATGAAGAATGCGACGGACAACGCCGGAGACATCCTCAACGTGCTCCGTCGCACCTATAACCGCGCCAGACAGGCGCAGATCACGCAGGAGATCGCCGAGATCGTCGGCGGCGCTGCGGCTCTCCAGGGATAATCCATGGCCACCGCTATCGCATCAACCCATCTCGGCAAGGTCGTCCAGGTCATCGGACCGGTGCTCGACGTCGAGTTCGAGTCCGGCCATCTGCCCGAACTCTACAACGCGCTCGAGATCAGTGCGACCACCGACTCCGGTCAGGTGATCAAAGTGACGGTCGAGGTGCAGCAGCACATCGGCCGCAATCAAGTGCGCGCGGTGGCGATGAGTTCCACCGACGCGGTCGTTCGCGGAATGGAGGTCACCGACACGGGCGGCGCGATCACGGTGCCAGTCGGCAACACGGCGCTCGGCCGGATCCTCAACGTGCTCGGCGAGCCGGTGGACAACGGCGCGCCGATCCCGAAGGACGCGTTGCGCTGGCCAATCCACCGAAAGCGGCCGGACTTCGTCGACCTCGAGCCCAAGACGGAAGTCTTCGAGACGGGGATCAAGGTCGTGGATCTGATCGCGCCGTTCGTGAAGGGCGGCAAGATCGGACTGTTTGGCGGCGCGGGCGTCGGCAAGACGGTCGTCATCATGGAGCTCATCAACAACGTCGCCAAGGGGCACGGCGGCAAGTCGGTCTTCTGCGGCGTAGGCGAGCGGACGCGCGAAGGGAACGACCTCTACCTCGAGATGCAGGAGAGCGGCGTCATCAACTCGTGCGCGCTGATCTACGGGCAGATGAACGAGCCGCCTGGAGCACGCCTGCGCGTCGGGCTCTCGGGACTGACCGTCGCGGAATATTTCCGCGACGTCGAGAACTCGGACGTGCTCGTGTTCATCGACAACATCTTCAGGTTCACGCAGGCGGGGTCGGAGGTGTCCGCGCTGCTCGGCCGCATGCCGAGCGCGGTGGGCTACCAGCCGACGCTGGCGACGGAGATGGGCGATCTCCAGGAGCGGATCACGTCGACCCGCAACGGCTCGATCACGTCGGTGCAGGCCATCTACGTGCCGGCCGACGACATCACCGATCCGGCGCCCGCGACCGCGTTCGCGCACCTGGACGCGACGGTCGTGCTGTCGCGCGCCATCACGGAGCTCGGCATCTATCCCGCCGTCGATCCGCTCGCGTCGAGCAGCCGCATCCTCGATCCGCAGTATATCGGCGCGCGCCACTACAAGGTGGCGACCGACGTGCAGAAGATCCTCCAGCGCTACAAGGAGCTCCAGGACATCATCGCCATTCTCGGCATGGACGAGCTGAGTGAGGACGACAAGAAGATCGTCGGCCGCGCGCGACGTCTGCAGCGTTTCATGTCGCAGCCCTTCTCGGTGGCGGAGCAGTTCACCGGAATCCCCGGTAGGCTCGTCAAGCTCGAGGATACGATCTCCAGCTTCGAACGGCTTGTCGCCGGCGAGTTCGATCACCTGCCGGAGCAGGCCTTCTTCATGGCGGGCGGAATCGACGACGTCGTCGAGAACGCCAAGAAGATGCAGGGCTGACCGTGCTCACCGTCTCGGTCATCTCTCCGGAAGCAGTGCTGTTCGAGGGGACGACGGACTCCGTCGTGGCACCGGCGTTCGATGGTGAGGTGGGCATCCTCACCGGTCACGCGCCGATGATGACCCTGCTGGGCAAGGGCGAGCTCCGGCTCGGGGCGGGCACCGGCCAGCGGTTCAGGGTAGAGGGAGGATTTCTCCAGGTGGTGGACGACAAGGTCCGAGTCGTGACGGAGCGGGCCGCCGCGGTCTGAGAGTCGACCGGATGAGAAGGCGAGGGGAGCCGGGAGCCGGCTCCCCTCGTTCGTTGAAACGGCTCGCACGCGAGCGGCCCCGCGCTCACTCGCGCTGCTCACGAACGACCTTCTTTCGCCACTGCTCCGGGTAATGCCGACGCTCGTCGGCCTCTTCACGCAGAGCATTCCGTACCCGATGCCCAAACAGGGAAACCAGCCGTGCGGTGACGCGAGGCCGCTGGCGCAGGTCTCGATCGTATCGCATAATTCACGGTCCTGGCTCATGCGGTGACGGCGACGGAACGCTGGGGCGCTCCGCGTTGGGCACCCATCCGTCGCATGCGTCGTCAGCCGATAGGCTGCTGGCGACACAGTGGTATTTGCGCGGGTCGAGTCCGTCGAAGCCCAAACTTCGCGGGATCGCTCTCGAGCAGTTGCCTCGATGGCGATGCGAAAACGGCGCGGATCCGTGCAGATCGGTAGTTCCGGCTGGCCACCATAGAATTCGGGAGGAGCATGATGAAGGTGACGATTCGGTGCCTGTTCGCAGCCCTTGCGGTGCTGCTGTTGCCAGCAGCGGCGCACGCGCAGGTGATCATCAGCGGACTAGTCTCCAGCGAGGCAGGAGCGCGCGTGTCGAACGCGAGCGTCGTGCTCGAGGGATTGCAACTCGGCGCACGGACAGGCGAGGACGGCCGCTACACCTTCACGGTGCCTGCGGCCCGCGTTTCGGGACAGTCCGCCAAGCTGTCCGTGCGTGCCGTGGGCTACCGGCCGCAATCGACCTCGATCGGTCTTCAATCGGGAACGATCTCGCGCGACTTCAGCCTCGTCGTCAGCCCCTTTCAGCTGAGTGAGGTCGTTGTCACAGGTGCGGGCACCGCGACCACCGTGGAGCGCCTCGGCACGGTGCGTACTCGCGTCGACACCGCGGCGCTCGTCCGCGCGACGGAGCCGAATGTGTCGGCGGCGTTGGCCGGCAAGGCGCCCGGCATCGACGTCCAGCAGCAATCGGGCGATCCAGGTGCATCGACGAAGGTCATCATCCGCGGCCTGAACACGATCAACGGATCGGGCAACCCACTGTACGTCGTGGACGGGACCCCGATCAACAACCAGACCCTCTTCACCAGCGGCAGCACCACCGGGACCGTCGCGCCGAACCGCGCCTACGACTTGAATCCCGAGGACATCGAGAGCATCGAGGTGCTCAAGTCCGCTGCGGCGGCCGCTGTATACGGCGCGCGCGGCAGCCAGGGCGTCATCCTGATCACGACCAAGAAGGGCCGAGCGGGAGCGACCCGATATTCGCTGCGCTCGACTCTGACCAATGACCAGGTGACGCGCGTCCCTGCATTGCAGCAGAAGTACGATCAGGGCTCGTTCGGTAACACGCAGAGCTGGCTCACGAACAAGACGCTCGGCGCAGCGCTTCCCGGCGGCAGCTTCGGCGCTGCCATCACGGCGGGCACGCCGATCATCGACCAGTCGAGGGCCATGTTCGAAGACGGCCGGTTGTTTGACAATGTGCTGCAGGTCAGTGGAGGCAACGATCGGACGGTGTTCTTCCTGAGCGGCGGATCGAGCAACCAGGATGGCATGATCGTAGGCAATAAGGACTACTATCGTCGCAACACGGCCCGCGTGAACGCCAGCCACCGTGTGACGGATGCGCTTCAGGTGGCGGCGAACGCGAGCTACATCGACTCTCGGGGCGGCTTCGTGCAGCGTGGATCGAACGTCTCCGGCATCACGCTCGGCGGCTGGAGGTCGCCGCCGACCTACGACAACCGTCGCTTCATCGACTCCGCAACCAACTCCCAGGCGAGCTATCGCCGGCCCTATCCGCTCGCGACGCAGTCGACGACCTCCCGCGTGTACGACAATCCCTTCTGGGTGATCGACCGCCAGCAGAACACGTCGCTGGTCGGCCGCTCGCTCGGTAACGTCAACCTCGCCTACACGCCGGCCGAGTGGGTGAACGTGGCATACACCCTCGGCGCTGACTACGCCAGCGACGAGCGTGTCGAGGCGATTCCGAAGTCCAGCTCGGATTTCCCCGCCGGCCGCATTCGCCGTGCGAACTTCGTCACGAACTCCGTGAGTCACGGGCTGAACGCGAACTTCACCAGGTCGTGGCGGCCGGGATTTGAGACGCGCCTCGGTGTGGGCGCGGAATTCAACAGTCAGCGGCAGCAGAACAACCGCGTGCTCGGCACCAACCTGGTCTCCGACTTCCCGTACGCGTTGACGAACGCGGTCACGGTCACACCGGATGGCTCGGGTGACTTCCGCTCGCTGCTCCGCCGTGAGTCGTATCTCGGGCAGGTGCAGCAGACCCTGTTCAGCGATCTCTTCGCCACGGTTTCTGCGCGCAACGACGGCTTTTCGACGTTCGGCAGCAACAACCGTCGGAACTGGTTCCCCTCGCTTCAGCTCTCGTATCTCTTCACGAACCGATTCAACGCCGGCGGCATGCTGAGCGACGGCAAGCTGCGCTTCGCCGCAGGGCAGACGGGCACAGAGCCGGGCGCGTACATCACCAACGCGACGTACGCCGCCGGGTACTACTCCGTCGGCGGCTGGGGCGACCAGCTCTTCTCCGTCCAGAATGGCCAGGGCGGCCTGATCACCGGCGGCCGTGTGGAGCAGCCGAACCTCAAGCCCGAGAGGCAGAACGAGCTCGAGGGCGGATTGGACGTCGCCATGTTCAACAACCGCGCCGACGTCAGCTTCACGATGTATGATCGTGTGGCGCGCGACGTCATCTTCGACCTGCCGCTTCCCGCTTCCAGCGGATACGGCGTGCAGGCCCAGAACGCCGCGAGCATCCGCAACAACGGAATCGAGGTGTCGATGAACATCCGGCCGTACACATCTGCGTCGACCCAGGTCGCGCTGGGATTTCAGTACGCGCGGAACAAGAACAAGCTACTGAGTCTGATCGGGGCCAACGCCGTAGACCTACCCACGGGCGGCTACTTCAACGGCACGCTGATCTCGGCGATCCCTGGGTACGGAGTGGGCGCCTTCCGCAGCCCCGACTTCGCTCGATGCCGCTATGGCGCGGCCAGCAACAAGGTCGGCACCGCCGACATCAATGCCGCGTGCACTGCGGCGGGCGCGCCGGAAGGGGCGGTGTACATCGCGGCCGACGGCTTCCCGATTGCCGATCCGGAGCTTCGCGTCGTGGGAGATCCGAACCCGCGGTGGACCGGCGCATTCCGACCGGCGCTGACGTACCGAGGGTTCAACCTGACCGGCCTCGTCGACATCCGGCGTGGAGGCGACGTGTGGAACGGAACGAAGGGCGCGCTCTACAATTTCGGGGCGGCCAAGAATACGGAGATTCGCGCCGTGTGCACCAGCTCTACCGCCTGCACGGGCAACGAGCGGGTATTCGGCACCAACTTCACGCCCGGCCGCAGCCAGGAAGATCCGGGAACCTTCCCGGTCGTGGGGCCCGGTGCGGGGAAGGCGGTTCCGATTGGCGAGAATTGGTTCACTGGTCTGGGGAGTGGATTCAACGTCGTCAGCTCGCAGTTCATCGAGGACGGCAGCTTCGTCAAGCTCCGCGAAATCTCCCTGGCCTACACCTTCGCGCAGCCGTTCGTCCGCCGCTACTCCGGTTTCAGCTCGCTCGACGTTCGGATCTCCGGGAGGAACCTGGGCCTGTGGACCGATTACACGGGCGTAGATCCCGAGACCAACCTCGCCGGAGCGGCAGTAGGCGCACGAGGAGTCGACTATTTCAACAATCCGAACACACGCTCGACCGTCATCTCCTTCGGTCTGAACCGCTGAGCCCCCGGTGATCTCTTACATGAAGAATATCAAACGAACGCGCGTCGCCGCGGGGATGGCCCTGATTGCTGCGCTTTCCGCATGCAGCGACTACCTCACCACCCCGGACGCCCTCAGCAACCCGAACAACCCCACGTCGGCGACCAACCAGCAGAGGCTAACGGGGGTCGAGACGAACGTGACGGCGCTGCTCACGGGTGACATCGCCCGAACGATCGCGCTGTTCATGAACCAGTATGCCGGCACCGATCGCCAGTATTTCAACTACGCCAGCTATCAGGTCGGCGAAGACTTCACCAATGGGGGATTCGCCACGATCTACGGTGGTGGCGGCGTCATCGACCTCCGTGCCGTGCAGTCGAACGCGGACGCGGCTGGCGACAGCACGACAGCCGGCATCGCCCGGGTTCTCGAGGGCGTGCTCGTCGCCACCGCGGCGGATTTTTGGGGTGACGTACCCTACAAGACCGCCTTCGATCCGAGCACGAAGGCGACATTGGATCCGCAGGCGACCGTCTACGCGGCGGCACAGGCGCTGTTCGATCGCGGTATCAAGCAGCTCCAATCCAACGCGGGCAGCGGACCCGGGGCGGCAGACCTCTTCTACACCGGCGATCGCAGTAAGTGGATTGCAGCAGCGTACACGCTGAAAGCCCGCTATCTGCTGCACACGGCCGAGCGGGCCGGCTTCACAGCGGACGGCACGCCGAACTTCGACCCGGCAGTCTATACCGCTGCAATCGCCGCGGCACAGAACGGAATCGCGAGCGCGGCAAACGATCTCCGCAGCTATCAGAGCACGGCGCAGACGGAGTCAAATTTGCTCTACCAGTTCGCGTACCAGCAGCGTGCAGGGTACGCGTCTCCGCACAAGTACTTCGTCGACCTGCTCACGTCGCGCAGCGACCCGCGACTCACGCAGTACTTCAGCGTGGGCGCGGGCACGACCACTATCCTCGGTGCCATCCCTGGCAACGGCGGTCCGGCCGGCACTATCGCCGGGTTCAACCAGGGCACGGGAGGGATTGCGAATCCATCCTACCGTTGGAGAATGGTCTCCTCTGCCGAGAACCAGTTGATCATCGCGGAGGCACAGTTCCGACTTGGCAACGTCCCCGCAGCGCTCACGGCCTTCAATAGCGCGCGCACGTCGGCCGGACTCACCGCAGCGGTTGCACTCCCCGCCGGCGCCGCGGGCCTCCAGGAGATCATGACGGAGAAGTACATAGCGCTGGTCCAGAATCCCGAGATCTGGAACGACTACAAGCGCACCTGTTTCCCGCCCTTGACGCCGACAGGCGCCACGGCCAACAAGATTCCATCGCGATTCCTCTACCCGGATGCCGAGCGGAACGCCAACTCGGACAACATCCCCGTGCCCGGGTCTCAACCGGCACGGAACACGAACGATCCCAATCCTTGCCTGCTAGGAACCCGCCAGGTCACGGCTTGACTCGTCCCTGAGCCGTTCGACCACGCCGAGCCCGGCCCACTTCGGGGTGCCGGGCTCGCGCGTTTTTCTAGCCTGTGACGAGAGACGCATCGTCGGTCGTCTCCCGCTCCATCTCACGACGAGCACCCATCACATGAAGATCACCGCATCCGAGAGCATTCCACTGATCGCACGACTACGCGCGCGCCGGCTGCCGGTCATCACCATCGGGGTGGCCAGCGTGCTCGGAGGCTGTTACAACTACCTGCCCGTTCCTTCGGAAATGGCGCAGGCCGGCGCAGCGGTGCGTGTCAACCTCACCGACGCGGGTAGCATCGTCATGACCTCGCTCGTCGGACCGCGGGTGACCTCGCTCGACGGATACATCGATCGAGCGGGCAGCGACTCGGTGGTGCTGCGCGTGCGGCGGGTCACCAACATGCGAGGCGAAGAGAACGCATGGGCGGGTGAGCGCCTGGCAGTTCCCGCGACGACCATCGCGAGCGTTCAGCAGCGGCGGCTCAGCACGACGCGAACTGTGCTGGCCGCCATGATCGGTGCTGGAATCTTGACTGCGGCCGTGGTGGCGGCCGGAACCGGCGGTGGCGGAGAGCCTCCAGTGATCGGCGGTCCCCCTCCCAGTGGCCAGTAGCGGGGCGGCGAGCCGTTGTTCCGAGAGTGGACGCGTCCAGTGGCGAGCGCGGCACCGGGAGGGACATTGCGGCGCCGCGCACGTCAGAATCCCGCTAGTCGCTGTGTCATTTTGTGACACTGCTATATCCTCGCCAACGCGAGGGTACACTACGGAGGACGCGTCCGGCCACCACCTGGCCCTCGACTTGCCTCTCTCTAACATACGGTCAAGAACACACGGTCGAGGTTGGCTCTGACGAGGCAGTAGACGCGGGAGGGTATCCGGTGCACACTGGTGAAGCGGAACTGCCGCCAATCCTGGTGGTCGATGACAATCACGACAACGCGGAGATCATCCGGCAGTATCTGGAGATCCGCGGATATCCGATCACGGTCGCGCACGATGGGGACGAGGCGCTGGCGAAGTACGAGACCGTCCGCCCTGCCGTCGTTCTGCTCGACGTGATGATGCCGGGTCGAGATGGGTGGGAAGTCTGCCGGATCATGAAGCAGCACCCAACGCTCGGAAAGACGGTGCGCATCATCATGGTCACGGCGCTCGATGCATGGGACGACAAGCGGGAAGCGCTTCAGCTCGGTGCGGACGATTACGTGGAGAAACCTTTTGATCTGCCGACGCTCGCGAAGACCGTGCAGCGAAACCTCGCCCAGATGCGCGCCGCCTCATAATCCGATCAAGCATCGCCACGCCGAGCGGGGCGCGTGAGCGAATCGATCCTTCTCACCGATTCCGACGCTGCAATCATTCGCGCCGCGGTGGCACTGCTCGATGGTTGGCGCGCCGAACCGCGCGCGTTGCTGGAGCTCGCGAAGGCGCTGGGGGAGCCCGGCGTGCGGGCGTTGCTCCTCACCACCGCCGATCCCTCGCTACTCCGCTCGAGCATCGAGATGGCGCACGCTCGCGGAGTCCCCGTCCTGGTCGGGTGCCCGGACGAGGCGGCCCGCAGACGTGCCGTCGAGTTGCGGGCGGAGGAGTGGTTCCTCCTTCCTGCGACGGCGGAGGAGATTGCGGCGCGCACCTGGTCCGCCGTGGCCCGCGGGATGGCGCTTGGCGAGCGCGCGGCCGCGCGGGTCGATCAGGCCGAGTATGAGCGCATGCTGCACGACTCGCTCACGGGTCTCCCCACGCTCCCCGTCGCGATCGAGCGCTCGCGGCAGCTCTTCAAGGAGCGCGGCGAGCTGGTCGTGCTCTATTTCAACTTCGTGCGCTACTCGAAGATCGAGGAGATCTACGGCTGGGAGAAGTTGGACTCCGTCCTGGAGACGACGGCGAGCGCGGTGCGCGACTTTCTCGATGACGACGACCTCGGCGAGTCACGCGTCATGGTGAGCTTCACGAACGACGACGACTTCATCTTCTTCCACGTGCCCGCCAGCGGCGTGGCGGCAGCGACTGAGAGCGAGATCACGGAGATGGTCACGCGTCTGCAGACCCACGTTGGCGGCCAGATCGAAGTGGCGCACGGCGAGGACATCGCCGCGTTGTTCGACATCTACGTCGGACGCGCGCATCTCTACTACAATCCGAAGATCCGCCTCGAGCGACTGATCTACCGTGGCATCCGAGAGGCGGCAAACGCGTCTCGCTCGCTCGAGCAGCGCGAGCGCGCACGACGCGTCGCGGATCTGCGCACGAGCCTGCGCGACCGGATGGTCTACGTCGACTACCATCCGATCGTCGTCGCCTCGACGCGTGAGATCTTCGGCTACGAGGCGTTGGCGCGCGGTCAGATGCGGTCCCTGCGCAGCCCCGAGGAGATGTTCGACGTCGCTGCAGAGGCGGATCTCATCTGGGAGCTGAGCCGCCTGTGCCGCGCTCGAGCGCTCGAGGGGATGAACACGCGACTGGGACCCGGACAGCTGCTGTTCCTGAACGTCGATCCGCACGACTTCGCCGATCCCGCGTTCAACGAACACGAGGTCGCGGAGCCGTCGCGTGTGGTCATCGAGATCACCGAGCGTACGGCGATCAAGGACTATCCCAAGTTCCGCGAGCGGCTCAAGGCGTTTCGCGCGATGGGCTATCGATTCGCCGTGGACGACGCAGGCAGCGGATATGCGGGGTTGGGATCGATCGCGAACCTGGAGCCGGACTTCATCAAGCTCGACATCTCGCTCATCAACGCGATCGACACAAACTTCATCAAGCAGAATCTCGTCCAGACGATGGTGCGGTTTGCCGACGACCACAACGCGATGGTGATCGCGGAGGGCGTGGAGCGCGCCGAGGAGTTCAAGATGGTCCAGGAGCTCGGGGTGCATCTCGTGCAGGGATTCTTCCTCCACAGACCGCAGTCTGCATCGAGCCCCATCGTGAGCGTCGCCACCGCCTGAGTGGTGTGGGCCCTCGCGCCATGCTGGATGTCAGAGCATCAGCTCGCGCACGAGGTCGTACGAGCGCTGCGCGGCACCCAGTCCTTCTCGCACGATCGCGCGCGCGGCATCGCCGGCGCCGCTCCCCGACGCCGCATCGCCGAGCCAACCGACGAGCACCCTCGCGAGCGATCGCGCGTCGTGGCCGCTCGCCGCCGCGCCCGCGTCGAGCAGTAGTCGGGCATCGCGGCTATTGGCGTGGCGCGGCCCGAAGAGCACAGGTGCACCGAACGCCGCCGGCTCGAGCACGGAATGAAGACCCGCCGCGTGAAATCCGCCGCCGACGTACGCCACGTCGGCGAGCGCATAGAGATCGCCCAGCACGCCGACCCGGTTCACCACCACCAGCTCAGCCGTACTTTCTGCCCCGTCGCCAAGCGTCGCGGAGCGAAGCCCGGACGCCATCCCCCAGCGCATGAGCGACGCGACATGGGCCGGCGTTGGCTCGTGCGGGGCGATGATCAGACGCGCGTCGGGAATCCGCGAGCGCACGTGGCCCCACGCTTCGAGCAGAGGCCGCTCGTCCGATGGCCAGGTCGATCCGGCGACGAGCGTGGCTCGACCTTCACGGAGTGGAGCGAGCAGCTGGCCGTCGCGGTCGACGCCAGCGGCGCGGGCCCACACCTGGTCGAACCGCGTGTCACCCGTGACGCTGATCGCGCTCGCAGACACACCGAGTGCAACGAGACGCTCGGCGTCGTCGGCGCTGATCGCACCCACCCGATCGAGGCGTGCGTACGCGTCGCGCAGCAGCGCGGCGGCGAATCCACCCATGCGTGACGAGCCGGCCGCGAGCGTGGCGCTGACGAGGCCGAGCTGCACCTGTTGTCGTGACGCCTCGCGAACGAGCGTCGGCCAGACGTCCAACTTGCTGAACACCAGCGCGGTTGGCGAGAGCGCGATGAGGGTCCGGCGCGCATCGCCGCCGGTATCGAACGGGAGCACGTCGCGGAAATCGACGTCGAGCGCTTGCGCGAACCGCTCGGCGCTGGGCGAGAAGTAGGTGTACGCGAGCAGTGTGTCCGGTTCGCGTTCGCGGAACAGCTCGAGCACCGGACGCGCCTGCAATCCCTCGCCCACGCTGGGCGCGTGCATCCAGAGGAGCGGACGATCTCGCGGGCGCGTGAACGCGGCATAGCGGGCGCCCACGCCGCGTCGGGCGGCAAACGTCTGAACGAGCTTGCGCCGCGACGAGGGGGCGATGGCGGCCAGGGCGCGCGCCAGATGGGCGGCGCCCTCGTACCCGATGCGGAGGGGAAGATTCATGCGCCTCCGCGTCGGTCCGTCAGGGTGCGGGAGCTGCTTTCGCCTTCGCGAGAGCCTGGTCGATCGCAACGCGGAAGGTGTCCACCGGATAGGCACCGGCGAGCGCGCGGTCGCCAACGAAGAAGGTCGGCGTGGACTCGACGCGTGCATCGGCGCTCCGATTGCGGTCCGCTTCGATCAGCTTGGCCATAGCGTGCGCAGACATGCAGCTGCTCCACTGCTTGGGTTCCACTTTCGCGGCACGCGCGAGCGAGTCGAAGACGGCCACGGCCGCCGGCGCCTTGAGCGGCGCCCACTTCGGCTGTGTGTCGAAGAGCGATCCGTGCAGTTCCCAGAACTTTCCCTGCACGCCGGCACACATCGCGGCTTCCGCGGCGGCCTGCGCGTTCGGGTGGATACGCGAGAGCGGAAAGTTCAGATAGGCGATCCGGATCTTGCCCGTCTTCACGTACTCGCGATCGAGGATCGCGAACGACTTGTCGTGCCACTCCTTGCAGAAGGGGCACTGGAAGTCGCTGATCTCGACGAGCCACACCTGCGCCGTGCTCGCGCCGCGAATGCGCGCCCTGTCGGCGATGGTGCTCAGCGAGTCAGCAGGACTCGTCGAGCTCGTGGCGATCACGTCGCCGGCGGATGTGGTCACCCTTGCCGCCGCGACCGCCTCGATCGCAGATGATCTCGTCGCCGTTCCCGGCGTGTCGGGGCGAGAGCATGCGGTGAAGACGAGCAGCGCGCTGACGGCGAGAGGGACGGCGAAGCGGGCGCGAGGTTTCTGCAGCATAGTGTGTGAAAATGAGGGTGGCCGCGGATGCTTCAAAGCTAACGCCAGCCGCGCGGCGCGGGCGAGCCGGAGCGTGGTGGCCCGGCATGTGCCATCTTCCGGTCGATCACGAATCTTCCACCATACGGCGACGTACGGCGGAGCACCCTCACATCCAGACATGCTCTACCCTTTCGCTGGTCGCTTCGCGCTCGCGGCGGCGGCCATGCTGTTTCAGAGCGGTCCGCAGATTCCGACCCCGCGCGGCCTCGTCAACGACTTCGCCAACGTGATCCCGGCCGCCTCGGCCGCCCGGATGGAACGTGTCGCGCAGGACGTTCGTGAGAAGTCCAAGGGCGAGATCGCAGTGGTCACCCTGGGGGACCTCGGCGGACGAGACGCGAGCGAGATCGGGTTGCGGATCGCGCGCGAATGGAAGGTGGGCGCTGCGGCAGCGATCGGCGAGCGATCGCGAAACGCGGGTGTGGTGATCCTGCTGGTGCCCAAGGAGAGCTCGTCCGATGGCAAGGGCTACTGCCGCATCGAGGTCGGGCAGGGGTCGGAGGGCTTCATCACTGACGCGACGTCGGGAGAGATCTGTCGCGAAGCCAGGCCGGCGTTTGCGGCGCAGGACTACGGGACCGGGCTCGAGCTGGTGACGCTGCGCGTGGCGCAGCGCTTCGCTCAGGAGTTCAACTTCGCGCTCGATACGGCTCTCGAGGCACCGGTGATCACCTCGCGGCAGCCGGCGAGGTCGCGCCAGAGCAGGGGCGGCGGGATCAACCCCCTCGTCCTGCTCATCATCTTCTTCGTCGTCATGTCCCTCCTCGGGGGTGGCCGGCGGCGCGGGGGCTGCATGCCACTGTTCATTCCATTCGGTGGTCTGGGCGGGTTGGGCGGGAGAGGGGGAGGCGGATGGAGCGGCGGCGGCTTCGGAGGTGGAGGCGGCGGTGGATTCGGCGGGTTCGGAGGCGGAGGAGGGTTCAGCGGTGGCGGCGGCGGCGACAGCTGGTAGACACTCATGGCGACGATGACACTCGAAGAATTGGTGAAGCAGCTCCACGCGGCGTACGGCTCACGCCTGACCTCCGTCGTGCTCTACGGCTCCGCAGCGGGTGGCGAGCACATCCAGAAGCGATCCGACTACAATGTGCTCGTGCTCGTGGATACACTCGCGGCGTCCGAGCTAAAGGCGGCATCGGCCGTAGCGCGAGCGTGGCACGAGGCGGGGAACCCGCCGCCGATGACGATGACGATGACGGAATGGCGCCGGTCGTCGGACATCTTTCCCATGGAGTACGCCGACATCCTCGATCGGCACAGAATCCTCCACGGCATCGCACCGTTCGACGGGATCGCTGTGGCGCCGAGTGACCTGCGGCTGGAGCTGGAGCAGCAGGTGATGGGAAAGCTGCTTCAGCTGCGCCAGGGGGCGCTGTTGGCCGGAACGGACGGAAAGCGGCAGGCAGAGCTCGTCGCGGCGAGCTTGAGCACGATGATGGTCCTTTTCCGAGCGGTGCTGCGCCTGCACGGGGAGCGGCCCGACGGAGACAACGTGTCGGTCGCCACTCGCGTCGGCGGCCTGGCAGGATTCGACCCAGCTCCCTTCGTTCGGGCCGTGCGTCACGTGCACGGGACGGAGAAGATCTCCACGGCGGAATCAGGACGGGTGCTCGAGGGGTATCTCACGGCGATCGAGCAGCTGAACCATTACCTCGACCGATTCGCACCGGCATGATGCATTCCTTGCGTTCGAGAACGACTCGCATGATCGCAGCTCGCTTCACTCCGGGGATGTCCGACGCCCGGAACGCACGCCGTGCCACACCGACTCCCTCGGAGTCGACGGGTGACACGATCCCATCAGCCCATTCAGGAACGGCTCTCATGACACGACGGTGGCTTCTAGTACTCCTTCCGCTCGCGCTGAGCGCCTGCGGTTACAACACGATCCAGACGCTCGATGAGCAGGCAAGCGCCGGGCAGGGCCAGATCGAGGTTCAGCTGCAGCGGCGCGCTGATCTGATCCCGAACCTTGTGCAGACCGTCAAGGGATTCGCCAACCAGGAGCTCGCCGTGTTCGGCGAGGTCGCGCGCGCACGGAGCGGCTTGCTCGGCGCCGTGCAGAGCAAGGATCCGGAGCAGATGGCCGCGGCGAACCAACAGATGACCGGCGCGCTGGGCCGGCTGCTCGTGGTGTCCGAGGCTTATCCGCAGCTCAAGAGCGACCAGGGCTTCCTCAAGCTGCAGGATGAGCTGGCGGGGACGGAGAACCGGGTGGGCGTCTCGCGTCAGGACTACAACACGGCCGTGCAGCAGTACAACACGTTCATCAAGAAATTCCCCGCGGTGCTGACCGCGAAGATGACCGGCGCAAAGGAGAAGAAGTACTTCGCCGTGACTGGCGGCACGAGTCGCGACGCGCCGTCTGTCGACTTCGGGACGCCGGGAGCGGCGACGCCGGCTCCAGCGAAGCCATAGCAGCGGCGGGACGCCTCCCGCCGACGAGAAACTGCGAAGCGTGTTTCTCACGGCGGTGCTTGGCGGCCGCTGAGACCTGCAGCTGCAACGGCAACTGCTGAGGCATTTGGGTTTGCGGCGGAGGGATTTCCGCCGCAGCCCAGAACGTCGGTGCAGGCTCCGACATGCATGAGCGTGGGCTCGCCACACTGGCAGTTGCTGCTCTACGTGGCGGGCTTGTCCTTCGGAAAGAGTGAATCTCCTTTCCTGACTCGCCAACCCGTCCCGTCCAGACCGGAAAGTGCGTCAAACCGTTGGTCCGCCACGACGCCCGGCGCACCGAGCTGCGTCCAGAGATCCTGCGCCTTGTTCGGCATGAACGGCGCGACGAGCACGGCCTGGCGCGCCAGCTGGCGGATCAACGACGCCAGGGTGGTCTCGAGCGCTGAGCGCTGCGCCGGATCCTTGGCCAGCTTCCACGGCGCCTGCCGATCGACGTACTCGTTCCCACGCGCAACGCTCTGCCACACGACCTTGAGTCCCTCGTGCAGCAGAAACCCCCGCGTGCCGTCCATCGCGGAGTGGTAGTCGAAGCGCTCGGCCGCGTCCTGCTCGTCGATGCGCGTCGGTTCGCCGGCCGGCACCACGCCGTCGAAGTATCGCTCGACCATCGAGATCACGCGGCTGGCGAGATTTCCCCAGGCGTTGGCCAGGTCGGCATTGTACCGCTCGTCGAATCGCTCGAAGCTGAAGTTTCCATCGCCGTCGAATGGGACCTCGCGCAGGAGGAAGTACCGGAAGGCATCCGCCCCGAAGCGGTCGATTGCCTCGTCGAGGTCGAGCCGCACGCCGGCCGACTTGCTGAAGCGCTCACCGCCAAGCAGGACGAAACCGTGCCCCCATACGCGATCGGGGAGCGGAAGTCCGGCCGACTCGAGCATGGCTGGCCAGATGATCGAGTGAAAGCGCGTAATGTCCTTGCCGACGACGTGGAGCTGCGCGGGCCACCGTTCCTCCCACGCGCCGTTCGGAAAGCCGGTGGCGGTGAGGTAGTTGGGAAGCGCGTCGAACCACACGTACGTCGTCTGTATCTCGCCCGAGCTGAGGGGCTTGGGAAAAGGAATGCCCCACGCGAGTCGAGACCGGCTCGCGGAGACGTCCTCGAGTCCGCGATCGAGCAGGGCGAGCAGCTCATTGCGGCGGCTCTCGGGCTGCAGCGACTCGGGATGCGACTCGAAGCGGGCGCGAAGGAAATCCGCGTATCGGCTCAGGCGAAAGAACCAGTTGCGCTCCTCCACCCACTCGAGCGTGCGCGTCGGATGCAGCACACATTTCCCGTCGACGATCTCGGCGCCCTGCTTGAACGCCTCGCACCCCACGCAGTACCAGCCTTCGTACGCCTTCTCGTAGAAGTCGGTGGGATTGTGCTCGAAGATGCGCTCGATGAGCGCGCGCACGCCCGCGGCGTGCGACGGTTCCGTCGTGCGGATGAACTGATCATACGAGACGCCAAGCCGGTTCCACATCGCCGCGAAGTGCTCGGCGAGGGTATCGACGAGCGCCTGCGGTGCGATCCCTTGCGCGTCGGCGGTCTGCTCGACCTTCTGCCCATGTTCGTCCATCCCGACCAAGAAGTGCACGTCGTCGCCGAGCAGACGGCGGTAGCGGGCGATGACGTCGGCACCGATCTTCTCGTACGCGTGACCGAGGTGTGGCGCTCCGTTCGAGTAGTCGATCGCGGTCGTCAGGTAGTACGTGCTCACTCGGCTCCCGGGGAGGGCGGTCCGCCCTCGTGCGGTTCCCGTGGGCTCCCGGCGCCGCCGGGCCTGTTCCGTCGCCCGCCACGGCGGCCCCTCCGGCGCTGCGGACGGCGCAGGTCCTGATCGGTAGTCGTGACCGGCCACTCACCCGTCGGGGCACTCGTGGGCTCGACTGTGATCGTCACCGCGGACATGCGATCGGGCGAGTGCTCAGTCTCCAACGACTCCTCGAGCGACTCCACCTCGTCATCGTCGTCCGGGCTCGCGGGCTCGATCTGAACGATCGCCACCTGCGCTGCGCTGGCCAGGGCCTGCGCGAGCGCGTCACCTGCCGCCAGCATCTCGTCTCGCAGCAGCTCCAACGGAATGGTCCGGACCTCTCCTTCGAGGCCGCGCAGCGTCACGCGCTCGCGGAAGATGTCGTTGGCGATCACCTTCTCCTCGCCGAGCGACGTGCGCACCGGCTTCCCCTCCTTGGGATACTTCTTTCGGCTCTGCACGTAGAACTCGTGCTCGTACCGCAAGCAGCACATGAGTCGCCCACACGCGCCGGAGATCTGCGACGGGTTCAGCGACAGCCGCTGATCTTTGGCGACGCCGAGGTTCACGGGTCGCAGCTCAGGCAGCCACGACGCGGAGCAGTACTGCCGGCCGCAGCGGCCGACGCCGTCGAGTCGCTTCGCTTCGTCTCTCACGCCGATCTGCTTCAGCTCGATGCGAGTTCGGAACATCGACGCGAGCTCCCGCACCAGCGTGCGGAAGTCGACGCGCTTCTCCGCCGTGAAGTAGAACGTC
The DNA here is from genome assembly GCA_039920785.1 of Gemmatimonadaceae bacterium. GTDB lineage: Bacteria > Gemmatimonadota > Gemmatimonadetes > Gemmatimonadales > Gemmatimonadaceae > AG11. Next base: position 25,313 of record JBDSDB010000010.1, read on the forward strand.
AGCTTCTTGCGGTCCCACTGCCACTCGGCGTCCGTCATCTTCATGACGAGGGCGTTCGCCTTGACGCGCTCCATCGCCTTGCGACGCGCATCGTCGTCCTGCTGGCGGATCTCCTCGAGCCGCCTGACCTCATCGGCCGTGGCCAGCCGCTTGGCGACACGCGTGGCGGGCGCGCCGAACAGGCCGTGCGGCACCTTCGCCGACCGCTGCTCCGCTAGCGGGCCGGTGGCGTGCACGAGCCCGAGGTCCTCTCCCCGGTCGGCGTCGACGATGACCGGCGCGCGCAGCACCGGTACCTCGTCCAGCTCCCACGTGAAGAATTCCTTTCGGTTCCCCTTGAACGCGACTTCTATGAGGTGCGGCACGGTCACTCGAGAAACTGACCCATGCGCATGAACTTCTCGCGGCGCCGGCGCACCAGCTTGTCCGGCTTGAGGCGGCGCAGCTCGTCGAGCTGCCTGAGAAGCGTCAGTTGCACCGCGGCGGCGGTGGTGTCGTGGCTAGCGTGTCCGCCGCCGGGCGGCTCGGGAATGATCTCGTCGATGACCCGAAGCTCGAACAGATCGGGCGCGGTGATGCGCAGCGCCGTGGCTGCGCGCTCGCGCATCTCCGGGCTCTTGCCGTCCTTCCACAGGATCGCGGCGCATCCCTCCACGGTGATCACCGAATAGATCGCGTTCTCGAGCATGTTCACCCGGTCGGCGACGCCGAGCGCCAGCGCGCCACCCGAGCCACCCTCGCCGATGATCGTCGCGATGATCGGCGTCTCGAGCCGGCTCATCTCGAACAGGTTCCGCGCGATCGCCTCGCTCTGTCCGCGCTCCTCAGCGCCGAGTCCGGCCCACGCACCCGGAGTGTCGATGAACGTGATCACCGGGACGTGGAACTTCTCGGCCAGCTTCATGAGCCGGAGCGCCTTTCGATAGCCCTCGGGATGCGGCATCCCGAAGTTGCGCTTGAGATTCTCCTTGGTGTCGCGCCCGCGTTGGTGGCCAATCACCATCACCGTCTCGCCGTCGAGCCGGGCCCACCCACCCATGATCGCGGCGTCCTCGCGGAACGCGCGGTCGCCGTGCAGCTCGATGAAGTCGGTGAAGCAGAGGCGCAGGTAATCGTCGGTGAGCGGCCGCTTGTTGCTGCGCGCGACCTGGACCCGCTGGAGCGGCGTCAGGTTGCGATAGATCTCCTCGCGCAGCTCGACCAGCTTCTTCTCGAGCGGGGCGATCTCCTGCACCACGTCGAGCCGGCGCTCGTCGGCGAGCTTCTTCAGCTCGTCGATCTGCTTTTCCAGCTCGACGATCGGCTTCTCGAACTCCAAAGTCGCAGTCGCCATCCGGTTCAGCTCCCGCGCACGAGGCGGACGCGCTCGGTCCCGAGCAACGCTCGCAAGTCAGTCAAGACGGCCTGAGTGGCCGCGAGTCTCAATGAGCGCGACTTGAGCCGCGCCCGGGTTCCATTCCCATCACTCCATCGGAGCTCGAGCGCCGGTGCGCCGGCGTGGGCGGTCGCGTGCGCATCGATTACGGCCCGAACGTCCTGCATCGCTTCAGGTGCGAGCGACTCTCCCATCCGCAGCTCGATCGCGATCGAAACCTGCCCGTTGAGGCGCAGTTCGGCGAACGGCGTCACCGACTCGACGATGAACGTCGGACTGTCCGCGTCCTGGTCCCGCTTGGAGTAACCTCCTTTCATCAGAACGGGAACGTCGCCCCGGATCCGGTCCGCCAACAGCCCCCAGGCCTCCGGAAACACCAGGACCTCGGAAGATCCCGAAAAATCCTCGACTGTCAACCTGGCGAACTCCGCGCCCGAGCGCTTGCTGGTCTGCCGCTTCACCGCGGTGATGACCACGCCGAGCGCCATCGGATCGGGGGTCCATTTGCCGAGCTGGCTCACGGTGTGGGACGCGAACAGCTCGCATTCCACACGGAACGGTTCCAGCGGATGCCCGCTGATATAGAAACCGAGAATCTCCTTCTCGCGAGACAATCGCTCCGCCTCCGCCATCGGGGCGACGTTGGGCAGCGTGCGAGGCGCTTGCGATGACGCATCTCCCTGATCGGCCGGTAGACCGAACAAGGAGACCTGCCCCATCGCCTTCTCCTGCTGCTTGAGCGA
>JBDSDB010000011.1:0-13042 GCA_039920785.1 Gemmatimonadaceae bacterium
GGGCGCTACTACGTGTGGGACTCCAACGAGCTGGACTCCCTGCTCGGTGAAGACGCGTCGCTGATCAAGGCGTACTGGGGCGTCACGCAGGAGGGGAACTTCGAGGGGCGCAACATCCTGTTCGCGCCAGAGGATCCGGACGAGGTGGCCCGCACGCAGAATGTGACGACGCCCGAGCTGCGCACCGCCGTCGAGCGAGCGGCACGCATTCTCTACGAGGCGCGAGAGCGCCGCGTGCGGCCCGGGCTCGACGACAAGATCCTCGCGGGGTGGAACGGACTGATGCTCCGCGGGGTCGCGGAAGCGGCGCGCGCCTTCGACGACGCCGAACTCCGGGCGATGGCCGTGCGCAACGGCGAGTTCCTATTTCGCGAGCTCGTGCGCGACGGACGTGTGCAGCGCAGCTTCAAGAACGGCGAAGCCAAGATCATGGGATTCCTCGAGGATCATGCGGCAGTGGGGCTCGGTGCGCTGGCGCTGTACGAGCTCACCTTCGACCGCGCGTGGCTCGACCGCGCACGGCAGCTGGCCGACGAGATCCTCGCGCGCTTCTGGGACCAGGACGCGCAGGCGCTGTTCGACACGGCGTCGGACGCGGACCCGCTGGTGACCCGCCCGCGCGACGTGACCGACAACGCCGTCCCCAGCGGCACCTCACTGTCGATCGAGCTGCTGCTCAAGCTCGGCGACTTGTTCCCCACCGGGCAGTACTCCGAGCGCGCCCGCTACCTGCTCGAGACGGTCGCCGAGCCGATGGCGCGATATCCGACGGCGTTCGGCCACGCGTTGGGCGCCGCGGACCTGGCGGTGCGGGGCGCCATCGAAGTCGCGATCGCGGGCGCTCCCTCGGACGCGCGGTTCACCGCGTTGACGCGAGTCGCTGCCGAGCGATATCTGCCGTCGCTCGTGCTGGCCGGCGGCACTGACGAGTCGGCGGCCGGGATCACGCTGCTCGACGGGCGCAGCGGCGCGGCGCCCGTGGCCTACGTGTGCCGAGCGTACGCATGCGACGCGCCGACGAGCGAGGTGGCGGTGCTCGGCGCGCAGCTCGACGCGATCACGCGAGGTAACGGTCAGCTGGTGGGGTGAGTCGCGAGCGCCAGCTCCCACGTCTCCGCCGTGAGCGTCGGGCCGAAGGTGTCGTGCACCTCCTCGCGCACGAGCCGATAGCCTGCCGCTGCGTAGATCCGCCGGGCCGATTCGAGCACACTGTTGGTCCAGAGCGAGATCGTGTGGTAGCCGGCGTCGCGCGCGAATCGCGTGCATTCGTCCACGAGGCGTCGGCCGACTCCGAGGCCGCGAGCGGACGGCTCGACGAGGAGCAGCCGCAACTTGGCGACGCCCGGCCGCTCGGGGTGCTTCATGACGAACACGGAGCCCACGTTCGTCCCTCGGCGCTCGGCGATCCAGCATCGCTCGCGTGCCTCGTCGCGCCCCTCGATGTAATTCGCGACGACGCGCGCGACGAGCGCAATGAAACGTTCGTTCCAGCCGTACTCTCGCTCGTACAGCTCACCGTGCCGCTGTACGACCCACCCCAGGTCACCAGCGCGCGGCGGGCGAAGGACGAACGCCGGCTCCTCTTCCGAGGCGGATTTGTCGGAGGCGCCGAGAAGCGTGGCGATCGTGCCCATCGACTCGACGACGCGCCGCCGCGCGGCGTCGTCGAGAGGTGCGAGCAGCTTCGCCACCTCGTCACTCGCCTGCTCGTCGAGCGAGCGGAATGCAGCGCGACCGCTCGGCGTGAGTGAGAGATGCCATTCTCGTCCGTCGGTGCTGGAGCGCGTACGCCGAACCAGGCGCCGTCGCTCGAGCCGGCCGATCAGCCGGCTCAGATAGCCGGCGTCGAGCCCCAGCTTGGCAATGAGGAGGCTCGCCGTGGCCGCGTCGTGATGCGCGATCTCGAACAGCAGTCGCCCCTCGGTGAGCGAGAACGCGCTCTGTAGATGCCGCTCGTCGAGCACTCCAACGAGGCGAGTGTAGTCGCGGTTGAACCGGCGCACGGTGGCGACATGGCCGTCGACCGATCGCTTGCTCGAACGTGCGGACATGACACCCCTCGGGTCGCCGTGTCCTTCACGATCGGTCAGTTAGTTGCTTTTGTCAAGTATTATCTGAGCGCGTCGCGCTCGGAATTCTCGACGTGTCGTAGAACATGGGGGTCGGCCTCGAGCGCGCTCACACCCGCGCGCACGCTGACCACGGCGGCTACGGTGCGGTCTTCGAGTCCCGCAGCGCGGCCCGTGAGGATGAGCGTGAGCGTCGCAGCGTTCGCGGTGGGGGCCGCGGTGACGGTCAGCACCGCGGAGTCGCGCGCGAACGGCGACAGGAAGATCGTGAGCGGGACGCGCGAATCGGAGACGGTGGTGAGTAGGTTGACCGCCCCCGTGAATCCGCCGGTCCGCTTGAGGAGCACCCTCGTGCTCGCGGAGGTGCCAGGGAAGACGCTGAGACTCGGTGACGTGAGGTCGAGCTGGTAGCCGGGCGGCGAGGTGACGACGAGATTCATTCTCAGCGTACCAGCAGCGACGCCGGTTCCCGTGCCTCGGATCGTGATCGGGTAGGTACCCGAAGTCGTCGCGCGAGACGCGGAGAGCGAGACGCTGCTGACGGCGACACCGTTGGTGAGCCGGTTCGGAAACGGAAATCCGAACACGCCTGGCGGCAGGCTGTCGATGCTCAGGTCGACGTCGCCGCTGTAGCCCTGGCCGCGCGTGACGCTGATCGTGAAACGCCTCGTCGAGTCCACGGCGAGCGACGAGGGAAAGTCGCTCACGGCCAGGTTGATGGCGCCGGGGGGGATCGTGCTCGTCGTGGAGTCGGTGCCGCAGGCGGCGAGGATCACGAGCGCGAACAGCGCGGCAGCGCGACAATGAGCACGAACGAGCAAGCGAGCTCCTCGGTGGATGGCTCGCCCAACCTATTCTTGACTCAGTTCTTCGTCCAGTGTCGCGCCGTCTTCCAACGCGACGGGTCGAAGAGTGCGTCGTCGAGGGTCACGTTGATCTTCACGTCTTCGTAATCCTCGTAGAAGACGAGCTTCCCCTCGGTCCAGATCTCGACGCGAGGGGCGACCCATGCCGTGCCTCGCCGCTCGTAGTTCACGAAGCGGATGTCCTGCATCTTGGTAGAATCGCGCGGCGCCGGCTCGAGGAGGCGCACGAAGACAAGACGCTCGGCATCCACCCAGAACTGCTTGCGGTTGAAGTCGCCCTTCCGCGCGCCGACGACGATCACCGGCCGTCCCTGGAAGGTGGTCTGGTGAACGCGCGCCAGCTCGAAGCCCTCCCTCCGGAGGCGAGTCGACATATGCGCCACGCTGGACGCGTATACGTCGAATCCCAGCAGCATCAGCTCGTTGACCCCCGGATCCCCGCGGAGCGGGCGACCGTTCTGGACGACGAACTGACTGTCTCGCGCGTAGAGCACTCCATTCCCCGCGCTCACCGGATCGAAGTCGATCCGGAGCTTCCCGGGCAGGCGCATCGCCTCGTACCAGGTCTGGACGTTCCACTTGCCGCTCGGCAGCAGCCTCGACGTCTTCTGAACGAACGTCATGGTGGTGAACCACTTGCCCGCGTAGCGCTCGCGCATCGCCCCGAGCACCTCCTCGCCCGTGCGATAGGCAGGTGCGCGGGGGCTCGACGTGACCGGCTCCCGCACCTCAGGAGCCGAGTCGGGCGCGGACCGGCGATGACATGCGCCGAGGGCGACAAGGGAAAGCGTGGCGAGCAGGACGGAATGAGACAGATGAAGTCGCATGATGGGGGGCAGGAGCGAGAAGTGCGCCGCCGAGATGTTCCGATCACGCATCGACTTCCTGGTGCTCGGCGGCGAACGCGCCCGCCACGAACTCGACGAGCTCGGGGAGGGTGAACGGCTTGTTCAGGAGGCGTCGAGCCAGCGAGCCCGTCCCCGCCCGGGCGAGCTCATCGGTCGAGTAGCCGCTCATGAAGGCGATGCGGATCCATGGATGCCGTTCCGACACGCGCACGGCGAGCTGTGCCCCGTTCATCCCCGGCATGAGCAGGTCGGTCAGCAGCAGCAACGCGTCGTGCTCGTCCTGCTTGGCGAGCAGCGCGAGTGCCGCGTCGCCCCCTGCGGCGGCGAGCACGCGATATCCCGCGCGAGCGAGCGCACGCACCGCAACCTCGCGCACTCCGTCGTCGTCGTCCACCACCACTACGGTGCGTACCGCGATGTTCGGCGCAGGCAGGCCCACGCTCGGCGTGGGCCGGCGCGTGGGCGGCGCGGCGCCGGTGAACGTCGGCAGGAAGACGGTGAACTCCGTGCCCGCGCCGACGGTGCTCCGCACCACGATCTGGCCGCCGGACTGGATGACGATGCCGTGCACCGTGGCCAGTCCGAGCCCTGTGCCCTCGCCGTGGCCCTTCGTCGTGAAGAAGGGCTCGAACAGGCGCTCCAGCACGTCGGACGCCATCCCCGAGCCCGCGTCGTTGACGCTCAGCGTGACGTAGTTGCCGGATGGCAGCACGCCGAAGCGATGTTCGAGCGACACCTCGAGCGCCACGTTTCGCGTGGTGACGATGATGCTGCCCCCGCGGGGCATCGCGTCGCGCGCGTTCAGGACGAGATTCATCAGCACCTGCTCCATCTGGCCCGCGTCGGCGAAAACCGCGTCGAGCCGCGGCTCGAGATCGTTGCGGATCCGGACGTCGCCGCTGATGACGCGGCGCAGCATCCGCTCGATGTTCCGCACGGTGCCGTTCAGGTCGAGCGCCTTCGGCTGAAGAACCTGACGGCGGCTGAACGCGAGCAGTTGGCGCGTCAGCGTCGCGGCGCGCGTTGCGGCTTCTCGGATCTGCACGACGTCGTCGCGGCGCGCGTCGCCCGGATCGATCGCGTCGAGGAGCAGCTCGACGTTGCAGTTGATGGCGGTGAGCAGATTGTTGAAGTCGTGCGCGATGCCGCCCGCGAGCTGGCCGACTGCCTCCATCTTCTGCGCCTGCCGAAGCTGCGAGGCGAGCTCGGCGCGGTCGGAGACATCGGACACCACTCCGATGCGGCGAAGCGGCATGCCGCCCTCGTCGCGGACGATGGTGCCGCGCTCCAGCACCGTCGCGTACGTCCCGTCGCCGCGCCGCAAACGGTACTCGACGGACCACCGCGAGCCGACGTCGTCGCGCAGTACCGGACGCATGGCCGCGTTCACTCTCGCGATGTCGTCAGGATGGATGATGGACATCCACCACTCGTTGGTGCGCGTGACCTGCTCCCATCCGAACACGGACTCGAGCGCATCGCTGCGATAGACGGAGTCGGTGAGGAGATCGTGATCGTAGATCATGCTCCCGCTGCTCTCGAGCACCAGCCGAAAGCGCTCCTCCGAGCGCTGGCGCTCGACGTCGCGCTCGTGATCGGATGTGGGTGACGGGAGCAGTGCCATGACGGGCCGGCGTGGGATGCGACGCATTCGCGGGAGGGAGAGCGAGCATCGATGTGGCTCTCGCCACGCACTAGCTTGGGCCGTTGCACGCCTACTATCAAGCGTCACGTACACTCCGGCGCGGCTGGTGTGCCGTCCGTCCCTCCTCTAAGCTTCGAAATGAGCGACGAACCCACCTCTTTCGTCCGCGGCATCTTCGCGGGAGCCATTCCCGACACGGTGCTCTTTCCCTACCCCGCCTCGCTCGACGAGCGAGACCCTGAGGAAACGAGCACGGTCCGACGCCTGCTGGCATCGCTCGACCGGATGAGTGGTGGATTGATCGACTCGGCACGCTTCGACGAGGAGGAGACGATCTCCGACGACGTCATCGCGGGGCTCGCGGAGTCGGGGTTTCTCGCTCTCTCGATCCCGAAGGAATACGGCGGGCTCGGATTGTCGCCCGCCGCGTACTCGCACGTCTTCGGCGCGCTCTCCCGTGTCGATGCGTCGCTGGGCGTGCTCGTGGCGGTGCACTGTGGGCTCGGCGCCAAGGCGATCGTGCTCTTCGGCACCCGCGAGCAGAAGGAGCGCTATCTCCCGATGCTCGCCCGGGGCGACACGCTCGCCGCGTACGCCCTCACCGAGCCCGAGACCGGTTCCGACGCGCAGCACATCGTGACGCGAGCGCGGTTGAGCGACGACGGATCGGAGTGGATTCTCGACGGGCGCAAGCACTGGATCGGCAACGGGCATCGCGCGGGGGTGATCATCACGTTCGCGCAGACCGACGTTCAACGAGAGAGCGGCGCGGTGCTCCGCCCCACCGCCTTCATCATCCGGCCGGACATGCCGGGGTTCCGCGTGGTGGGCACCGTGCGCAAGCTCGGCATCCGCGGCTCGACGCAGGCCGAGCTGGCGTACGAGGAGCTGCGCGTGCCGGCGGATCATCTGCTCGGCACACTGGGAAAGGGATTCGGCGTCGCGGTGAACGTGTTGAATGCCGGTCGGATGACGCTTGCCGCCGGGTGTACCGCGGGCACCAAGAAGATTCTGGGGCAGATGACCGAGTTCGCCGAGGGGCGCGTGCAGTTCGGCAAGCCGATCGCGGACTTCGAGATCACGCAACGCAAGTTCGCGCGCACCGCGACCGACATCTACGCGTCGGACGCGATGCTCGGTGTGCTCGCGAGCATCGCGAGCGCGCCCGATGGCGACTACGCGCTGGAGGCGGCCTGCTGCAAGGTGTTCGCGAGCGAGATGTTGTGGCGCGCGGCGGACGAGATGGTGCAGCTCGCCGGCGGACGCGGCTTCGTGAAGCCGTATCCGTACGAGCGGCTGCTGCGCGACTCGCGGATCAACCGGATCTTCGAAGGGACGAACGAGATCCTCCGGCTGTTCATCTCGCTGAACGGCATCGAGGGGCCGGCGGCGCGGCTCAAGGAGCTGGGCGTCGCGCTGCGCCGGCCGCTCAAGAATCTCGGACTCCTCTCGGAGTTCGCCGCATCGCGCATCAAGCGCCGGCTCGGCGCCACGCCCACCCTCGACGTCGAGCTGCACGAGCGCCTCGAGGAGCATGGCCAATACTTCGAGAAGCACGTCAGGGAGCTCAAGGACGCTTCGGAGCGGCTGATTCGCGCGTATCGCAAGCAGATCGTCGAGCGCCAGCAGGAGCTGGAGCGGCTCGCCGATATGGCGATCGAGATGTTCGCCACCGCGTGCGTGCTCGCGAGGACGCAGCAGCTGCTGGTGGCGAACGGCGTCGAGGGGTGCGCGCGGGAGCTCGCGCTGTGCGACCTGTTCGTCGTCGAGGCGGGGCGACGTTTTCGGGCGAGCCGAGTCGCCGTGCAGTCGCCACAGGACGACGTTCGGCGCACCGTGGCGCAGCACGTGCGAACGGATGGAGGCTACGGTACGCTCGACGCGATCCTGCCCGACTCGTCCGCCTCCACTTCCCATACGACCCGATGAACGCCGCGGCGCGGATCTACGACATCACCATGCCGATTCGGACCGGCGGGCTGGTGTACCCGAACAATCCGCCGATCTCCATTACTGCCGTGCAATCAATCGCGGCCGGAGGCACGGCGAACGTGTCCCGGATCGATCTGGGCTCGCACACGGGCACGCACGTGGACGCGCCGAAACACTTCATCGACGACGGCGTCGGCGTGGACGCACTCCCGCTCGACACGCTGATGGGGCCGGCGCGACTGATCTCGATGGGCGATGAAGTGCTCGCCGTTAACGAGGCCGAACTGCGCGCGCACGATCTCACAGGGGTGCGCCGGCTGCTCATCCGCACGCGCAACTCGGCGTGGCTGGCGAGTGGGAGCGCGGAGTTCCATCCCGACTTCACACACGTGGCCCCCGACGGCGCGGCGTATCTCGTCTCGCTCGGCGTGAAGCTCGTCGGCGTGGACTATCTGTCCATCGAGCAGTTCCACTCACCGCATCATCGCACGCACCGGACGCTGCTCGAGCACGGCGTGGTGATCGTCGAGGGCCTGGTGTTGAGCGAGCCTCCGCCGGGCGATTACGACCTGCGTTGTTTGCCGATGCTGCTTGCCGGGCTGGATGGCGCGCCGGCACGGGCGGTGCTCGTAGGCTGATCGCGTGGGCGTGGGCGAGAGTGGGCGGGAGAGGTCATGCAGTCACGATCCACTCCCCACCCTGACCGCGGTATCCATCTCAACAGGAACACAAATGCAATTGGCAATGATCGGCCTGGGCAAGATGGGCGGCAACATGGTCGAGCGATTGATGCGCAACGGGCATTCGCTCGTCGCATTCGACCGTGATCCCTCGGTGGTGGCGAAGTATCAGCAGCTTGGCGCGAACCCGGCCAAGGATCTGGCCGAGGTGGTGAGCCAGCTCGCGACACCGCGGGTGATCTGGATCATGGTGCCGGCGGGCAAGCCGGTGGACGACACGATCGCCGCGCTGCATCCGATGCTCGCGAAGGGCGACATCCTGATCGACGGCGGCAACTCGATGTACAAGGATTCCATCGCGCGCGCCGAGCGCCTCTCGGCCGATGGGATCTCGTTCATCGATTCGGGGACGAGCGGCGGGATATGGGGGCTCGAGAACGGCTACTGCCTCATGGTGGGCGGCGAGCGCGGCGCGGTGGCGCACTGTGAGCCCATCTTCACGGCGCTGGCGCAACCGGGCGGCTACGCGCACGTGGGCCCGGCGGGCGCGGGGCACTACGTGAAGATGGTGCACAACGGCATCGAGTACGCGCTGCTCCAGGGGTACGCCGAGGGCTACGAAATCCTCTCTGCTTCCAAGAAATTTCCGGGGCTCGATCTGCATCAGATCGCCGCGCTGTGGCAGCACGGGAGCGTGGTCCGCTCATGGCTCAACGAGCTCGCCGTCGACGCCTTCTCCAAGGACGCGAAGCTCGAGAAGCTCAAGGGCTACGTGGCCGATTCCGGCGAAGGCCGGTGGACCGTGGCCGAGGCGATCGAGGAGGACGTGCCGGCGCCGGTGATCACGCTGTCGCTCCTGATGCGGCTCCGGTCGCGGCAGGAGGATTCGTTCGGCGCGAAGGTCATCGCCGCACTGCGGAACGAGTTCGGCGGCCATGCGGTGAAGGGCTCGTGACGGCGCCCGCGCGCGGGGGCGCGGCGGCCAGCATGACCATGCGGCCGGTGGCGAGATTCGGAGCGGAGGTACCGCACGCAGAACGCGCGGATCAATGCACGATGGTGATCTTCGGCGCGACGGGCGACCTGACGAAGCGGAAGCTGTTCCCTGCCCTGTACCAGCTCCACGTAGAGAATCTGCTCGCGCCGGAGTTCGCCGTGCTCGCCGTGGGGCGCGAGTCGGCATTGAACGACGAGACCTTTCGCCAGACGATGCGCGAGGCGCTCTCGGAGTCGGACGAGGTGAAGAAGGTTGACGAGGCCGACTGGCAGGCCTTCTCGCGGCGCATCTTCTTCACCGGCGGCGATGCCACCGATGCCGCCGCGTATCCGGCGATCAAGGCGAAGCTCGACGAGATCGAGCGCACGTGCGAGACGATGGAGCGCAATCGCTTCTTCTATCTGGCCGTGCCGCCAAGCGTGTTCGAGCCGATCGTGCGGCAGCTCTCGGCGAGTGGGCTCGTGCCGCGCATCGAGGATCCCGCGGCGCGGCCCTGGGCGCGGGTCGTCGTGGAGAAGCCGTTCGGACGGAGCCTGGAGTCGGCGCGGTCGCTCAACGCGCTCGTGCTGTCGCTGTTCGCCGAGCACCAGGTGTACCGCATCGATCATTTCCTGGGCAAGGAGACGGTGCAGAACGTGCTCGTGCTTCGGTTCGCGAACTCCATCTTCGAGCCGCTGTGGAACCGGCGGTGGGTGTCGCATGTCGAGATCACAGCGGCGGAGACGGTTGGTGTCGAAGCGCGCGGCAAGTATTACGAAGAAGCTGGCGTCGTGCGCGACATGTTCCAGAACCACCTCATGCAATTGCTCGCGCTCACCGGCATGGAGCCTCCGCCGTCGATGACGGCGGACGCGGTGCGGGACGAGAAGGTGAAGCTGCTGCGGTCGATCCGTTGGCTCACGCCGGAGACGATCCCGGGAAGCGCCGTGCGGGCGCAGTATGGCACGGGAACGCTGAAGGATCACGACGTGGCTGCCTACCGCGACGAGCCCGACGTCGCGAAGGACTCGCAGACGCCGACGTACGCCGCGTTGCGACTCTACATCGACAATTGGCGGTGGAAGGGGGTGCCGTTCTTTCTGCGCAGCGGCAAGCGCATGAAGAAACGCGTCTCCGAGGTGGCCGTGCACTTCCACGCGCCCCCGCATCTGATGTTCGGCGGCCACGGCGCGGGGCACGAGCTCGCGCCCAACGTGCTCGTCATGCGCGTGCAGCCGAACGAAGGGGTCTCGCTCAACTTCGAGGTCAAGGTGCCCGGCGCCATGGTGGCGTTGACGCAGCACGTGGAGGTCGCGCCGGTGGACATGGATTTCACGTACGCCGAGGCGTTCGGTGAGGCGGCGGCACCGGCGTACATGACGCTGCTGCTCGACGTGATGATCGGCGAGATGACGCTGTTCACGCGCAGCGACGAAGTGGAGGCGGCGTGGCGGCTGATCGATCCGCTACTCAACTACTGGCACGACAACCCGGCGACGCCGATGCCGGGATACGCGGCGGGAAGCTGGGGGCCGATCGAGGCGAATGCCTTGCTCGCGGGCGTGAATGGTGGCGCGGCGTGGCGCGAGCCATAGAGCGGTTCACGTCGGTGCGTGAACCACTCTACGCGATGCCTACTTCATCTTCGACCTCGCGTGCTGTGGATCGTCGGCCGCGTTGACGTACGTCAGCACGAACGGGCCGATGGCGCTGACCTCGACGACCGTGCGCCATGGCGCCGTGGCGTAATGGTGCCCATTGGCGGGCAGGGTGCCGCTCTCGCCAGGCTTCATCGTCTTCATGGACTTGGCGTCGGAAGTGGTCGCCCATTTCCGGAGCGGCGACGGGCCAGATTCACTGAAAAATCTACGGTTGCGCCCGGAAGATGAGGGGGGTATATAGGCGACACGAAATTTAAACTTCGTGTTACCTAAATCGAACTGGAGCGAGAGTCAATGGAACGCGCCATCGAGGTATTCGCCGCCATCCAGCTCACCGTCATCGGCGTGTCCCACATCTTCCATCATCGAGCCTGGGCCGAATTCTTCATCTGGCTGCGAGGGAAAGGGCTGCCGGGAGTCTTCGCGAATGGCTTCACCAACCTGGCGATGGGCTCGATGATCGTCGGCTTCCACCGCGTCTGGTCCGGCGTGCCGTTGGTCCTGACCGTCTTCGGCGTCCTGAATGTGGTCAAGGCCGCACATAGCTTCCTGCTGCCCGAGCGGTCGTTGCGCCTGATGAGCCGCGTCTCCCTGGAGCGCTCGTGGGAGTTCGCCGCCGCTGGAGTGGTTGCGCTCGTACTCGCGGCGGTCACGGCGTACGGCGTCGTGAGCGGCACATGATGCTCACGCCGATGGAGCGCGGTCTCGAGGTGTTCGCCGTCATTCACCTCGGCCTGATGGGCCTCTCGCATGTCATCCACCACCGCGCATGGGCGGAGTTCTTCATCCTGCTGCGCGGACGCGGGTACCCGGGGGTGTTCGTGCATGGATTCCTGAGCCTGGCGTTCGGATCGATGATCCTCGGCTTTCACGACGTGTGGTCCGGAATCCCCGCCGTGCTCACCGTGGTGGGCGTTCTCTATCTCCTGAAGACGCTGCAGTGTTTCCTGCTGCCGGCCGTTTCGATGCGATCGTTGAATCGCATCTCCGTCGAGCGGTCGCGCGTGTTCATTGCGCCCGGGGTCGTGTTCCTCGCGCTCGCGGCGGTGGTGTCGTACGGGCTGGTAAGGGGTGGCTGAGCTACTCAACGGGAGTTGCGCGCGGGGAAGGCGAACGCGAAGGATCTCAACGCTAAAGTGGTTCGGGATGCTCGATCTCGGCGAGCGAGGCGTGGAGAGTGCGGTGCGGATCTCGCCGCACTACTACAACACGCGCGAAGAGATCGACGAGATGGTGGAGGTGTTGGCGGGGGAGCTGAAGTGAGCAAGGAAACGCCCGCTACGATGCTCCCTCGAAGTCGATGAAGCCGCGCCGTGCATCGGTGCGCACCAGCCGCACGCGCACCCGCTCGCCCACGTCCATTCCTTTCTCGCCCTTCATCACACGGCCTTCCGCCGGCGGCGAGAGCAGGCGCACATACGTGCCGTCCTTGTTCACTCCGGTGACGATCGCGTCGAACGTGCTCCCGATGCGATGCTCGAGCAGGATGGCCGCGGCGGCCTTTCGCGTGACGCGCTCCACGCGGTTCGCCGCGTTCTCTCGCTCGGTGCACTGCTTCGCGATGGCGGCCAGCTCGTCGTCGGTGTACGGCGCGGGTGCCTTCGCGATGGCCGCCTTCACCACCCGCTGCGTCACGAGGTCGGCGTAGCGGCGGTTGGGCGCGGTGGCGTGCGAGTAGTCGTTCGCCGCGAGGCCGAAGTGTCCCTGGTCGTCGTCCGGACCAGGCTTGTCGAGCACGTACTCGCCGGGACCGAGCAGCTTCACGATGCTGAGCGAGAGATCGGGGAAGCGCAGCGGGTCGGCGGCGCGGCGTGCGCCGAGGAACTGCGAGAGCGCCTTTGCGTCGGGGCCGGTGGGCAGCGTGACGCCGTACTGCGCCGCGATGGTGACGATGCGCTCCCAGCGCTTGGGCTCGCGCACGACGCGCCGGATGGCGGAGCGCTTTTGCTCGGCGAGATACTGCGCGATGGCGACGTTCGCGCCGATCATGAAGTCCTCGATCAGGTCGCGCGCACGATTCTTCCGCGTCACGGATAGGGACTCGATCTTGCCGTCCCTGGCGACCGGGGTTGCTTCGATCGTCTCGAACTCCAGCGCGCCCGCCTGCTCGCGCGTGCGCTTGAGCAGGCTCGCGGCACGGTCCTGAAGCCAGAGCTGCTCCTCGAGCGCGTCGTCGCGCGCGATCTTGTCGGGCTCGGGCCCGCGCCCCTCGAGCCACGCGCCCACCGTGTCGTACGACAGCTTGGCGTGGTTGGTCGCGAGCGCGCGGTAGACGTCGTGCCGCCGCACGCTGCCGTCCTTCGCGATCTCGAGCTCGATGACCAGGACGAGGCGATCCTCACCTTCGTTGAGCGATGTGAGATCG
>JBDSDB010000012.1:0-14743 GCA_039920785.1 Gemmatimonadaceae bacterium
TCTTGTCGGCCACCAGCTTGTCGAGTGTCTGGATGACGTAGTTCACGTCGGACGCCATCATCATCCCGATCTTGCTGCTCGGGCGCGCGCCCTCGCGCTCGTAGTGCATGTAGAACTCCGGGTCCACACCGAGATGTACCTCCGGGCGCGCCAGCCAGGGGAGCAGGCGCGGAAGCTCCTTCTGAAGCGTGCTGTGCGACGCCTGGATGTCGAGGAAGAGGATGCCGTTGCGGCTTTTCGCCCACTTGTACGTCCGCTCGATCATCGTCGAGTCCTCCCACCGGCGCCACATCCCGTCGGAGCCCGGCGCGCCCTGCGCGACGACAGTCACGAGGTGGATGGCCGGAATGATCGGCGTCTTGGGATCGGCGGACTTCCAGGCAGCGACGGTCTTGTCGAGCATGCCGAGCATCTGCTGCTCCGGGTACTCGCCGATCACGCCCATCTTCTTGGAGTGCGGGTTCCCGTAGTAGGCGATGATGCGATTCTTCGGCAGCAGCGCTCCGGCGGCGGGGGTCGGACCGGCTGGCCAGGTCGCCTCCTTGCGAGTGCCAGCGCGGATCGCCGCCGCGAAGCTGGTCGCGTCCATCTTGCCGCGGCCGGGCAGTAGGCGCGGCGCGACTGTGTCACCGGCCGCGAGCGGGGCGTTCGGCGCGGAGGGCGAGGCGGGGACTGCAGCCGGCTCGGCGGCGACACCCGCGGTCGCGGGCGTGCTGGAAGGCACGGACGCCACGTCGCCCGCGCTTGAGGCCGAGCGTTGGACATCCGCGGTGCAGGCGGCGAGGGCGATGGACGCCAGAGCGGCGATGCGGGGAAGCTTGTGTAGAGACATGAAGGAAACACTACCGAGGCCCCCGCTGAACGGGCGCCATGCTGGAGGTGGAGTGGAAAGGAGGTGAATTGAAATGGAGGCGACCACGTCGACGATGCATGCACGCCTCGCGCCGCTCCCTACCAGACGACGCACCACACGTGACGCATCGTGCCGGCCGTTCGGGAGTCAGCGCACCGCGTCCACCGTGCCGGTATAGCTGTAGGCCTGCTTCATCCTCATCTCGCCCTGGCCGCCCTTGAGGAAGATATCCCCCTGAAGGCTTCCCTGGTGACGACGCCCGAGCATGCGCCCTGCGCGCGGTGCGAACACCACGAATCCATCGTCCGTTCCCTCCAGCACCACGGTGGCCCGCATGGGTTGATTCGGCACGGGCCCCTCGCCGTTGACGCGCACGCGTTGCTTCATCCCCACGATGAGCGCCGGCACTCCGCCGACCACGGTGTCGCGCTCCACGCGGTAGTCCACGTTCGTCGCCCACTGGCTCGTCCTGCCATTCGTGGTGTCGCTCCGCGTAGCCGAGTCGGACCACGCCAGGCCGATGGCGAGCGGCTTGTCGGGAAGACGAAGGAAGAAGTCATCGAACTGTCGTGTGAGATCCGTGATCCCCTCGAAGGTCGCCGGGAACTTCGGCACCTGGACGACGCGGACGCGCCCGCGTGGATCGAAGGTCAGCAGGTACGGTGTGCGAAGCGCAGAGTCGGTCGCGGGACGCAGGTCGCCCGCGGGGCTCGAGCTCGCAACCATGAGCGAGTCGAACCAGGCGCGAGCGGAATCGCCTTTGGTGCGCACGACGCTCACCAGCGCGCGGTGCTCGATCGTGACCGGGATCTCACCCTGCGGGCTGGTGAGCGTGATCTTCGCCTGAGTCACCTGGCGGAAGCGGAGCGTGTCCCCGGACGGCGCATACGTGGTCTGCGCCGCGGCGGGCAGCGCGCACGCGAGCAGCAGGGCGATGGCGATGAGAGAGCGCTGCATCTGGAGATGTGGTCGAAGAGTGGTTGCTCAGCGAGGCAGGGTGCGCGCCAGGCGCTCCATACGGGCGCGGACCTCGGCGACCTTCGGCTGGAGATCGGCATCGGCGCGCTGCCAGAGGTTCACGAAGGCGCGATAGTTCGAGACGGCACGGGCGGCATCGCCGTGCGCTTCGTAGAGTTCGCCGAGCCGCTTGTGCGCCGGCGCCAGCATCCACTGATCCATGTTGATGCGGCCGGACGATGGCGTGGCGAGATACCGCTCGAGGTAGGCGATCGTCGAGTCGGCGTTGTTGGCCTGGTCGAAGGCTCGAGCGAGCAAGGGCGCGACACAGAAGTTGCAGAAATCGGGCAGCCCGTCGGCCGCCACGTCGGATCGCCGGTACGCGCGAATCGCGTCGTCCGTCCGTCGCTCGGCGAGCGCGATCTCGGCGTCGAGCTCAGAGCGCCGGGGTTGATTGCGTCGCCGCGCCAGAGAATCCGTCAGCACCGCGTCCGCCTGTTTCATCAATGCACGGGCACGATCCGGCGCGCCGGCGAGCGCGAAGCTTCTCGCGAGCTCGAAGAAGAGATCAGGCGTCTCGCTCGTGAGCGGGTTCGCGCGCGTCACTGAATCGAGTCGTTGCAATGCCCGCTGCTTGTCGTCACGGTACCAGGCGTCGGCGAACGCCGACCGAATCACCCTGCCCATCGCATTCGGTCGCTCTCCGCGCGCTGCACGCCGTTCGTCGATCTCCGCCGTGAGGCTGTCCGCCTCGCGCAACCGTCCCCGCATCGTCGCGACGCTGCGCATGAAATCCGTCGCCCCCATCGCGTTCGGCGCGTTGGTGCCCCGCATTGCAGTTCTCGCGAGCCCTTCGACGGAATCGAGCAGACCGCGCGCGTACAACAGATCGCCCTCCCGTCGCAGCATCGAATAGGGAATCTTCCGGTCGCGCGCCACGCGCAGGACGGAATCCACCTCGGCGAGCTTGCCCTCGCTGACGAGAGTCCCCGCGAGATTGCTCAGGATCACGCCGTTCTCCGGCTCCACCGACATGGCGCGCCGGTACAATCGCTCGGCGCGCGGATAGTCCCGCGTTCCCGAATAGAGCAGCGCCAGCGAGTTGAGCGCGTCCACGTTGGACGAGTCGATCTCCACGGCGCGCTCGAACGCGACGATCGCCTTGGGCCGGTCCCTCGAGACGTAGTACGCGCCCTCGACGGCGAACCGCTCGCGCTCGGGCAGGCGCTCGCGCAATCGGAACGCCGTGTTCATCAGCGTGTCGCGTCGTGAGAGCTGCAGCCGGCCGTTGCCAAGGCTGTACGTGAGCTGCACGTATGCCGCCGCGAAGCCGCTGTCCTTCGCGATCGCTTCCTCGAACAGCCTGACCGCCTTGGGATAGTCCCCCTCCACGTCGTTTGCGCGGAGGCCGGCGGCGTACGCGCGCAGCGCGTCGATGGACGACGTGGTCACCTGCGCCAGCGCCGGCGCGTCGCGCACACTCTTGAGTGATTCGCCGATCTTGCCGCGCAGCTGCCGCGTCAGCCGGTCCACGGTGGGGATGATCTCACCCGCGTTCGCGGCGGATTCGCGGTAGACGGCCAGCTCGTCACCAGACTCCGCGCTCACCAGCCGGGTCGTGATGATGAAGCCCTCTCCAACCGGCGTCACGCTGCCCGAGACGATCGCCTTGATCCCCTCGCGCATGGCGATCTCGCGGGCGAGCTTGACGTCCACCCGCGCGGTCGCGGGCCGCTGCATGCGCTGCAGAGCGGCGACGAGGCTGCTCGTCGAAACCACCTGCACCGCGCGGGACTGCGACAGGTTGGTGCGGACTGCCTCCGAGATGACCTCGCCGAGCGCGGAATCCTTGCTGGCGGCATCGAAGGCCGCGACGAGCACGCGGTCCTGCTCGGTGAGCCGGCCAGAGGCGAGCAGAGACCCCGACGGGCCGATGCCGAGCACGCGAAGCACAAGGTACGCGGCCACCAGCAGCGCGAAGGCCGTGAGCGCCGCGATGCCTCCGCGCGCCGCGCGGCGCCACGAAAGATGCGGACTGGCCTTCACCGCCATCTGTGCGAGGGTGCTCCGCGGCGCCCCTCGGACGATCGTCCCGTCGGGAGCACGCGTCGGAGTGACGAGAGCGACTTTGCGGGCAACGTATTGCGAGTACCCCGTGAACAGGATCACCGGAAACCCGATCGCCATGACGATCAACGCTCCGGCGAACACCCACTCGGGCAAGCCCTGCGTGCTCACGAGCAGGCGCGCGACGATCGCGACGACGATGAACGTTGCGGCGTAGAGACCCATCGCCGGCAGGAAGAGCCCACGCCTACCCTGAAGCGACGCCACCGACGCCGAGCTGGGGAGCGACGGCGCGGCGTCGAGCTGGCGAAGCAGCTCCACCGCGTCCGCCGGCCGATCGTTCGGGTCCTTGGCCAGGCACTGCATGACCAGCCACGCGAGCGGCTCGGGACAATCCGGCCGCAGCACCTGCACGTCCGGCGGCCTCTCCGCCATGTGCGCCACCATCAGCTTGTGCGGCGCGAGCCCGTGAAAGGGAGGCGTGCCGACGATCAGCTCGTACGCCATGCACCCGAACGCATACAGGTCGGCTCGATGGTCGGTGTCGGGATCGCCGGCCGCCTGCTCAGGCGCCATGTAGGCCGGCGTGCCCACGGCCGTGCCCAGCTGCGTGAGCGTCGCGCCGGCCGGCCGCTCCTGCGCCGCCACGATGGCCTTCGCGATCCCGAAGTCCGCGACGACCGCAGTGCGTCCCGAGAGCAGGATGTTGTCGGGCTTGATGTCGCGGTGCACCACGCCGCGCTCGTGCGCGTACGCGAGCGCCTTACCGACGTCCCGGAGAATGTCCACCGCCTGGGCCAGCGGCACGGGACCGCTGGCCAGCCGCGCGCGAAGACTCTCCCCTTCCACGAAGGGCATCGTGTAGAAGGGGAGACCGTCCATCTCTCCCGCAGCGATGACGGGCAGGATGTTGGCCTGTTGAAGCGACGCCGCCAGGCGGATCTCGCGCTCGAACCGCTCGGCAGACATCGCCGCCGCCAGCTCGGGCGCGAGCACCTTGACCACGACTTTGCGGCCGAGCCGGTGCTCGCTGGCGAGGAATACCCGGGACATGCCGCCGCCGCCGAGCTCTCGCTCTATCGTGTGGGTTCCAGAGAGCGATTCCTGGACGCGCTGTCGAAGATCCATTGAGGGTGGAAGATGCCCGGCGGGAATTGGGCGCACCAGTGCGCGCGCACTCAGTGCACCAGCACCGGCCGGTCCATGGTGGCGTAGAAGTCCCGCAGGATGGCCTCGCGATCGAAATTCTCCCAAAGGACCACCGTGCGGGGGTTGTCCGGCCGCTCCGACCACTTGCCTGCCGTGAGCTTCGGAGCCGAGATGCGACGCGGCCGAGCCCATGCCGGGTTTTTCACGATCGCGACCGCGGCCATGTCGAACAGCGCGCGCGCCGGCGGATCGCCGTTCAGATCGATGTGATCGAACAGGTTCACCGAGTAGTCGCCGAACGTCGTGAACGTGCCACCGTTGCGGCCGATCACCGGCTCGCGTATCCGTGGCCCCTTGCCCGGCATCCTCGAGCGGATCTCGTCTCGCGAGACGCGGACCGCGGCGGTGCCCGACGGCGTGCCGTACCGAACGAGGGCGATCTCGAAGGGGACGTCCGACGAATCGAGGACGAAGCTGAGCGCTCCTTCGTCGTTCTCCTGGTTGTACTCACCGGGCTCGGGGTAGTTGGAGCCGAGCCAGACGACGCGCACGCGCGACGCGATCGAGGGATCCTTCTTCAGGGCGAGCGCGATGTTGGTCAGCTTGCCCACGGGCAGCAGCACGAGCTGCCGCGAGCTGGGCGCGTGCGCCCGCCCGATGATCAGGTTCACGGCCGCGGCTCCGTCGAAATCGGGACGCTGGATCGTGGGCGCGATCTCCGCGTATCGGCCGCTCGCGCCGCGCCGCACGGAGAAGATGCGCTCGAGACTGGCGAGCGTCACGATCCGCTCCGCCTCCTCCGCTTGTTTCTCGATGTCGCCTCCGCCGCGGGTGCGATTGACGGTGATTCCTTCCACCTCGAAGGTGCCGCCGCTGAACAGCATGTAGGCGATGGCGTGCTGGTCGTCGACCTCGTTGTTCGCGTCGGTGTCGAGCAGCACGCGTGTGCGCGCAGTGTCCTGGCGGGCGGGCAGCGTGCCGCACGCGATGCACAGCGCGAGGCATGGGAACAGCGATCTCAGACGTCTCACACGACTCCTCCTTGGCGCGATAAACGACTCCACAAAAGCTGCCGACAGCGGACTCGGCGCGCCATGCGTCACAGAATAGTCACGGCGGTGAAGCGCATCGTCGCTGCCGAGGTCGATCACTTCGTCGCGGGTATCGCTTCTGCAAAGCGAGCTTCCTCCTACATAGTCGATCGCCGCTCGCGATGGCTGTGAGGCGACACTCAGCATTACCCAACGCCACCTCGTGGTCGGGAGGACCTGGACGACATCCCCGCCGAGATGCGGGAGGAGTGAGGTAGCGAGCGCACGCCGTGACGAGCCGCCACCAATTGCTCGCGCGACTCGGACGGCTCTCGTGGCATCCAAACGGTCGGACGAGTCCTGTGGCGTCCGAACAGTTCGGACGGCTCTCGTGGCGTCCGAACAGCAGGGGAACGGATTTCAACGGATCTTCGCGGAACCGGCAGTTGTCGTTGCAGTTGTCGTTGCAGTTGTCGTTGCCGTTCTCCGCGACCTCTGCGCCTCCGCGCAAAACACACAGCGACTTGGTGTTTCTCGCGGAGGCGCGGGGAGCGCGGGGAACGTCTCTATCGGGAGACTCCTTTCGCGGCCCCGTGACCCCGCTCGGTTGGCAAGTGTCGTATCCGTTCGGATCCGTTGCATCCGTGTCATCGGTTCCCGTGCCGTTTGAACGCCAAGAGACACGCCCCGGACCACCGGCAGCGCGCCGATCAGAACCCCGCCGGCCGCTCTCCCGCCACGCCCGCCGCACGCTCCATCGCCATCCCTGCGCGCGCGATCGTTCCTTCGTCGAACAGGCGGCCGATCAACGTTACGCCGTGCGGCACGCGCCTCGGCGGCGAGAACTTCGGCAGCGGATGCGCCGGATCGGGCGCCCAGTCGCTGCGCGCCTCCGCCACCCGCACGAACCCCGTGCGCAGCGTGAGCGACGGATGCCCCGTGTTGTTCGAGATCGTCAGCATCTCGCCGCGCAGCGAGGGAACGAGCAGCAGATCGACCGACGACATGAGGCGCGCCATCTCGCCCGCGACCTTCCGGCGCAGCCGGTCGGCCTGCACGAAATCCACGGCCGAGAGGAAACGCGCCTCGCGGAAGAGGTTCGGCCACGCGTCGGGCACCTGCACTTTGAGCAGATCCGCCTGCCCCGAGAGCGTGAGCTCCTCGAACGCCGCGGCCGCCTCGGCGAACAGCAGCACATTGAGCGAATCGTACGGCCAGTCGGGCAGCGTGATCGCCGTCGGGATCATGCCGAGCGTTCGCGCGCTGTCGAGCGCCGCGCGATCGACGTCGGTCGCGGGGCTCTCGTTCATCCATTTCGCGACGTAGCCGACTCTCAATCCCTTCACCGGCACAGCAGGATCGAAGTCGAGAGGGCTCGTCACGCTCGCGACGTCGCCAGCGTCGGCGCCCGTGATCGCCTGCAGCACCAGCATCGTGTCTTCGACGCCGCGCGTCATCGGGCCCAGTTTGTCGAGCGTCCAGCAGAGCGTCATCGCGCCGGTGCGCGGCACGCGCCCGTACGTTGGGCGAAGGCCGGTGACCCCGCAGCGCATCGCGGGCGCGATGATACTGCCGCCCGTCTCGCTGCCGATGGAGAATCCGACGAGGCCCGCCGCCGTCGCCGCGCCCGGTCCGGCGCTCGAGCCCGACGCGCCCTCCTCGAGCAGCCAGGGGTTCATCGTCTGGCCGCCGAACCAGATGTCGTTGAGCGCGAGCGCGCCGAGGCTGAGCTTCGCGATCAGCACTGCGCCGGCGGCGTTCAGTCGCGCGACCACCGTGGAGTCCGTGATCGGGACGCGATTGCGGAACGGCTCCGCGCCGTAGGTGGTCGCGATCCCCTTCGTGTCGAGCAGGTCCTTCACGCCATAGGGAATGCCGTGCAGCGGGCCGCGGTATCGGCCGGCGGCGATCTCCTTGTCTGCCTGTCTCGCTTGTTGTAGCGCGACGGCGGCGGTGAGCGTGATGATGCAGCGCAGCTTCGAGTCGAAGCGCTCGATGCGGTCGAGGTAGATCTGCGTGAGACGCTCGGAGGTGAGCTGCTTCGACTCGATCCATCGCGAGAGCTGCACGATGGGCGCGAACGCGATCGCATCGTCCGTGGCCGGCAGCGGAAGCGCGCTCGCCACGCTGCGACGGAACGGGCCGGCCGCCTGGCGCGCGGGTTCCATGCTCGGGTCTGGCCTCCACACCGTCGCTGGGGCGAGCGTCGGCTCGAGCGCGAGCTTGCGCGGCCCCGTGCGCCGCTCGAGCAGCGCCGCCATCGATGTGCGCCAGCTCTTCGTCGCCATCTCCCGCTGTGCCGGCGTCATCGTCACCTGCACGAGCTTCTCGGCTTCGGCGAATGTGGTGGGCGACACTTCCGGACCAACCGGAGGCGCCGTATTGAAGGCGGGCGGAGCGCCGGCCGTCGCCGACGTGGCGGTGGTGGTGCCGGGCTGCTTCTCATCAGCGCGGCAGGCGGCCACCGTGGCGGCGAGGCCAAGTGGTGCCCTGATGAGGAATTGGCGGCGGGTGTTCACGAGGCGAGACGAGTGAGGGGAAGCGCGTGATGCGCTCGCCAAACTATTCCTCGCGGGGCGGGGGCGCGAACTTCACGCCCCGCGACGGGATTATCTGAGCTCTCGCCGCGGCAGCGGCGACGGCAACGAGCTTCAGCGACCCATGACCGCTCCCGCCCTTCGACGACCCGATCGCTCATCGACGTTCCACTACGCGTGGATCATCATGGCGATCACCTTCCTCATCCTGCTGGTCTCGGCGGGCGTGCGCGCCGTGCCCGCGGTGCTGATGCTCCCGCTCGAGCAGGAGTTCGGCTGGCCGCGCACCACGACGTCCGCGGCGCTCTCGGTCAACATCCTCCTCTACGGGCTCATCGGCCCCTTCGCCGGCTCGCTGATGGCGCGCGTCGGAGTGCGCCGAGTGGTGCTCGCGGCGCTCGTGCTGCTCGCGTGCGGCGTGAGCGCGGCGCCGCTCATCCGGCATAGCTGGCAGCTCGTCGCGCTGTGGGGGCTGGGCATCGGAGTCGGCACGGGTCTCGTCGCCATGGTGCTCGCCGCGACGATCGTGAATCGCTGGTTCGTGCGACGGCGAGGCATGGTGCTCGGCGTGCTCACCGCGAGCGCGTCCACGGGGCAGCTCGTCTTCCTGCCCATGCTCGCGCAGACCACGGCGCACCACGGCTGGCGCGTCTCGGTGCTCCTCGTCGCCGGCATCGTCGCGGCGTTGATCCCGCTCGTTGCCTGGCTGCTGCGCGAGAGCCCGGAGAGCATGGGGCTGCGCGCGTACGGCGCGGAGGCCGAACCTCTATCCAATGTCGGTCGCGCGGCCGCCACCGAGCCGCTCGGCGCACTCGCCGTGCTCGGGAGCGTGGCGAGCATGCGCAACTTCTGGATCCTGTTCGCCACCTTCTTCATCTGCGGCGCCTCCACGAACGGATTGATCGGGGCGCACCTCATCCCCGCCGCGCACGATCACGGCATTCCCGAAGTGCGCGCCGCGAGCCTGCTGGCGTTGATGGGATTGTGTGATCTCGTCGGGACCACCGCGGCGGGTTGGATGTCGGATCGATGGGACAGCAGGTATCTGCTCGGCGCGTACTATGGACTGAGAGGGCTGTCCCTGCTCTTTCTGCCGGTCGCGCTCGCGGGCGCGGAGCCGGGTCTCGTGCTGTTCGCGGTGTGGTATGGGCTCGACTGGATCGCTACCGTGCCGCCGACGCTGCGGTTGGCCAACGAGGCGTTCGGCCGGACGCGCGCGCCGATCGTCTTCGGTTGGATCGCCGGCGGGCACCAGCTCGGCGCGGCGTCCATCGCGATGGTGGCAGGCGCATTGCGCGTGAGCTCCGGCCGATACGACTACGCGTTCCTCGGCGCCGGACTGCTATGTCTCGTCGCGGCGGGACTGTCGCTGGCGTTCAGGCGTGACACAGCGAGCGCGACGCCGCAGGGCACGCCCGTGCTCGTGACGGGAGACTGAACGCGACGTCGACGAGAGTCGGCTCACACCGCGCCGGCGTCGGCCGGCGTGGTGTTGAGAACCTCGCGCACCTTCCTCGCCAACGCATTGGGACCGAACGGCTTCTCGAGGAACGCTGTGCGGAGGCCGGAGACACCGTGGCGGATCGTCTCGTCCTCCGTGTACCCGGACACGTACAGCACCCGCATCGATGGCCGCCGCGGCGCGAGCGCTTGTGCGAGCTCCCGGCCGTTCATCCCCGGCATGATCACGTCGGTGAGCAGAAGATGGATCTCGTCGGGGAACTGCTCCGCCACCTCGAGCGCGTCGCTGCCGTGTCGGGCTACCAGCACGTTGTAGCCCGCGCGCCGCAGCACGCGTGCGGAGAGGACACGCACCGACTGCTCGTCCTCCACCAGCAGGACCGTCTCGAACGCGTTGTGCACCGATGTTGATTCCGGGGCGAGCGGGGCGAGCTCCGCCTCCACTCTCGGAAGATAGACCGTGAACGTCGTGCCCATTCCCGGCTCGCTCTGCACACGGACGTAGCCGCCGCTCTGCGACGCGATGCCGTACACACTCGAGAGTCCGAGCCCGGTGCCCTTCCCCTGCTCCTTCGTGGTGAAGAACGGCTCGAAGATCCGCTCCATGAGCGCCGGCGTCATCCCCTCGCCCGTGTCGTGCACGGAGAGCGCGAGATACTCCACCGTCGGGTCGGATTCGGCGTGGGCGATCGTCTCTTCGCTCGTGGCGGAGCGCGCCTCGATGGTGAGCGAGCCTCCCTTGGCCATCGCGTCGCGCGCGTTCACCGCCAGGTTGAGCAGCACTTGCTGGATCTGGCCGGGATCCGCGCGGATCATGCCGTTGTTCGGATCGAGCGCGGTGTGCAGTTCGATATCCTCACCGAGCGTGCGCGTGAGCATTCGTCCCACGTCGGCGACGAGCGCGTTGAGCGCGAGCGTCTGCGGCTGGAGGATCTGCTTGCGGCTGAACGCCAGCAGCTGCCCGGTCAGCATCGCCGCGCGCTCGGCGGCCTGCTGCACGTCCACGAGCTCCGCGCGCACCTCGGCGTCGGCGGGGAGATCCTGGAGCGCGAGCTCGATGTTGCCCTTGATCACCGTCAGCAGGTTGTTGAAGTCGTGCGCCACGCCGCCAGCCAGGCGTCCCACCGCCTCCATCTTCTGCGACTGACGCAGCTCGTCATCGGCCTGCTTGCGGTCGACGACGACGGCATTGAAGCCGCGCCGCAGCTTGCCGATCGCGTCCTGGGTGTGCACGCCGAGTGCGACGGAGTAGTCGCCGTCCGAGAAGCGCTGCATCGCGTCGAGGATCTCGAGGACGTTCCCCTCGAGATAGCGCTGCGTCCGGCCATCATGCTCGGCGGCGTCGGTGAGCTGGCGGTTCATCGCCGCGAGGTGCTGGTTGCGGCGCCGGGCCATCTGCGCCGCGATGAGGAGGACGCCCAGCACGAGCAGCAGGACCATCAGCCGAACCCACGTCCGCTCCCAGATCGCCGGGGCGATGGAGATGGCGAGCGATGCGCCCTCCTCGTTCCACACACCGTCGCTGTTGCTTCCCTTCACGCGAAAGACGAAGTCGCCCGGCGGCAGGTGCGAGTACGTCGCGCTCCGCGTCTCGCCTGCGCGGATCCAGCTCTTGTCGACGCCTTCCAGCTTGTAGGAGTAGAGATTCTTCTCCGGGTCGGTGAAGTCGAGCGCCGCGAAGCCGATCGTGATCGACGTCTCGTCGGGCGAGAGCGAGAGGTGGCGCGTCTCGGAGATCGCGGCAGTCAGCGGTGAGCCGCTCGCGCCCGGGAGCACGGGCTTGCCGAACAGCTGCAAGCTGGTGAGCACGACGGGGGGGATCCGGTCGTTGCGCTGGATGCGCGAGGGGTCGATCGTGTTGAAGCCGTTCGCGCCGCCAAAGAAGATCATTCCGTCGCGCGTCTCGAGAAACGAGTGCGCCACGAACTCGTTGCCCTGCAGCCCGTCGCCTCGCGAGAAGTTCTTCGAAGTCCTCGTCGCGGGATCGAAGCGCGCGATGCCGTGATCCGTGCTCACCCACAGTGCGCCGGCGCGATCGAACGCCATGCCCTCCACCGCGTTGCCGGGCAGGCCATCGCGCCTGGAGAAGTGCTCGATCGCGCCTGTGGCGAGCGTCAGCCGGTCGAGGCCATCGAGCGTGCCGACCAACAGTACGCCGGGCCTTTCCTCGGACACCGCGTTGATCGAGTTGGAGCTCAGCGTGGTGTGATCGTGCGGATCGCTCTGGTATGAGCGGAAGCCACCCGTGCGGGGATCGAAGATCACCAGCCCTTCATTCTCGTTGCCAGTCGCAAGGGCGAGACGTCCATCCGCCAGCTCGCAGATCTGCCAGATGAGCGGCGACTCGCGCCCCGCGGGCACGATCGGATACCTCGTGAACGCGCCCGTCTTCGTATCCATGAGGACGAGTCCATGACGGAACGTCCCCACCCACAGACGATTCGCTCGATCCACGTGAACCGAGAAGATGTGGTTCGAGGGGATCTTGCTCGTCGCCGTGGTATACACGGTCATGGCGCCCGTAAGAGGGTCCACCCGGGTGACGCCGCCGGCCCAGTTGCCCAGCCAGATCGCGCCGTCACGATCCTCCGTCACGCCGAGCACCGCGTTCGACGCCAGCTTGCTGTTGGAGGTGTTGAAGTGCGTGAACTGGCCCGTTGCGCGATCGAATCGATTCAGCCCGCCGCCATCGGTGGCGATCCAGATCTGCCCGCGCCGGTCCTCGTGCATTCCGACGACGGTGTTGTGGCTCAGGCTGTGTGCGTTGCCGGGGAGCGAGCGATAGAGACGTATCCCGTCGCCGTTGAGGAGGGAGACGTTCAAACCACCCGTGAAGGTGCCCGCCCAGAGCGCGCCGCCCGGTTCCAGATAGAGCGCTTCGGCGGAGTTGCCGTTCAGTGTCGACGGATCGTCGACGCTGGGCGGATGGTGCCTGAAGATCCCCGTCGAGAGGTCGAGAAAGTCGATCCCCGCGTTCTCCGTTCCAATCCACAGTCCCTGCGCGCCGTCGTGGACGAGCCTGAGCACGCGGTTCGTCGCGAGGCTCGCCGGATTCGCCGGGTCGTGCAGGTGTCGCTCGATTCGCCCCGTGACGAGATCGAGCGATGCCATGCCCCCTTGCGTGGCGATCCAGAGACGATCGCCCACCTGCACCAACCCCCCAACCTGGCTTGCGGGAATGGTATTCGGGTCGCTCGCGTCGAACGTGTAGTGGTGCACCTCGGAGTTCCGGCCAAGCCTGAAAAGACCGAGACCGTCCGTGCCCACCCACACGTCTCCGTTCGCGCCCTCGTAGAGCGAGCTGACGCTGGCGTCCTTCACGCCGGCCTGCGCGACGGGGCTCGCCAACGACGTGCGGCGATCGAAGAGGAAGAGACCATGCGTCGTTCCGATCCAGAAGCGTCCAGTCCGATCCTCGAGGATCCGCGGCACGGATCGGCGCTCCATGAATCCGGGCTTCTCGGACACCATGAAGTTCGTGAAGCTGTCCGTGCGCGGGTCGAAGCGGCTGAGGCCAGCCACGGTGCCCACCCAGAGCGTTCTGGTGCGGTCCTCGTATACGGTGAGCACACTACTGCTCGGCAGCGAGCCGGGATCGTCGCGCGAATGCCGGTACGTCTTGAATCCGTAGCCGTCGTAGCGGCCAAGACCACCGGCGGTCGACACCCACATGAAGCCGCGGCTGTCTTTTCGGACGTCGGTGACCTGCGACGACGGCAGGCCATCGTCCACGGTGAGGTGGCGAAACGACAACGCCTGTGCGCCTGCCGCGGCCGGCACGGCGCACCCGACGGCGACCAGCGCGGCGAGCACGCCAACTGGCACCAGCGATCGTGGCGTCTGCGACATCCAGCTCATCCCCCGAGTGTCGACCGCTCGGTGGCTACGCTGTAGGAAGGGTCGCGGGCGCGCGCGGCGCGAGCCCGAACATGACGAGTTGCGTGATCGCCTCCAGCAGCTCGTCCTCGCGCGTCGCCGAGGAATGACCGTCGAGGATGATCGACACGAGCCCGTGCAGCGACGCCCAGGTGATCGTGGCCATCACCGACGCGTCTCCGGCGCGCACCAATCCAGCGGCCTGGAGCTGTTCCAACCCTCCCTGCACGAAGCGGAGCGCCGACGTCGACGTGGCGGCAAGCTCCGGCAGGTCGTGGGTGTCGGCGACCTCGGGTCCGAACATCACGCGATAGAGCGCTGGGTTCGCGCGCCCGAACGCGACGTAGGCGCGCGCCACGTCCTTGAAGCCGATCCGCCCGGCGTTCGACGCCATCGCCCGCTGCATCGCCACCTCGAGACGCCGAAACCCCTCGGCCGCCACCGCGCCGACGAGCGCGCGCCGGTCGGGGAAGTGCCGGTAGGGCGCCGTCTGGCTCACTCCGACTGCCCGCGCCACCGCGCGCAGGCTCATCGCCCCCAGACCTTCTGCCTCGAGGATGTGGAGCGCAGCGGCGACGAGCGCTGCCCGGAGGTCGCCGTGGTGGTAGGTGCTGGGAGGAGTCGGTGCCCGTGAAGCGCTCGGCATGCTGGAAGCTAGCGGCGAGTTGAACTGCGACGGCGAGTACGCCAGGAAACTGCGGTACCAAGTACCTGGTACTGACGTTTCCTGGTGTATTTGCCGCCGCCGTTTCAGTCGAGAGTTGACACCGTCAACATAGTCGTCTATGTTGACGGTGTCAACTCACTCACGG
>JBDSDB010000013.1:0-10870 GCA_039920785.1 Gemmatimonadaceae bacterium
CGCCCGTGTCCATGTGCGGGGTGAAGATCGGCTTGTGCTTGCCGCGGATGATGCGCGCGACCTCGGTCGCGAGGCGCCCGAGGACCATGCCCTCGGCGTCGACGACATACCAGTCCTGCTGGATGTCCGTCGGCGTTGCGCTGAACGTTTTGAACATGACCTGACCAACTCGAGATGAGTCCATCGCCTCACCGGTGCGTCATGCAACCCGGGTCTCGGCCGCCAGTGAAGGCGTTTTAGTACAGACTCACAAGCTAGACAGACACTTAAGCGTAGTCAACGCTTGGAGTTGTGGGGAGCTGTCCGAGGCGCTCCTTCGCCGTTCTCCCTATCTTTCCGGCGTGCCCGAATCCAGCCCTCTCAGCAGGCAGATTCTCCTCGTCGACGCCGATGCCTTCTTCGTCGCCGTCGCGCGGATCATCGATCCCGAGGGTGCGGGCAAGGCACCCCTGCTGATCGTCGGGGGTGCGGCGGGAAGTCGAGGAGTGGTGTGCTCCGCCTCCTACGAGACGCGGCAGTTCGGCGTTCGGTCGGGCATGCCCATCTCCCGGGCAGTGCGGCTGTGCCCCGATGCCATGTGCGTGCCGGTGCCCCGCGGCGCCTGCTCGGCCCATCACCGCGCCATTCGCACCGTGCTCGAGCGGTTCGCGCCCACGGTTCAGGCCGCGAGCATCGACGAATGGTATCTGGACCTCGGCGGCACGGAGCGATTGTACGATGGCGCAACACTCGGCGAGATCGGTCACCGCATTCGTGATGCGGTGCGCGAGGCGACCGGTCTGACCGTGTCCATCGGCGGCGGGGCGTCGAAGCTCATGGCCAAGCTGGCCGTAGAGCGCGCCAAACCCAGGCCGGGCACCGGCGCGACGGGCGTGTTCGTGGTGGCGCCCGGCGAGGAGCTTGCGTTCATGCGCATGCTGAAGCTCGCCGACATCCCCGGCATTGGCCCCAAGACAGCGACGCGGCTCGCCGAATCCGGGCTCCTCGGCGTGGAGGATGTGCTCGTACTCGACACCGCCGCACTCTCGCGGCTCGTCGGTGCGCGCGATGCGAGATGGCTCGCCGAGTGTGTGCGAGGACACGACGTGAGTTCGGTCGCGGAGCGCGACGTCGCCAAGAGCATCAGTCGGGACGAGACGTTCCACACGGACCTGCACGACGACGTGCTGCTCGAGGGAGAGCTCACCGAGCTCGTGGGCCGCGCCGCGACGGAGCTTCGCAGCGAAGGGCTGACGGCGCGCACCGTGACCGTGCGCATTCGCGATTCGGACTTCACGACGCGCCAGGCGAGTCGGACCGTGGACGAGGCGCTGGTGTCGGACCGTGCGCTGTTCGTCATCGCGCGCGGGCTGTTGGCGAAGCTGCGCAAGAGCCGGCGCGTGCCGGCGCGACTGCTCGGCGTCGCGCTCTCGAACTTCACCGCGCCGCCGACCGTGCAGCTGCCCCTGTTCGACGCGGTCGCGCCGCCACTGGAGACACCGAAGGATCGCGACGTCTCGCGCGCGGTCGATGCGGTCCGCGCGCGCTTCGGCCGCGGCGCGATCGCGCCCGGAAGGAAACATGGCGGGCGTTGAGGCGCACCGCGGTGAGAAGCGCGCTACTCCAGCTCGAGCAGGAGCGCGCCCTTCTCCACCGCGCTTCCGGGGTGAGCGTGCACCGCCTTGACCGTCGCGGCGGACGTGGCGCGGAGCTCGTTCTCCATCTTCATCGCCTCCATCACGACGAGGCTCTGACCCGGCTGCACGATGTCCCCTGCCTCGACCGATACGCGCACGATCATCCCCGGCATGGGCGCGAGTAGCGGCGCAGGTCCGGTGGGGGCGGCCGACGCCGATGCGAGTTCGCGAATTGCCCGCGCGCGCTCGTCGAGCGCTTCGACCTCGTGGCGAAAGCCGTCCACCCAGAGCGTGTAGCGGCCGCGCGTCGCGCCCGGACGCACGACGATGCGATGCACTTCGTCACCGATGGTGAGCATCCGCACCGGTGTTCCCTCGACGTCGGCGATCACGCACCGCGAGCGCACACCGCCCGTTTCGAGGTCGTTGCCATCGACCGAGACCTCGATCTCCTCGTCGCCGACGCGCACGACATACTTCATGCGGCCACCGGGATCAGCTCGCACACCGTTTCGACGTGCGCGGTCTGAGGGAACATGTCGTACCCCCGCACGTCCACCAGACGGAAGCTCGGCAGCCTCGCGAGATCGCGCGCCAGTGTCGCGGGGTCGCAGCTCACGTAGAACAGCGCTCGCGGTGGACTCGCCGCGGACTCCAGCGCCGCCGTGACTCGCTGGTCCACGCCCGTGCGCGGCGGATTGAGGATGACGACGTCGGCCGGCAACTGCGCGGCGAGATGGTCGTCGACCGACCCGGCGACAGCCGACGAGGGAGGGCGCAACTGCCCGCGCAGCTGCGCTACGGCGGCGCGATCCCACTCGATTGCCACGACCGTGCGGCCGTCGGCGGCGAGCGGCAGCGTCGTTGCGCCCGTTCCGGCGTACGCGTCGACGACGCGCTGTGGCTCGTAGTGGCGAACGCGCGCGAGCAGATGCGAGCGAACTTGTGCCGCGACGCCGGCGTTCACCTGCGTGAATGAGGCACCTGCCTGGCCAGCAGTGGTCCGCGCCGCCACGCGATGTGCGCCGCGACCCTCCGCACGCCACCACAGCTCGCGCAGCGACGGCACGGCGTCGAAGAAGCGGTCGCTCATCGGCCACGCGACGCCGCCTTCGAGGGTCGCCGCTGCACCGTCATCGACGAGTCGCACGGACATGCGCAGCACGTCCTCGCGAGGCAGGAAATCGAACGCCCCGCGAAGCTCGGCCCACACGGCGAGCACACGCTCGTCGGTGATGGGACAGTCTCGCAGATCGAACACGGCTACGGGGTCGTGAAACGGATGCAGGCCGGCGATCCAACCTGTCGTGGTCCGGCGGATGTGGAGCGTGAGCTTCTGCCGGTAGCGCCACGGCGAGTCGCTTGGGGACACCGGCGGGTCGAGCACGTCACGCCGTCCGATGCGGCGCAGCGAGTCGCCGATGATCGCGCTCTTCGCCGCGAGCTGTGCGGCGTACGACAGATGCTGGATCTGGCAGCCACCGCACTGCTCGACGGCGTAGTGCGCGCACGGCGGATCGACGCGGGCCGCCGACGGCACGTCCAGCGAGAGGAGCTGGCCTCGGCCGAACCGCTTCACCTTCGTGATGCGGACACGCGCGAGATCGCCGGGCGCGGTGCGCGGCACGAAGACGACCATCCCATCCGTACGGCCGACTCCGTCGCCACCGGCAGCAATGCTCTCGATGCTGAGCGCCACCCCGACGTCGCTCATCGCAGGCCGTCCGCGCGCGCGCGCTGCAGCCATGCGCTGGCGGCGGCCGTGGGGGCACGCCCATCTTCGGGGGCGACGGCGGTGCGCCGCGTTCCGCGATCGCGCTCTGCCAGCAGCACGGCGGCGATCGCCGCGCGCACCACGCTCTCGCGCGGTGGCAGCGTGCGCGTGAGGTCCGCGAGCCGCCGCTCCAGCCACTGAATCTCGATGGCGCCTGCACGAAACTCCGCGTCCTCCATGACGCGCAGATGGAAATCGCGAGACGTGTCGACGCCCTCGATGGTGAGCTCGAGCAGCGCACGATGCATGCGCGCGATCGCCTGCGCACGATCCGGCGCCCAGACGATCAGCTTCGCGAGCATGGGATCGTAGAACAGGGTGATCTCGCTACCCGTCTCGATCCCGCCATCCCACCGCACACCGGGGCCCGCCGGGACGTGCAGGAACTGCACGCGACCGGTGGAGGGGAGGAAGCCGTTGGCCGGATCCTCACTCGTGATCCGACACTCTATCGCCCAGCCCTTCGGCACGAGCTCCTCCTGCGCGAAGGGCAGCCGTTCACCGGCAGCGATGCGCAGCTGCCACTGGACGAGGTCGATCCCCATGACGAGCTCCGTCACCGGGTGCTCGACCTGGATGCGCGTGTTCATCTCGAGGAAGTAGAACTCTCCGCTCGCGTCGAGCAGGAACTCGCACGTGCCCGCGTTGACGTAGCCCGCCGCCCGCGCCGCGGCGACGGCTGCCGCGCCCATTCGCGCCCGCAGCTCAGGCGACACGGCCACACTCGGCGCCTCCTCGATCATCTTCTGGTGACGCCGCTGCACCGAACATTCGCGCTCGCCCAGATGGAGCATCGTGCCGTGCTGATCGCCCAGCACCTGGATCTCCACATGACGCGGGCCGACGATGTACTTCTCGACGTACACCGCGTCGTCGCCGAACGCGTTCTTCGCTTCACGCTGAGCGGACGAGAGCGCCGCCGCCAGGTCCTCTCGTCGGTGCACGACGCGCATCCCCTTCCCTCCGCCGCCGGCGGCCGCCTTGAGCAGCACCGGATATCCGAACTGCTCGGCAACCCGCTCCGCCTCTGCCGCATCCGTCAGCGCCGTCGTCATGCCGGGCACCACCGGAGTGCCCGCAGCGATGGCGAGGCTACGCGCCGCCGTCTTGCTGCCCATCGCGGCGATCGCTTCGGCAGGCGGCCCGATGAACACGAGCCCCGCGTCGCGCACGGCGCGGGCGAACCACTCGCGCTCGGATAGAAACCCGTAGCCAGGATGGATCGCCTGCGCACCCACTCGCTGAGCGGCGGCGATGATCGCGTCGCCCTTCAGGTATGATTCGCGCGACGGCGGCGGGCCGATGAGCACCGCCTCGTCGGCCTCGCGCACGTGCGGGGCGCGCGCGTCCGCCTCCGAATACACCGCCACCGAGGCGACCCCGAGCTCGCGGCACGCGCGGATGACGCGCAGCGCGATCTCTCCCCGGTTGGCGACCAGCACTTTCGAGAACATCAGAGGGGAATGTTCCCGTGCTTCTTGGGCGGATTCCGATCGCGCTTGGTGCGCAGCGTGTCGAGCGCCTCGATGAGGCGTGGCCGCGTATCGCGCGGATCGATGATGTCGTCGATGTAGCCGCGGCCGGCGGCTACGTACGGATGCGCGAACTTCTCCCGATATTCGTTGATCTTCGCGTCGGTCATCGCCTGTGGGTCATCGCTCTCGGCGATCTCCTTCCGGAACAGGATCTCGACGGCGCCCTTGGGTCCCATGACCGCGATCTCGGCCGTGGGCCACGCCACGTTGAAGTCGCCGCGAATGTGCTTGGAGCTCATCACGTCGTACGCGCCGCCGTAGGCCTTGCGCGTGATGACGGTGAGCTTCGGAACGGTCGCTTCGCAGTACGCGTACAGCAGCTTCGCGCCATGGCGGATGATCCCGTTGTGCTCCTGCGCCACGCCGGGCAGGAACCCCGGTACGTCCACCAGTGTCACCACCGGAATGTTGAACGCGTCGCAGAACCGGATGTAGCGCGCGGCCTTGGTGGACGCATCGATATCGAGGACGCCGGCGAGCACCGCCGGCTGGTTGGCCACCACTCCCACGCTGTACCCGCCCAGGTGCGCAAAGCCACAGATGATGTTCGCGGCGAAGTCGCGCTGTACCTCGTAAAACGTCCCGTCGTCCACCAGTCGGCGGATGACGTCGTGCATGTCGTACGGCTTGTTCGGATTGTCGGGTACCACATCGAGGAGTGCCTCGTCCCGTCGGTCGCGCGGGTCCGTGCCACGTCCGCGTGGCGGCTCGTCGACATTGTTCGAGGGCAGGTACTGGAACAGCTCACGAATCGCCTGCAGGCAGGCCGGCTCCGAGTCGCACGCGAAGTGCGCCACGCCGGAAGATCGGTTGTGGGTGTCGGCACCGCCCAGCTCCTCCATGGTCACGTCTTCGTGCGTGACGGTCTTCACGACGTTCGGCCCGGTGACGAACATGTAGCTCGTCTTCCGCACCATGTACGTGAAGTCGGTGATGGCGGGCGAGTACACGGCCCCTCCGGCACACGGTCCCAGGATGGCGCTGATCTGCGGCACGACGCCCGAGGCCATCGTGTTCCGCAGGAAGATCTCCGCATAGCCGCCGAGCGAGACGACTCCCTCCTGGATCCGCGCGCCGCCCGAGTCGTTGAGGCCGATCACCGGCGCTCCGTTGCGCATCGCGAGATCCATCACCTTGCAGATCTTCTCGGCGAAGGACTCGCTCAGCGAGCCGCCGAACACGGTGAAGTCCTGCGAGAAGACGTAGACCAGGCGCCCATCGATCCGTCCGTGACCCGTGACCACGCCGTCGCCGTAGATTCGCTGCTCCTCCAGCCCGAAGTCATGCGAGCGGTGCACGACGAACCGGTCGAGCTCCACGAAGCTCCCCTCGTCGAGCAGCAGATCCAATCGCTCGCGAGCGGAGAGCTTTCCCTTCTGATGCTGCACGTCGAGGCGCGCCGCGCCTCCGCCGAGCTCGGCTTCGCCCGCGCGGCGCCCCAACTGCTCCACCCGCTCTCGCATGGTCATAGGTGGCCAAAGCTAGCGGGCGAGCCGGTGCCCAACTAGGCGCCGCCTGACGCCGCTCAGGGAAGGTGTCCTTCAGGGATGGCCGCCGCATGTCGACACTCTGGCTCACGGAGATCGACTTCCATGCATTGCTTCCCCTCTGATCCCCGCGGACGTCTCAGGGAAATGCGATCGACCGGCGCTCGGCGCGCCAATGCCGTGATCGCACGCTGTCCATCCATTTCCCGCGCGGCCTCGCGAGATCGAGCGCACCGAGCTGTCGATCACCGATCGAGCGGTAGACCGTTGGGCGAGCTTTCTCGCCGACCGTCCGTTCGGCCAGCGCATCCGCCTCATGCCGCTGGGCGCGACGATCGCGATGAGTCTCGTACTTGCGCTCACGATCGTGCTCGCCCTGGTCAACAATGCGCGTGGACGCGATCGAGACACGCCACTACCCCTCCGTGGCGGAGAGCAAGTCGATGAGCGAGACGTTGCGAGCACCGCTACGTCGAGTTCGCAGGCGACGAGTCGTCTGCTGATCCTGGGCGCCTCCGGCGACTCCGTCGCGCCGCCGTAGCGGCGATGGTCGACCAGCACGCGCGTCTGCGCGTCGCCCTCGAGGCGAATACGCTCGGCCAACAGCAGCGAAGTCGAGTAGTCGATGAAGCGTGTCGACGAGGTGACCGGGCGCAACGCGTCCACGGCGGAGTCGCTGGCGGCAACCTCGCAGGAGCTCTCGGCCCAGGCGTGCAGCCTCGAAGCGATGATCGGCCAGTTCAAGGTTGCTGCGACGGACGTTCGGCCGTCTCACGCCTCCCGTGCTCCCGTGCTGACGGTGCGCGCGCTCGTGCCGCCCGGACACGGCCGCGTGCGCGCCATCGCCTAGCGCCAGTCGACAGCGCGCATGTCGCGCCACCTACGTCACCGTTGTCTCGCCACCGCCGTTGCAGGCGGGCTCGAAAGGATGGCGGGGACGGCGGCAGCCACCAGTAACGCTTGCGGTGTTCGAATCGTCACCCCCAGAGGCGCCTCCGTTTCGGGTGAGTAGGCAACCAGGCGCGACGTGATCCCCTTCAGACTCCAAAGGTTCGTGGCATCCTCCATTTGTCGGAGAACCCAACAATCAACGGCTCGTCTCCCACGCAGAGTCGTGCTGCGCCGGATCCAGTCGCTCGCGATCGCCGCGTTGGCCACCGGACTGGGCGCGTGCGGAAGCGGCTCGCCTCGGCGCATCGGCGGCGGAGATACGGCGTACGTCGGGGTGGCGGTCGGACTGACCAACCCCGAGCGCTACGCGGACATGTTCGAAGGCGTTCAGCTCGCGTTCGACGAGCTCAACGCCAAGCGACCTTCTAGCGCGCCAATACTGGCACTCAAGCGCGCGCCGGCGAGCGCCAACTCGCCGGTGAAGATCGCCACCGCCTTTCGGGACGATGCGCGCGTGCTCGCTGTCGTCGGACACACGGAGAGCGCGGCGACGATCGACGCGGCCCCCGTGTATGCGGATCGCGAGCACAACGGCCGCAGCCCGATGGTCGCGGTCACGCCAGCGTCGGCACTGGCCGTGACGCGCGTCTCTCCGTGGATCTTCCGGATCAACGCCGACATGACCGAGCAGGCGCGCACGCTCGCCCGCTTCGTCGCCGATTCCTTGAACCAGCGGCGTGCCGCGGTCATCTACCGCAATGAGCCCTCCGGCAAGGACTTCCTGCATGCCTTCACTGACGAGTTCGCGAAGAAGGGCGGCGTGGTGATCGAGCGCGATCCGTTCACCGAGGACATCAGCGACTTCGACGGATATGCCAGGCGCATCGTGATGAAGAAGGCACCGAGCGTGGTGATTTCCGGAAACACGCCGCAGATCCGCAACACGATCCGTGCGCTGCACTCGGCAGGTGGCGCGCCCGAGGTGCTCGCGACGAACGGTCCCGCGGCCAGTGATACCGGCGACTTCAGAGGGCTGCGGTACGTCGTGCTCTTTTCCGCTGATCGTCCGGTCTCCGAGGTGGGTGCGCGCTTCGTGACGGCGTTCACGGCAAAGACGAACCATGCTCCCAATCACTGGGGCGCGCTCGGATACGACGGCGGCATGATGATCGGTCTCGCCGTGCACGAGAAGGGCGCCGACCGTGCGAGCATCCGCCAGTGGTTCGAGAGCGTGGGCAAGGGACGCGCGGCCTTCCCCGGCGCGACGGGTGCCATCTCGTTCAATCAGAACCGCGATCCGGTCAACAAGACGGTGCTCGTCGGACGGGTGGCCCAATGAGCACCGCATCAGGCGGGGCCGGTCGGTGGGTTGGATGGACGATTCGCCGGCGCGTATTGCTGGGTTTCGGCTCGGTCATCGCGCTGCTCTTTCTCACCGGCGCCATCGGCACGGCGATGCTCCGCGGCGCGCACAACGATCTGCGCACCCGCACGCTGCAGGTGATCTCGGTCAAGAACCAGCTCTTCGCCAGTCAGGAAGCGACGAGGCAATACGTCGTGCTCGCCCAGAGCGATCTGCTTCACTCGGGAAACTCGCTCGCTGCGACGATGGACAGCACGAGCGACCTGGCGGATTCCCTGCGCCTCCAGCTCAATCTTGGCACCGCGATGACCGACGCCGAGCGCATCGGCCTGGCGCAGATCGGATCGCTGCAAGGTCGCATCGGCACGCGGCTCGCCATCGCGCGTGCATGGATGGACGTCGGCAGTCCGGCCGCCGCCGGCCCGCACACGGCCGCGTCCTCCCTGCTGCTCGATTCGCTGTTCGCGCAGACGAGTGCGATCATCCGCTCTGAAGACGACCGCGCCACGACCATGCTCAACGAGCAGGAGAAGCTCGTGGCGCGACAGCAGCTGCTCGTGTGGTCACTGCTCGGCGTGGGGCTCCTCGCGGCCATCTTCATGGGCTTCGTCACGCTCCGCGCAGTCACCACGCCGCTCGACATGATCGCCACCGCCGCGCGCCGCGTCGGTGAGGGAAACCTGCAGGCGGAGATCGACCCGAGAGGGCTCGACGAGGAGTACCGCGTCGTTGCGCAGGCGCTTGCCGACACCACGCGGCGCCTGTCGACGCTCGTGCGCGAGATTCAGAACGAGGCGCGCGACGTCGCGAGTGCGGCCGGTGCGCTGACCATCGCGTCCGGTGCGGCGGCGGAATCCACGAACCGCGTCAGCGAGAGCATGCTGCACATCGCCAGTGCGGCGCAGGAGCAGCGCGGAGCGGTGGAGTCC
This sequence comes from Gemmatimonadaceae bacterium, assembly GCA_039920785.1. Taxonomy (GTDB): domain Bacteria; phylum Gemmatimonadota; class Gemmatimonadetes; order Gemmatimonadales; family Gemmatimonadaceae; genus AG11. Next base: position 9,596 of record JBDSDB010000013.1, read on the forward strand.
ACGCACGCGGTGCTCTCGCGCGTCCGGGCGGCATCCGGGGTGCTGGAGTCGACGGCCAGCGACGCCGGGGCGCTCGAGGGTGAGGTACGTGGCCTCACCGACAGCGCCCGCCTCGGAATCGGCGAAGCGCTCGATGCGCTCGCGCGCGCGCGTGACGTCATCGGCGCGTCGCTCGTGAACGTCGAGCGCGTGGAGAAGGCGTCGGCGATCGTGCAGCAGTTCCTTCAGACGATCCAACAGATCTCCGAGCAGACCGACCTGCTCGCGCTGAACGCCGCGATCGAGGCGGCGCGCGCCGGCGCGAGCGGACGTGGCTTCGCGGTCGTCGCCGACGAGGTGCGCAAGCTGGCCGACCACAGCAACCGCACCGCCGACGAAGTCCGCGAAGTCGTCACCTCGATGCGGCGTGAGGTGAACACCGCGTCGATCGCCTTCCGCGACGGAGTCTCGTCGCTGGGCAACGTGGACGCCACGTCGCGCACGGTGACCGAGGCGCTCAACACGATCCACCTCGCCATCGCGCGCATGGATCAACTCACGCGCGCCGTCCGCGACTCGGCGCAGTCGAACCGGGATTCCGTTCAGGAGCTGGACGATCAGGTCTCGCAGACCACCGCGCACGCCGAGGCGCAGGCCGCGTCGAGCGAGCTCGCACGCGCTGCCGCCGAAGAGACGGCGGCTGCGTCGGAGGAAGTGGCCGCCACCGCGAGCCAGCTCGCGGACAGCGCAGACCGTCTCAACACCCTCGTGACGTCGTTCGTGGTGTGATCCGCGGCGTGACGATACGAAAGAGCCCGCCCCGATGATTCGGGGCGGGCTCTTTCGTCAGGCGGCGCGCATGGCGCGTCGCCTACTCGTCGATCGCCGCGATGTCTGCCGGGATCTCGATCGTGTCGCCGTCTTCGGTGTGAATCTTGGACGGCGTCTCCGGACGGGGCGGCTGCTCCTCCGGGATGTTGACGACGCTGAGCACGATGCGACGATGGATCGGATCCACCTCGAGCACGCGCGTATCGAGGTTCATCCCCTCGTAGACCACGTCTGCCGGGCTAACCACTGCGGCGCCCTGCCCAAGCTGCGAGATGGGCACGAAGCCCTCGATGTCGTTGCCGATGTCGACGACGACGCCCTTGTCCATCAGGCGCACGACGTGCGACCGCATCTCGGTGCCGACGGGGTACGTCTCACCGATGCGCAGCCACGGATCCTCCTCCGCCTGCTTGAGGCCGAGGCTGATGCGCTTGTTCTCGCTGTCGATGTTGAGGATCACCACGT
>JBDSDB010000014.1:0-11317 GCA_039920785.1 Gemmatimonadaceae bacterium
GCGCCGGCGTTGACGACGAAGTACGTGGTCCCGTCTCGCTCGCGCCGACGAATGACCTTGAGCCCCATGTCGGCGGAGGCTTCTCGGCGCGCGCCGGCCGCGGTGAGCAGGGCGTTCAGATCGTCACCCTCGAGCACCGCGCCCCGGCCGACGACGGCGCGCCTGACGCTCGCACCACCAGCCGTAGGCTCGAAGTGCAGCGCGCCGGTGACCGCGCGCAGTCGCGCGCGCCGAGCATCGAGGTTGGCGAGTCCGGCGACGTCTGCAGGGAGGCCCTTGTAGAACGCGATCGTCGCGCCGCCGCGCGCGAGGCGCACGAGCTGCTCCATCGCCTCGACCGGGATGAACTGCGCCGCGGGGACGAGCACGGTCCGGTAGCGCGCACCGCCGGTCAGGAGCTGCGCCCCCTGTGCGCGCACACCGGCGAGCTGCGCGTCGCTCACGTAGTCGTACGCGAAGCCGCGCGCGAGCATGCTGTCGGCGGCGAGGTGGAACGCCGAGCTGTCGAATGCGGGAATGGCGTCGAAGTGCTCGAGCAGCGCGCTCGTCTGACCCTGCGCGCCTGGCGCGGGCGGAGCGAAGCCTCCGGCCGGAGGCGTGGTGCCGGGCATCGCGAAGCCACTGCCCGCCGGTGCACCCGCTGCCCCGACCGCTCCGGCACGCCCGCGCCCGCGCGGACGCTCGGCGTACCGATCGAAGATGGGGAAGTAGAGCAAGACGTCGTTGTCGGGCTGGCCGGACTGGAGAAATGACTGCACCCGCGCCGCGTACGCGTTGAGCTCAGCGAAGTCGGTCCACCAGGGATTCTGCGGATTGAACTCCACGGCGGCGTAGAACAACCGCCCTGGCCAGCGCTCCGACGTGGGCGAGTACGCGGTACCGTGATAGAAGACGTGGTTGACGCCGCCGAGGAAATAGTTATCGAGCACCGTGCGCACGTCGGAGAGCCTCGAGAGAAAGTGCTCACCCAGCCACGTCGCCGCCTCGGCCGACGCGAGCCGCTTGCCGCTGACGTGGGCCGCCGACGTCGCGAACTTGATGCGCGTCATCTCCGTGCCTTCGGTTTCCGGGATGTCGGACGCGGCGTAGAGATCGAGGATGTTGGCCGGCGAGCCGTGCGCCTGGTTGCGGATCACGCCGTTCCGGCGATGTGCCCAGCTCGCCCAACCCTTCGTGAAGCCGTCGAGCAGCAGATCGGACACGGTCTGTCGGTAGTCCGACAGCACACGGCGCGCGCTGTCGGAGGGAGAGGAGCCACCGTCGAAGAGCGCCGGAAGATGCGCACGGAGGTCGTACCCGCGGCGCGCACGGAACTCGTCGAAGAGCCGCGGCGTCCAGTCGCCCTGGCCGCTCGCGTCGTCCACTTCGTACGAGTCGTTGAAGAATGCGCGCACGCCGCTCACGTTGCGTCCCGCGAACGCGCGATCGAAGCGCTGCAGATAGTGCGCGATGGGCTGCGCGGCGAAGTGATCGATCACGCTGCCCTCGCCACCGGGTGCGGCGCGCTCGACCTGCTTGCCGTGCCAACCCTCGAAGACGGCGTACAGTGTCCACGTTCCGGTGGGCGCCGTCCAGTCGAGGACGCCGTTGTGGCCGACTCGCGCGGTGAGATCCACGACGTCGCCCTTGATGGAGTACGCCATCAGCGCGAGCAGCGGCAGTGGCCTGGGGAAGCGCACCTGATCGATCGCCAGCGCGTGAATGTTCGGCGTGGTAGCGATGGGATCGCGGAGCGCCTTGATGTCCACCTGCCGGGTGACGGCGCGGACGAGCGGCGTCTGCACGAAGGCGATCGTGTCACGCAGTCGCTCGCCGCCGCTCACTGGGTACTTCTTCATCGCGACGTACTTCGCCGCGTCGTCATCGCCGACGTTCGGCCCGCCGAACGGCCAGCCGGTGCCGTTCGCCATGTCGACGCCGAGGCCGAGCCGGCGCGACTCGGCGAGCGTGTGCTCGAGCATCGCCACCCACCTGGGCGACAGATACGGGATGAACTGTTGCTCGGCACCCTTCACTCCATAGATGGGCGTGAGCTCGACGCCGCCCAGTCCGGCGCGTCGATAGGCGTCGAGGTTGGCGGTGAGATCCGACGGGTTCACCGCGCTACCCTGCCACCACCAGCGCGTCCACGGACGCATCTCGCGCGTGACCGCGGGCCACGCCGGCGCGCCGACGGCACGCTGCGCAGGTGCCGGGGACGCGATGGCGCCCAGCGCGCCGATGCAGACGATGAAATGAAACGCTCGTGTGCGCATGGCGAAACGCGCCGTCACTTGAGGCGTGGCCGCGTGCTGCGAGGCGCCACGCCGCACTCGGGCCATGCAGAGAGCGGAGCGGGAAGCTGGGCCGAACCCGCCGCGGGCGGAGTCGCGGCGCGTGCGCGGAGAATGGAATCAGCGACAGCGGAGAGGTCGGCGCGATCGCGCGTGATCTTCTGCGGGTCTTCGCTCGCGAGGTAGGCCAACATCGCCGTGAGTGTCGCGTTGGCCCTGAGATCATCGAAGACGATCTTGTCGTACGTGTCGCGGTCGGTGTGCCAGGTGTACGTGCCGTAATCCCAGTTCAGCCCACCGAGTCCGAACGACGGCGTGCCCGCGCAGTAGAAGGAGAAGTCGTCCGATCCACCGGTGCCCGGTGTGCCGACGCCGATGTAGGTGATCTGGCTCTTGAACTCGGAGGGGAGCTTCTCGAGCCACTGGCGCACGTGGACGTCGCCGTTGGGGAATCCGGTCGCGCCCATCCGCGAGATGCGGCCCGTGCCGTTGTCGTTGTTGAAGACGGCCTGCAGTCCACGCACGATTTCGGGATGATCCTCGCGATATGCCTTGGAGCCGACGAGTCCCATCTCCTCGCCGGTCCAGTGGCCGACGCGGATGGTGCGCTTGGGGCGCGGATACGCCTGCTTCAGGATGCGCATCGCCTCGAGCATGGTGATGCTGCCAGTGCCGTTGTCGGTGGCGCCGGAGCTGCCGTCCCACGAATCGAAGTGCGCGGAGAGGAGCACGAACTCGTCGGGCTTCTCCGAGCCGGGGATCGTGGCGATGGTGTTGAACACCGGCTGCTCGCCGAACGCCTGCGACTCGAGGTCGAGCCGAAGTCGGGGACTGCGATTGCGCTCGGCGAGACGGAAGACGAGCCCGTAGTCCTCGCAGCTGAGCGAGACGACCGGCGCACGCGTGTTGTACGTCTCGAAGATCTCGCGCGTCCCCCACGCATTCTTGGGACGAGAGGTGAGCAGGCCGGCGACGCCGCCCTGCTCCAGGCGGAGCCCGAGCTCGCCGCCGCCGAGGGCGAGCGAGTAGCCCGTGCCGCGCACGTCGCGCGTTCCCCACTCAGCGGTGAGCGCCGCGCGGACGGAGTCCAGGCGCGCCTTGGTGGCGGGCGTGGCGAACTGCGCGAACTCGTCGGTGGGCCGACAGGATGGTGACGGCGCCGAGACGAGCAGCAGCTTGCCCTTCGCCTGGGGGAGCCACTTCACGAACTCCGTGCTGTCGGCGAAGTGAGGAAGGATGATCGCGCCGGCGACGAGCGGCCTGCCCTTCGTGCCCGGGCTGAAGCCGACCATCGTCGCTTCGAGGGTGCGCACGCGCGGGCTGACGAGGTCGATGTGCGAGGGACCGCGACGCCAGCTGCGCCACGTGCCGTAGCGCTCGTTCTTCGCGTCAATTCCCCAGCTCTTGTACATCGCGAGCAGCCAGTCCTGCGCGGCGCGGACGTTGGGTGAGCCGGTGAGCCGCGGCCCGATGGAATCGAGGAGCGTGCCCGCGAGCTCCTCGGTGCGCGAGCTCTCCATGCCGATGGACCAGATGCGGCGGAGGACAGCGTCCTCGGTGGGGAATGTCTGCGCCGCGGCGGGCCGCGCGACAGCGAGCGCGCCGCCGAGCACGGCGGCGATGGCGAGCAGTGACTGACGTGGCATGTATGTCGGAATGGAGTGGCGACGGACCTTGCTGTGCTACGCGGTCCGAAGCGGCTCCGCTGTGCAACGGGGCCGCGACGGATCGTGCTCAGCGTAAGGTGTTCAGCCGCGCCGGCGACCGCACGATGTCGTCAACGTCGTCAGGTGAACCAGCGCGGCCTGCGGGGCGAAAGCCGGGCCATGATGCCGAGTCCCACACTGATGGCAAGCCCCTTCAGCAGGACGAGCGCGATGACGACGTACATCACGAAGTTCACGGTGCGCGGGGTGATGTCCGGATTGACGGAATGCATCCACACCCACCCGCGGATGGACTGCCCGGCGAACCACAATCCCGCTGCGATGGCGACGGAGAGCACCGCCCACCCGAGGGCGAACAGACGAAGTCCGAAGGCGGCGATGCCGTGTGAAGTGCTCACGACCCACTCGCCGCACGATCGGCACTTCTTGGCCTCTTTCGGGATGTCGGCGCAGCAGAACGGACAGCTCTTCTCCGGCGCGACGCGCGCCTTGGCCATGTCGTGCGAGATCGATCGGGAAGCGAGCATCGGACACCATTCGTCAGGGGGACGATTGCCCCTACGGCACCGCCGATCTCACGGTGTCGGCCGAGAGGCCTGAACGACGGTGGAGAACTGGCCGAGCGCCGACCAGTAGCGCGACCCGCCTACGGACATGACGTCGTTGTGGTGGGCGCCCTCGATCCAGAGTGCTTGCTTCGGCTCATTGGCCGCCTCGTACAACCGCCGTCCGTGGGACACCGGGATGACCTCGTCCTGGATTCCGTGGATGACGAGGACGGGGCAGCGCACGCGCCGCAGGGAGCGGAGATTGGGGAACTTGTCGAAGGGCAGGAGGGCGGCGCGCGTGAGCACGCGAAACGCACTCACGAAGCCGCTCTCGATGACGAGACCACCCACGGGCAACCTGGTCGCCAGCTCGGTGGCCGGCCCGCTGCCGACGGATCGACCGAACAGCACGATCGAGGCGGGCGGGATGCCGAGCGTGCCGACGGCGTGGCGATACACGGCCTCCATGTCGTCGACCGCGCCCTTCGTGCTGGGCGGACCGCCGGTGCTCGCGCCGTACCCTCGGTAGTCGAAGGCGAGCACGGCGAACCCCGCCGCCCGATAGTCCTCCAGCCATGGAGTGAGCTGGCCCAGATCCTCGGCGTTGCCGTGACTATAGAGCAGGGTGAGCTTGGCGCGCGGATTCGGCAGATGGAGCGTGGCGATGGACGAGCCGCCAGCGGTGGGTACCATCACGACTTGAAGTCGTCTCGCCTCGTACGACGTACCGGGCGGGAGGAAGATCATCCGATCCGAGACGAAGTAGGCGAACAGGGCGAAGGCGACGTAGAAGAGCAGCGCCACGATGAGAATCGTCTTCACCGCGTCGCGTCTCGCTCACCCTCTTCCACGATCGGCGATGCTCGCTCGGCGTCCGCCACCAGTCCACCGCCGCGGACGGTGGCACCCAGCACGATCGCCGCGCTGATGAGCACTGCGTTCTTTATGATGTATTGCCCTTCGAGCGTCGGCGCGTACGGAAAGCGGCTGAACACTTCCGAGGGGAAGAAAACGAGGGGCGTGAGCGTCCCGAGCATCTGCGCCGCGAGCAGCAGGAGCGTCGCGCGCATGAAGCGCCCCGAGAGTAGTCCGAGCCCGATGAGGCACTCCCACGCGGCGAGCACGGGAATGGAAACGGCGGGACGCACGATGCCGAACGAGAGCTGCTCGATCGTGCGCGCCGCGAGATCCTGCGCCGGACTCATACCAGGAAAGAACTTGAGCGCGCCGAACCAGAGGAAGACGACGCCGAGGCTGATGCGAAGGAGAGCGAGTCCGTGACGTGCCATCCAGCGCGTGATGCGCGCGTCGACGGCGTTGAAGCGGACGGCGGCGGATGTCATGCGTGTCGTCCGGTCTCCCATCGGTTACCCGGTCGGCTTGTTGATGACCATCGGGCGCACGATCTCCACGGTGTAACCATCTTGGGCGAGGAGCGCGGTGAGTGCGCGGTCCGCGCTGCGATCGGCGTGCACGAGGATGCCGGACTCGCGCGCGGTGGAGATCAGCTTCTCGCGCACGAGGCGTTGGATCGCATCGCGGTCCTGGGGCCGGAACGGGTTGAGCAGGCCGGCGCGTTCGTCGTAGGTCGTCACGTCGAGCACGTCCACGCTGAGCACCTGCGCCGGCGGCAGCGTCACCGTGATCTTTCGCGATGTCGAATCGATGCGGATCTCCGCGCCCTTCTCGAGATCGATCCCCGCGGCGACTCGGCCCGTCACGACCAGCAGGGCGCGCTTGGTGGAGCCAAAGCGCGTCTGCTGATAGCTGACGACGTCGCGCAGCGTCATCTCCGTGGCGACGAGCTTGGCGACGGTCTGGAGCCGGTCGACGACGACCTGCTGGCTGATGACTGGCGGCGCCGGCGGTCCGGCGAAGCGCCCGAACACGCCGCTCACTCGCCGGAGCGCCGACACCCCGGCCACCGCGGCGAGGACGAGCACGATGGCGACCACTCCCCAGATCAGGGTGCGGCGGGGAGAGAGTCGGCCGGCGGGAAGCATCACGGAAGATAGAGGGTAGGACGGCTCGAGGGATGGAGAGCGATTCGGATGAATCTCGTGGCGTCCAGCGGGACGGGAACCGACGACGCGGATGCAACGGATTTGAACGGATCAACTTCAACGACAACTGCCGACTGATCTGGCGTCGCGGGGCCGAGGCCGTGCGCGCAGCTCAAAATCAGTCGCAGGGCTGGCTGAACGAGATCTCTCCAGGGAAGTAGTGGCTTCCCCACTGGAGCCGTCTCCGGTCAAAAAGTTGGCGCGAACGCTCGGGATCGCCTGCGCGGTGCGGCCGCGGCTCGTGACCGATGTCGTCATGAACCACGAATTGTAGATCGCCTCTTCTCGATCCGATGCGCGCGTTGAGACCAGCGTCGCGCCCGAGCGCGAAATCTTCCTCACAGCGTGCCCTACCGCACTTGTCCATCTGAGCTATTCGAACACCGCCGGCGATCGTCGGATAGCTGTTCGCGACGCCCGCGGCGAAGAGGAACGGAGTCGCGGACTTCATGTGATGAAAAGCGATGCTGGCGTGAGACGCTCTAACTCACTCTGTCGCGAAGAGCCACGGTCTTCAGCCGCGCTGCTCGAGCCGCGCGCCGGACGAGGCGCTCGAGAACCAGAGGCGAGGCTTCAACAGGAACTGTCGCTCGTACTCGCGTGCCAGCACTGGTGCCGCGGCGCGCAACGCCCCGTCGTCGCCGACGACGATGGCACATCCTCCCCATCCCGCGCCCGTGAGCCGCGCGCCGCGCACACCGTCGAGGCTGATCGCTCGGCTCACGACCCAGTCCAGCTCTGGCCGCGAGCACTCGTACAGATCGCGCAGCGACTCGTGCGAGCCGACGAGCAGCTCGCGCGAGAGACTGTCGCCAGCTCGCAGCGACACGACGGCATCGCGAACGCGACGCGTCTCTCGTGAAACGTGCAGCGCGCGGCTTTCCAGGACCGGAGGGAGGTTGGCCGAGAGCACCTGCTCCGCCTCGGCCGCGGCCAGCGACGCCAGTTCGGGCCACCGCAGCCGCAGCAGCCGCAACGCCTCCTCGCACTCGGCGCGCCGCTCGTTGTAGTGCGAGGTGCGGAGCGATCGAGGGATCGCCGTGTCGAAGATCAACAGCGCGTCGCGAAAGGGAGCGAAGTCGTACACCGCGGTGTCGCACTCCAGGTGCAGCGCCTCGTTCTCCCGGCACAACGCGCTCGCGAACTGGTCCATGATCCCACAGGCCACACCGACAAACCCCGTCTCGGCCCGCCACGCCGTCATCGCTGCTTCCTTGTCGTCCAGGCGCACACCGATCGCCGAGGCGACGCCGAGCGCCGTGGCGACTTCGAGGGCGGCGGAGGAGCTCAGTCCGGCGCCGGCGGGCACATCGCTCTCCACCGCGATGTCGAGCGAGGGATGGCAGAGCGGTGCGGACGCCTGGACCAGCGGGGCGGCGACACCTGTGAGATAGTCCCACCATTCGCCGCTTCGGGCGGGGGCGTCGAGCGCACTCTCTCCCATCGAGCCCTGCGTGGCCGACACGGCCCGCAGCGTCGGCGCTCCACCGTCGTCCCTGCGCCCGACGGCGACCCAGGTCCGGCGCGAGATCGCGATCGGCAGCACCTCGCCGCCGTTGTAGTCGGTATGCTCGCCGATCAGGTTGACCCGACCGGGCGCCGACGCGATCGAGTCAGGTTCGCGTCCGAAGCGATCGACGAACAGCGCTCGGACGCTCCGAGCGTCGGGGGCAGCAACCACTGAGGACATGCGGTCAACCGGACGAGGACGGACGCGTCGCGCGGGCTTCGTCTACTTGGAGTAGACCAATGTAGACGTCTTCGGCGGGAGGGTGAACCCGCTGCGCTGTAGGATCCCGAGTAGAGCCAGGTGTGGCAGGCATGGAGACCCCGAGTTGGGCGGATTTCATCCACGACGTGGGCCCGCGCGTTCGACGCATGGTGCGGAAGACGTGCCGTAGGCACGCCGTGCTCGTCTTTCAGCTGGAATGGCGACTAGACTTCGTTGGCCCGCTGCCGGGCCGGGTCAAGTCGCTAACTTGGTCCACGACCGCGCCAGTCCAGCTTCGACGAGACGAGTCCACCGTGCCACTGACCCAGACCGACGCCCTCCGCAACCTTCCGCCATACGTGTTCTCCGAGCTCGATCGCCTGAAGGCGGAGGCTCGCGCACGGGGCGCCACGCTCGTCGATCTGGGCATCGGCAGCCCGAACATCCCGGTCGCTCCCGGGATCATCCGCGCCATGGCCGCCGCGGGTGACGAGCCAACCTCGGGCGCGTACCCGCCGTTCCGGGCCACCGCGGGCTACTTCGACGCGATCGTCGATTTCATGCACTCCCGCTTCGGGGCGACGATCGAGCCGGAGACGGAGGCACTCGCTCTCAGTGGGGCGAAGGAAGGGATCGCGCAGCTCATCACCGCCACCTGCGGCCGCGGCGACGTCGTGCTCGTGCCGGAGATCTTCTATCCCGTGTTCGCCCGTGCGCCGCTCCTCTGTGGCGCCGAGGTGCGCTGGGTTCCCATGCGCGCCGAAGACGACTTCGTCCTCGATCTGGACGCGGTGTCCGCGGCCGACCGCAAGCGCGCCAAGCTGCTCATCACGAACTATCCGAACAACCCCACAGGCGCGCGCGTCGAGTTGGACTTCTACGAGCGCGCGGTGGAGTTCGCGCGGCAGAACGATCTGCTCCTGATCAGTGACCTGGCGTACAGCGAGCTGACGTTCGGCGGCCGGCCCGCGCCGAGCGCACTCGAGGCCGATCCGGATCGGGAGGTGACGCTCGAGTTCCACTCCTGCTCCAAGACGTTCAGCATGGCGGGCATGCGGGTCGGCTTCGTCGTGGGCAACGCGGTCGCGCTCGAAGCGCTCGCGGCCTATCGCACCAACGTCGGCTATGGCACGCCGACGGTGATGCAGGCCGCCGCAACGTATGCGCTCAACCACTACGCCGAGCTGGTGCCGGCCACCGTGGCGGAGTACAAGTCGCGCCGCGACGCGATGATGAACGCCTTCCATGCGGCGGGATGGAACGCCGCACCGCCGCCGGCGTCGATGTACCTGTGGCTGCCCGTGCCGGAAGGGATCGACGATTGGGAGTGGGTGCGCACGTTGATCGACGAGGACGGCGTCGTCGTCACCCCGGGCGTGGCGTTCGGCGACGGAGGCCGCGGCTACTTCCGCGTGTCGCTCGTGCGCGACCGCGACACGCTGGCTCGAGCGGCGACGACGATCGGTGCGCGGCGCGAGGCGATGCTGCAGAGGGCGTAGTCGTCGGTTTTCGGTTTTCAGTTTTCGGTCTTTTTCCAGTTTTCGGTTGTCGGTTATTGGTTGTCCGGTACGTCGGCTGGTTGATGGGTGAGTCAACTGCAAAGGTCACGGACCGCCGTGGAAGCTCCCTGATGCGGGACTTTCAGGCCGGAACGTGAACGCTGACGTTCGATGTATCGAACAGTTAACCGAAAACCGAAAACCGAGAACTCGAAAAAACCGAAAACCGAAAACGGAAAACCGACAACCGTTTACTTCTGGTACCGCCAGTTCCTTGCCTTCCCCTCGGCGATCCACTCCACAGCCTGCTCCACACGTCGGGCGCGAGTATCCTCGCTCTTCGCGTCGCCGATCCATTCGGCGTACTCCCGGCGCTGGCTCGGCGAGAAAGCGTCGAACGTCGTGCGCGCCTTCTTGTTCTTCGCGAGCGCCGCGGTGAGCGCTGACGGGAGTGGAAGGTCGGGCTTCGGCTTCTTCACCTTCGGCGTCGCCACGCCGTCCTCGTTGAGCTGCATCGCCTTTTTGATATAGGCGGTGAGCTCCTTCTTCGCGGGGAGATCCTTGATCGAGGTGATGCGTCCGAACTGCCCGGCGGAGCCGTCGCCGTCGCCCGAGGCGCGGCCGACCACGAGCGCACCCTTCCAGAAGCCAAACGCGACATGCTCCTTGAAGGCGGCCATCTGACACATCGTCCCGTGGTGGTCGAAAAAGGGCGCGGACCACTTCACTGTCTCCTCGACATCCGGGCACGCCGAGTGGACCACCTCTCGGATGTGCGTGAGGATGGGTTTGGCGAAATCGGCGGACTTCGCGATGTAGGCGTCGACACGAGGATCCCTGGTGCCCATGAATGTTCGCTCGGCGGTTCGTGAGGACGGGGATGGGAAGTGGCGTGGAAGCTACGACCGGCTGGCGCGCGGGGGCAACGAGCCGCGGCGCGCTTCGCGAATGACGCGATGGCGAACGACGCGTTCGAATCTCGAACGCGCTGGCCACGCCTCTCCGCCGATTGCGCTACGCCCCGCCTGAACCTAGACTACGCGGCCAATATTGCTTTTTGGAAGAACATAATCGGATCTCGCCCGTGGCACGTGCGTACGCGTGCCGTCCGCCGCGCGGTTGGTCTACCTTCCCGTTCCACGCATCAGGAGAGTTTCCATGGCCGCAAAGGACAGATTGTCGGTCCTGCTGGCAATGATGGAGCAGGCGGTGATCCCGGTGTTCTACGATCCGGACGTCGACGTGTGCAAGAGCGTCATCCAGGCGTGTGCGAACGGCGGGGCGAAGTGCATCGAGTTCACCAACCGCGGCGACTTCGCCTCGCACGTGTTCTATGAGCTGTCGCGCCACTTCGCCGTCGCGGATCCGTCGGTGATCATGGGTGTCGGGTCCGTCGTGGACGCGCCGACTGCGGGGATCTACATCGCCAACGGCGCGAAGTTCGTCGTCGGCCCGCTACTCAATGCCGACGTGGCCAAGGTCTGCAACCGGCGCGGCATCCCGTACAGCCCCGGCTGCGGCTCGGCCACCGAGATCGGCGACGCGCAGGAGCTGGG
>JBDSDB010000015.1:0-6027 GCA_039920785.1 Gemmatimonadaceae bacterium
TGTTCGACGACACGATGCGCTGGCCGGACAGCACCTGATCGAACGCATCGAGCGTCACCAGCTCGTCGCCCGTGGCCAGGATCGCGACCCGAACGCGCCGATGCACCCAGGGCGCCGCGCATCCCACGGAAGCGAGGACGCCAAGCTGCGCGGGACCGAGCGTCGTCCCGGCGCGCATCACCGTCACTCCCACGCCGACGTCCTCGCCGGCCATCCGGATGTTGGACGAGACGTCACGGTCGTCCCGGATCTCGACGTGCACGCCCTCCGTCTCGCTGTCCTCCACGCGCACCACGGAGTCCGCCCCCGCGGGCATGGGCGCGCCCGTCATGATGCGCGCCGCCTCGCCGCGCCCGACGACGCGGCTGCCGCGTGCGCCGGCGGCGATCGTCTCCACGACACGAAGCCGCACCGGCGCGCTCGCCGAGGCGCCGCGCACATCGTCGGCGAGCACGGCGAAGCCGTCCATGCTCGCATTGTCCCACGGCGGAAGCGACACCGGCGACACGACGTCGCGGGCCAGCACGCGGCCCAACGAGTCGCGCAGCGCGACGAGTTCCGCCGGGAGCGGCGCGAGCCCGGCGAGGGTGTGCGCGCTCGCGTCCGCGACGCTGAGCCGCGTCAGGCTCACGGCAGCGCCGCCTGGCCGAGCGACGCGAGGTGCACCGACAGCGCATCCTGGACTTTCTCCACCGCGCTGGTGGGCACGCTGTAGTTGTTGCACAACGCGCTGAACAGCAGCATGCGGCCATCGGCTGTGGTCACGTAGCCCGACAGCGAGCGCGCCTTGTCGACGAGCCCTGTCTTGGCGTGCACGTTGCCCTGGGCAGGAGTGCCGAGCATTCGCTTGGCGAGCGTGCCGTCGACTCCAGCCACAGGCAGCGCGTCGTAGAACACGCGAAAGTCCGGATGCCGCCGCGCTGCGTCGAGCACGCGGATGAGCGTGCGAGGCGTGACGAAGTTGTGGCGGGACAATCCACTCCCATCGCGCACGGCGAAGCCGTCGGCCTCGGCACCCCACGCGACGAGCTGCCGGCTCACGACCTGACGCGCGCTGTCAGCGCGTCCGACACCGGTCGCTTTGAGCGCGATCGACTTGAACAGGATCTCGCCGATCTGATTCTGCGACGGCTTCTCGAAGTATGGCAGGATCTCGCGCAGCGGAGGAGAGCGTAGCGCGACGAGGGAATCGAGGCGCGCCGTGCTGTCCGCGCGCGCATCGTCGATCGTGATGCCGCGCGAGCGCAACGCCTCTCGCAGCGCGGCGACCAACGCCGCCGACTGATCCCGAAACGCGAGCTGCAGCACGGCGCTGTCGCCCTCGACGATCGTACCGCTCACGCGCACGCCGACGTGCGACGAGTCGTAGCCCACCGTGAGATGCGTTCCCGTCTTCGTCGAGTCGGCAGCAGGCATCGAGCGCGCGATGGTGCGCGCCTGCACGAGCAGCGTTGGATAGGTGGCCGCCGGACGTGTCGTCACTCGGGCGAAGTCGCCCACCCGCGCCCCCGCGTGCACGACGAGCTCCGTGAATCCCTCGTTGAGATAGAGCGCGTCCACGCCCGCGCCGTACGGTTCGTCGAGATCGTCCCACTCCCATCCAAAACCGAGCGGTGCGTCGGTGAACGCGGATGGCGCCGCGACCACGCGGCCACGCACGCGCGTCACGCCGCGCGCGCGAAGTGAGTCGGCGAGCGCGCGCAGCGGAGCCAGCGCGTCCGCGCGCATGTGAGAGCTGAACGACGGATCACCGTTGCCGCGCGCCACGAGATCGCCCTCGAGCACGCCGCCGCGCACCGCCCCGCGCGCCAGCAGCGTCGTCGTCCACCGAAAGTCGGCGCCCAGCTGCGCGAGCGCGGTCACGCCGGTGACGAGCTTCATGTTGGACGCCGGCACGAACAGCTTGTCGGCGTTGCGCGCGTAAAGCGTCTCGCCGCGCCCCGGATCCACGATCAGCACTCCCCAGTTCGCGCTCCGGAACTGTGGCGCGTCGACCATCGAGTCGATGAACTGCGCGAGCGTCGGCCGGGCCACCAAGGCTCGCCGCGTCGCTGGCGCCGTCGTCGGGCGCGACGTCGTGCCCGAAGCGCAGCCAGCCACGCAACCGGCGAGCGGAAGAACGAGAACGAACTGTCGAAGTGCGCGCATGGGGCGGTTGGAGCGAAGACGGCGCCATCGCGCCCAACGCGCGAGTGCCTCCGCGAAAGATGGCGGAGTGCGCTCTCAGCGTCGAGCGCTGTCGTATCCGCTCGGTAGGGTGCCCCCGAGCGCCGCCAGTGACTCCACCGAGTCCACGCTGCGCAGCAATCGAGCGGTGTCGCCGAACGCCTCGAGCGACTCGCCCTCCAGCCGGAGCGCGCCGGACAGGGCGTCGAACAGCGCGTGGGCCCTCCGCTCCCCGCCGGCAAGGAGTCGGTCGCAGAGCTCGAGCGCCTCCGGGGCATAGTATGCGCACATCGGCTCGAGCATGGCGGGGTCACCGTGTGCGGGAGCCACCGCGCTCGCACCCGATTCGCCGAGCGCGCGCAGAGCGCGCAGCAGTGGGCCGCTGACGAAAGGCATGTCCCACGCGAGCACGAGCACGGGACTTCCATCCGCGGCGGCCAGCGCGGTTCGAAGTCCGGCCAGCGGACCGACACCCGTCTGGTCGTCGCCAACGATCGTCGCGCCGGGGAACCATCCCGCGGCGCGTTCGTCGTTCGCCACGATGATCTGTCGTTCCGTCGTGTCAGAGAGCGCGGCCATCGCGCGATCGGCGATGCGCACCCCGTCGACGACGGCAAGCCCTTTCGGTACGCCCGCGAACCGGCGCGCGCTCCCACCCGCCATCAACGCGCCGACGCACGCGGTCGCGCTCACCGCGCTCAGATGCGGAGGCCGCGCTGCTCGGCGGCGAGGTCGAGCTCCGTCGTCAGGGCACGCTCGACGATGAAGCTCTGGATGCCACGGCGAGGACGTTCCTTCAGGAAACGGCCGCACCCGTTGCACATGACGAGCTCATACCCCACCTCCGCGTTCGCGATGCGCGCGATCGTGGGTTCCTCTACCGTCCTGCAGCTCAGGCAGCCCTGATGCGGCGTGCGCCATTGCGCGTCGCATCGGGCGCACACGAGCGTGCGCTGAGCGCCCCGCTCGCGCAGCGCGATGTCCGGCGAGCCACCGCAGCACGGGCATACGATGCGCGTCCAGTCGCGCCAGACGGTCGAGGGTTCCACCAGCGCACTCGCCGCGCGCAACCACCCATTGCCCACGACGATCGCCGCTTGGCGCGCCACTCGGCGCCGCAGGTCGCGAGGTGTGCGATCGCCCGTGAACCAGCCGCTGATCATGTCGTCGACATCGAGCTCGCTGTCGAGCAGCGACCGCCGGTCGTCGTTGGACAGGAAGCCCGCCACCTCGAATGCGTCGAGCACGCGAACGAAGTGCGGCATGGGATCGCCGCAGGAGCGCAGCACGCGCAGCGCATCGTAGCCGACCTGGCCGGCGCGGACGCGCACGTGCGCGTATTCGGTGTCGACGAGCGCGGCGCAGTCGGCGACGATTTCGGCGTGCACGTGAAGCACGGGCGAGAACTGCTCGACCAGTGTGCTGCGAACGGTGGGGGTGCGAAGCAAGTCGAGTGTCGGCACGGCGCGAGGACGGCGGCGTCGGCGGCGGGCACCATGCTCGCTCCAGCGACGCGTTGTTGGTAGCACGACCGAGCGTCGCGAAAGGTCACTTGGCTCAGTTTGGCTCGTACGTCGCACTCAGCGTGGAATCCTCCGCGACCGTCACGCGCACGACCCGCGCGGCGTCGCTGATCGAAGCTTGTACCGCCCGGCAGATGAAGCGGGCCAGCTCCTCACCGGTCGGCATGAGCCCGCCCTCGGCGAACTCAGGAACGTCCAGATTGATGTTGCTGTGGTCGAATCGGTCGCGCACTTCGACTTGCAGTGCGCGGTCGAGCACGCCGAGATCGACGATGAACCCGGTGACCGGATCGATCTCGCCGGTCACGGTGACGTCGCACACATAGCTGTGCCCGTGAAAGTTTGGGCGAGCGCACGCGCCGAATGTCCGCGCGTTCCGCTCCTCGCTCCACTCCACGATACGGTATCGGTGTGCCGCGGCGAAAGTGACTCGGCGGGTGAGATAGAAGGGCATGGACGGAAAGATAACCGGGTCCGGCGGTCTCTCGACGAACGGCCGGCCTCGGTGGACGAATGCGTCCTGAGGCCGGCCGTCTACTGAAGAACCGTTCACCGACGAACGAGCGCGACAGCGCGGCTCAGTGCCGTCCCCCCATGTCCGCCGGCCCCGCGTCGGTCCCCGACAGTCCCTCCGGCGTCGGTCCCTCGGGCGGGTTCCACGATTGCCCCCGCTCCATGGCGCCCTGGATGTCCGTCGTGCCGCTCAGTTCTGCCTCGGCCTCGTCGGCCAGGTGCTCCGACTCATCCGACAATGGGACCGCACGATCGCCGAGCAATAGTCCATCGTGAAGCTCCTCGTCGGCGAGATGCTCCTCGATGTCCATCGGGCTCTCGGCGCGGCGAATCGAGTCGACCACGAGGTCGTTGGTGAAGTCCTGGATTCCCAGCACGTCGGTGAGAATGTGGTCCGCGATGCGCCGCTCGCCATCGGTACCCACACGACCGGAGAGCGCGATGCTCCCCGCGTTGACCGAGACGAGAATGTCGTCGATGTCCAGACCGTTGTGCGCCGCGAGGTGCTCTCGAACGAGATCGCGCAGTTCGCGATCGTCGAGCTGTTCGATGTTGTTGACGTCTTCGTAGTCGTGCGCCATGTGGCCGCCGGGATGAGGGTCGGGCGGCCCCGGATTCAGCGTGCGAAGAGGTACGACACGCCGACCGTCAGCACGGTGTGATGCGTGTAGAACCTTCGCGGAGTCGGATCCTTGAGTACCGCCGTATTGTCGCTGGCGAGCAGGAAGTACGAGTCCGGGTACGTTTGCTTGAAGAGCCGCTCCGCGACGTCGGCGCGCATCTGGAAGCGGCCGCCCGGTACGAGCTTCAGTCCGCCGCCGAAGGTGAATGCAAACGGGGTGCCGAATTTGTAGCCCGACGCACTGTCCTTTGCCGGGCTGGCCATGATCCCGAGACCACCGCGAAGTTGCGGCACGACGTGGTGCCAGCTCTTGCGGCCGGGTACGGAGAGCACGAGGCCCAAATCCGCCGCGTACACCGGAGCACTTTCCGTCCCGATCGCCCGCCGCGCCGCCGGAAGCGTCGGATCGATCACGTTGCGGTTGGAGAAGGTGCGCGTGAAATCAGAGGAGAATGCCACGGGTCCGCCGATGTGGATCTCGTAGCGCAGGCCCGCCACCGCGGAGCTCTGCGGCAGGATCCCCGCCGGATCGACGCGTGCCCGCGAGTAGCCGAAGATCGGCGTGATCTCCTGCTTGTACTCCAGGTCCGTGTACGGGCTCTTGGCCGGATCGTACCCGACCTGGGCCGCGGCAGGAACAGCGAACAGCAGCGCCATGGCGCCGCAGAGTAGTGCCTTCACGCGTTCACTCCGAGAAATCACTTGAGTAGGATGCGCCTAGGACGCGCGCAGATCGCGGCCGTCCATCTCGCTCGGCTGCTCGAGCCCGAACATCCGCAGGATCGTCGGACCCACGTCGCACAGCGCGCCGCCATCGCGCAGCGCGTGATCGCCGGCGCTGTCGACCACCACGAAGGGAACGGGGTTCGTGGTGTGTGCCGTGTGCGGACCACCCGTCGCGGGATCGATCATCATCTCGCAATTGCCATGGTCCGCCGTGACCAACAGCCGCGCACCGGCCTGCTCCGCGGACGCCAGCACACGAGCCAGACAAACGTCGACGGTCTCGACCGCCTTGATGATCGCCGCTGCATTGCCGGTGTGTCCGACCATGTCGGCGTTGGCGTAGTTGCACAGGATGAAATCGTGCTCCTTCGCCGCGATCGCGGCACAGAGGACGTCCGTGATGCCCGGCGCGCTCATCTCGGGCGCGAGGTCGTACGTCGCCACCTTCTGGCTGGGCACGAGGCGGCGGTCTTCCCC
>JBDSDB010000016.1:0-22617 GCA_039920785.1 Gemmatimonadaceae bacterium
CCACTTCAACGACACCGGCTTCTGGATGTTCAAGGAGTACTACAACGCGACGATCCGCGAGACGTTCATGACGTGGAGTGTGATGGAGCTGATCGTGGCGCTGGTGGGACTTGGCGCGGCGCTGCTGCTGAATCTCGTGTGGTGAGGGGTGCTATTAACCGCTACTGCAACAGCAGGTGCACGGGAAACTGGAGAGAGATGATGAGAAAGATCATTGCAATCACCCAACTCAGTGTGGACGGCGTCATGCAGGGGCCCGGTGGCCCCGAGGAGGATCCGACGAACGGGTTCACTCACGGAGGCTGGGCCATGCCCTTCGTGGACGACGCTCTGAACCAGGCCATTGGCGAGACTATCGCCGGTGAGTTCGACATGCTTTTCGGCCGCCGGACCTACGAGATCTTCGCCGCCTACTGGCCGAAGCAGAGCGGATCGATCGCGAAAGCGTTCGACAAGGCGACAAAATACGTCGTCACGCGCACCCTCGACACATTCGACTGGAAGAACTCGCAGCGCATTGGCGGCGATGTCGTGGACGAAGTCCGCCAGCTGAAGGCATCGGATGGGCCGGCGTTGCACATCTGGGGCAGCAGCGAATTGCTGCAGGCGCTGATCGCCGCCGACCTAGTCGACGAGTACCGCATGTGGGTCTCTCCGGTGGTGCTCGGCAAAGGCAAGCGACTGTTCGAAAACGGCGTCCCGCCGCGTGGACTTTCTCTGATCGCAACGCGAGGCACGCCAAGAGGCGTCCTCCTCAACACCTACCAGCCCGCCGGTCCTCTTTCAAACGTGTGACCGCGCAACGGCGGAAACGCTTGTGGGCGCCCGAAAAGCGCTATCGCTAGCTGCATGGCTGGGTGAGCTGCGCGATCAGCCGAATATCCTCGATGCCCCCAGACCCTTTCAACCGATGAAGTAATGGAGGTTCCATGCGTAAGTGTGTCATCCTCGCGGTTGCACTTCTTCTCTTCGCCTGCACTGCCGCTGATGCGCAGACCGGCCATCGCGTCAATGTGAACGGCATGACGAGTTATTACGAAGTGTCCGGCAGCGGCGCCCCGCTGGTGATGCTGCACGGGGCGTACATGAACATCCGCGATATGGGAGAGGTCATTCAGAAGCTGGCGCCAACCCACCGCGTGTATGCGCTGGAGCTCCAGGGGCACGGCCGCACGACGGACATCGACCGACCCATCACCTATCAGAACCTCGCCGACGATGTCGCGGCCTTCATGAACGCGGTGGGTCTGCAGAAGGCGGATGTCTTCGGGTACTCCATGGGGGCACTCGCCGGTTTGCGACTGGCTATTCGCCACCCAGCGACGGTGAGCAAGCTCGTGTTCGCCGGCGGTGCGTACGATTTCGAGGGCTGGCAGCCGGAGTTCAAGGCGTCGATCCCCCAGCAGACCGTTGAGATGATGCTTCAGACGCCCTTCGCGAAGGGGTATCCCAAGCTGGCGGCCAACCCCAAGGGGTTTCCCGATCTCGCGAGGAAAGTGATCGCGCTCCAGAAGGAGCCCATGGCCTGGGAGAGCGATGTGAAGGCGCTGAAGGTGCCCGTGCTCATTATCGGGGGCGACGCAGACGGCGCAACGTTGGAGCAGTAAGTACGAATGTTTCGGCTGCTCGGGGGCGGCGTGATGGGCGACCAGGGCAAGGCGCTGCCGGCCTCGCGGCTGGCCATCCTGCCGGCGACCTCGCACACGGCGATCGTCACCCAGGCCGACCTGCTGCAGGCGCTCATCGACCCATTCCTCAAACGGGTCACGCCGAAGGGGTTCATCCATCCCTAAAACGAGACGCCCAGTCGAACAATGTTCGCCGGATTGCGAAATCTGGACTTGCCCGGGCTTTGTGGACGATCACCGATGATCAGCGGGAACGCTTTGACCTGCCCCCTTGGGCCGCTACTGCAGTACGCAGGTACCAGGTTTGGCATATGGCCCCTCCCAATTCGCGGAGGGCTGTCCGCGGCGAAGCGCTCTGAACGTCGCACCGCCTTACACTGGGAGCTCGGCAACGCGAGTTCCGCACGGCGTTTCCGCCGTTTGGTCCTAGCCAGGTCTGGTCGTTTTCACCAGGGCACGCACGGCGTTCATACCACCTTTCAAAACGAGGCCCGAATTGGAATGGCTGGTATGCCAATCTCGGTACCTGGTACGTCAGTTTCCTGGTGTACTTGCAGTTCGCTGTTGCTGTTGCAGCGCTCCTCCCACCCTCGAGCCCTCAGAACTCCAACCGTGAGATGTACTCGAAATCCCGCCGCACGCTGTCGATCGGCGCGCCAGGATACGATTCCTGCTCCACGTACAGAACCTTCCGATCGATGTCCTTGATGCGCGAGAGGATTCCGCGCAGATCGACGACGCCCTTGCCGAGCTCCGCGTCCTTATCCGAGCCGAGCTTCGGTGAGTCCTTGATGTGGAAGGACCAGTACCGATCACCGTACTTCTCCAGATAGGGGATGGGATCCTTGCCCCCCATCGCGGCGTTGCCGACGTCGAGCTGTGCGCGCACGAACTTCGGATCGGTGCGCTGGAGCAGCACGTCGTAGCCCACCTGGCCGTCGATCGTCACGAAGTCCTGCGGCTCGTCGTGGATGCCGATCCAGATATCGTGCTTGCGCGCGGCCTCGCCGGCGACGTTGAGCTTGTCCGCCCACGACCGGAAGCCGTCGAGCGACTTTCGCGCCGTACCGGGAATGTCGGCGAGGATGAGAGACTGGTGGCCGATGATCGACGCCTCGTCGAGTGCGCGATCGAGCTGCGTGAACGTCGCCGTGCCAATGTGCGTCGATGGCGCGCGAAGGCCGTGCCTGTCCAGCATCGCGCGCACCTGTTTGGGTGTCGAGCCGAAGTTGCCCATCGACAGGAGCATCTCGACGTCCTTGTAGCCGATCGCGGCGATGTCGGCGAGCGTGCGGTCGAGGTCGGCCTTGGCGGCGTCACGCAGCGAATAGAGCTGGACGCCGACGCGCTTGAGGCGCCGAGCGGACGACACTCTGGCCGCGGGCATGGCGCACGCGGCACCGGGCACGAGCAGCGCGGCGCCGAGGCTCTGGACGAAGGTGCGTCTGTGCATGAGACGATGTCCCCTGAGAAGATGACGCGAAGCTAGCGCACCATGCGCGGCCCCGTGAGGCGTACCGTCGCGCTCGCGAGACCGGGACTTCCCGTTCACTCGTGCAACGTCGTCACCCGCGTCGCGGGTGCCACACGCTCCAGCAGATATCCGCTGATGTATACGATCTGCGAGACGAACAGGAGCGCGGACAATGCGGCGGCCCGCGCTGGGGGCGTCCTCGACAGCGGATACATCACCAACCGCGAGTAGAAGAGAGGCGGCTCGACGCGCACCTGTGCCTCGCCCCGGCGAGTTCTGGCGCGATGCAGATGGTACGCGCCTCGGCCATAGTTGAAGTGCTGCCGGCAGTAGCTGCCAAAGCCGAGTGCGTGAGCGTGATCGACGACGGCATCCTCGCAGTACACCATGGTCATCCCCGCCTCGCGCCAGCGGTCGCAGATGTCGCGATCCTCGGCGGCGGCGAGCGGGAAGGTGGCGTCGAACCCGCCGATGGCGCGGAATCCGGCGGTGGGGAACGCCAGGTTGGACGTGATGAAGAAACGTCCTTCCGTGTCGGAAAGATTGTAGTACTCGTAGAGGAACTCGATCAGCTGCTGGCTCGCGCTCGAGTACACGCTCTCGCCGAGCGCATTGTTCACGCGTCCACCCACCGCGCAGACCGGGTGGTCGACGGCCATCTCCGCGATCGCGCTCAGCCAGCAGGGAGCGGGACGGCAGTCGTCATCCGTGAAGACGACGTAGTCGCCGCGCGCCGCGGCGGCCCCGGCGTTTCTCGCGGCCGCGGGACCCGCGTTCGCCTGCTCGTGCAGCCGTATGTCGAGCTGCCCGCGAAAGCGGTCGACGACCGGCCGCGGTGAGCTCGCGCCTCCGTCGTTGACCACCACCACTTCGAAGCGCGCGCGCGGGAGCTGCTGCGCCGCGAGCGCGCGCAGGCACTGCTCGAGCGATTCGAGCCGATCGAACGTCGGCACGACCACGCTGAAGATCGGCGACCGCGCCGTCGGCGTCCCGGTACTCACGTCAATCCACTCCGACGCGCGCCGAGCGCCAACGCGGCCGCAGCGACCACCAGTAGCGCCGCTCGTCAGGCGCGAGCTCTCCGATCACGAGGAACGTCGCGGCGACGAGCAGAGAAAGCGCGGATAGCTCGAGCACCAGCGCGAGTGGGCGTGGGGTGGCGATGACTGACGATGCCCAATACGCCGGACCGGCGATGAGCGCGGCGCGCGCGAGGGTCGCATACGCATGCACGTGCCAGACGCGATGGACGAGCGCCACGGAGACCAGCGCGCCCAGCGCGCCCACACCTGCGGACACGAGCGCTGCGCCGGCCGAGCCGAGTCGAGGGATGAGCAGCAGGTGCCCGACGATCGCGGCGGCGAGCACCGAGACCCCGATCGCCGACACCAGCCGCGGGTGATCCACCGCGGTGATGATGGACACCGCAACAGCCATCACCGCAAGAGCGACCGCGGCCGCGAAGAGAAGCGCCAGCAGTGGGCCCGCGGTCGCGAATGCCGCTCCGAAGATGACGTGCATGATCTGCGTGGCCGCGCCGGCCACGAGCGCCGCAAAGGGCACGAGCGCGTACGTCACCCGGAGCGCGGACCGACCCACGACGCGCGCCTCCTCATCCTGGCCGGCTCGGTGAAGACGCACGAGTGTCGCGAGGAGCAGCGGGCCGAGCGCGAGCGCGAAGAGTCCGGGCGCCACGGCGAGATTCTGCGCCGCGCCATAGAGGCCCGCCTCGCTCGCCGACCCACCGAGCGCCGACAGCGCGAAGAGATCCACCTTGCTGAACAGCTGCATCGCCGCGCCGTACACCATGAGCGGCGCCGCGAGGCTCCACATCTCCGCGAGCCGCACTCCGCCTCGTCCGCGCAGCGACAACGGCTGGAGCCGCAGCGCGACGAGCAGCTCGACCAGGGTGGCGCCGACACTGCCGGCCACGGCGCCCATCACACTGCCCGTCGCCTCGACGAGCACGACGATCAGCGCCATGCGCGCCAGCCATCGAGCGCTGCTCACCAGCGCGACCTCGCGGAACCGGCCGCGCCCAGTGAGCACCTCGCGGTACGCGCGCGCGAGGTTGAAGAACAGGAGGTCGACGGCGAACACCCGCAGATACGGCGTGAGCTCGGGCCGATTGAGCGCGCGCGCGACGGGACCGGCGGCGGCGATGAGCAGTAGCGTCGCGCCCAGCCCGATCGCCAGGCGCCAGCGCAGCACGCTCGCCGCGACCGGCCGCCAATCGTCGGCGTCGCTGACGAACTTCACCGCGGCGCGCGCGAGGAAGGTGGTCGTCGTCCAGGCCAGCCAGGTGACGAGCGTCGCCGCGAGCGTGAACACGCCGTAGCCCGCGGGCCCAAGCACGCGCGTGAGCACGGCGGCGGTGACGAGCCCCGTCGGGAGCAGCAGCAGCTCCGCGGCGAAGCCGCGCGCCACACCGTCGGCGAAGTGCCGGCGCCCCGCGGGATGCACGGAGTCCGCCGTCACGCGGGGCGACGCACGGACACGCGTCCCTCGTCCACGAACCGGTCGATCATGGCGCGGACGGCATCGTCCACCGATGCAGCTGGCGCGTAGCCGAGGGCCGCGCGCGCGTGCTCGCTCGATGCGCGCTTGTCGGCGGCGAGCACTTCGCGCGAGTGGGCGAACGCCGAATCGTAGCCAGTGACGTGGAATACGGACTGCGCCGCCCGCAGCAGCACCCGATACGGGGCGCGAGGCGGTCCGCGCGTCGGAACGGGTACGTCGAGCGCCCGCGCGATGGAGGCGACGAAGCCCCCTACCGTAGAGGGCACGGCGCTCCCGAGCACGAAGCATCCGCCCTCGACGCGCGGAGCCATGGCGCACAGGCGCAGCCCCTCCACCAGATCGTCGACCACCACGAGGTCGATGTGATTGCGACCGTCACCCAGCAGTCGCATGCGGCCGGCCGCGATCCCTCGTGCGAGCGGGAGCCATGCCGCCGCGCCAGGCCCGACGACCGTCGAGATGCGTGCGACCACGAGCGGCAGGCCCGACGTCGCGCTGGCGTCGCGAAGCCGAGACTCGGCGATCCACTTGGAGCGGCGGTACCGCGTGTTCGGACGGATGGGCGAGCGCTCGTCCAGCAGCGCACCATCCACATAGCCGTGCACGCCGAGCGAGCTGCCGAAGACGAGACGCGCGACGGCTTCGGCACGCGCCGCGGCCGCCACGTTCTCTGATCCGCGCACGTTGACGTCGAAGAGCGTCGCGGCCGATACGCCCGCGTGGGAACGCACCGCGGCGAGATGCACGACGTGCGAGCAGCCGCGCACCGCCTCGCGCACCGCATCGCGGTCGCGCACGTCACCTGCCGCGAGCTCGACGCCAGCCGCCGCGAGCGCGAGCGCGGACGCGTCGCGCTCGCTGCGCACGAGGCCTCGCACCGGCGTGCCGTCACGCGCCAGCCGACGCGCCAGCGCGCCGCCGAGAAATCCCGTCGCGCCGGTGACGAGGAACCGCATCCGATCGCCGGCGGTCACGGATGCATCGGGCTCGCTGCGTCCGGCGCCTGGCGCGCGCGCTCGACGAGCGCGGCTTCGGCCAGATCGGCCCCCGTGAGGTGCCGGTCGCGATGCAGCTCATAGTCCTCCATCCGTGCGACGGCATCACCCGCGCCCAGCACG
This sequence comes from Gemmatimonadaceae bacterium, assembly GCA_039920785.1. Lineage (GTDB taxonomy): Bacteria > Gemmatimonadota > Gemmatimonadetes > Gemmatimonadales > Gemmatimonadaceae > AG11. The sequence goes on from JBDSDB010000016.1 coordinate 6,741, forward strand.
AGGCCCCAGGCTTCCGCGGCGGCCATGACACAGAGCGTCGCGAAGAGGCCGGCGTGAACTTTCGCGGCGAGCTCGCGCGGGATCGGCATCTCGCGAATCCTGGACGCGGCATGGCGAAGCTGAAGGAACGGGAAGATCGGGAAGGCGGCCGCCTGAGCGAGACGTCGCCACGAGGGCCATCCCTCGCGTTCGGCACGCTGCGCACCGAGGAGCCGGCCGCGCTGCAAGTTGAGTCCGAGCGTGGAGTCGAAGCGCGAAACATTCATGTGACGCGTGCGCGCCCGTGGTTCCAGATAGAGCGCGCTACCGCTCGCACGCAGTGCGTCCTGCAGCTGCCCTTCCCATTCCAACAGATCGCCCAGGCGGTCCGCAAACGGATCGAGGGCACGACGCTTGTACGCGGAGTTGTGCCAGGGAAGAATCTCTCGCTCGCCGGGCTCCTGCTCGCCCGAGAACACACCGTAGCTCAGGATGAAGTTCACCCAGCTCATCGTCGACAGCACATTCGCGTTCTCCACGACGGGCCCCACGCCGCTCCACGGCCCGTCATGCGCCGCGACGAGCGCCGCAGCCCACCCGGGCTCCGGGAAGGAATGATCCTCGATGAGCGCCACCACCGCGGAGGTGGCGGCCATCACGCCGGCGGCGGCCGCGGCCCCGCGCTTTGTGATCGGCCCCACCGCGACGACGCGAAACGCGGCGAATGCATCGGCGCCGAGAGCGACGGAGTCGATCGCATCGCGCGTCGCGGCGACGACGACGACTTCGATCGAGCGACGGATCGTCTGGTCCGAGAGGTTTCGCACCGTACGCGCGATGGAGCGCGTGCCGTTCACGGCAACGATCACCACGGTGATCGACGACGGCGACGTTCTCGGCCCGACCGTCATCCCCGCGCCGGACTGCGTGTCCGTGCCGGTCACGACGCGCTGCGATTCGAGAGTTGGGCGGGTGTTGCGCGCCACGAGTCGAGGGGCGCCGCGGTCATCGTGGCCGGAATGGGGGCCTCCAGGAGGGCGAGCAGCGTCGGGGCGAGCGACAGCGGGTTCACGTCCGGCATCCGCCCGGCAGCACGGATGGCCGGCCCCGCCGCGACGACAAATCCTTCCGTGATGTGATGGCTGCCGCGATGAAAGGCGTGCGGCGACTGCGTGAGCACGGCGCGCGGATGCGCCACGCGACGGAGCGGCCGGTCGTGCGCACGCCAGAAGACCACGAGATCCGGGAGTGCGGGATGCGGCGAGTCTCCGAAGACCGCGCGAGTGCGCACCGTCCGCTCGATCACCGGCTCGCCCGTCTCCTCGTCGACCAGTGCGCCGAAATCCTCTTCCAGCCGAGCGAGCAGCGCATCGTATTCAGCGCCCGGCGCAACGATGCCCTGCGGCTCGCGCCCGCGAAGGTTCACGCGAATGCAGCCGGTGTAATAGCCCGGCGGCGCGTACGCCGTGGTGCGCGACCAGTCGGTGGAAGCGGCGAACTTGTCGCTGAGCAGCCGCGCCTGCACCTGAAAGGGGAGGAACCGGCTCACGAGGTTGCGTGCGCTCTCGGGTACGAGCCGGCGCAGCATCGCGAGCGGGGATCGACGCGGCGCCGCTGAATCGGCGGACGGCGCGGCCTGCGCCGGCGCGGCCTGATAGCCGAGCTTGCGGCAGAAGTCTTCCGTGAGCTCTTCGATGGGATACTGCGAGAGGAGCCCGACAGAGGACACTACGAAGGCGTTCGCCGACGCGGGTAGCGCGTCGACGATCGCGCCGATCTCGGCGTCGACCGCCTGATAGAGACGGAGCAGGCCGTCGCCCATGCCGTGTTCCGGGCGCGGGCCGTCGCCCTTGGCGTCGCGCCTGTATTCCCAGACCTGATGTGCGCCCGTATGCGCCTCGGCGAACACCGCGACGATGACGTCATAGCTGGCCTTGCCGATGAGCGCGCGGATCGTCGCGCCCTTGCGTGCGGCGCGGGCGATCAATCGCTGAAGCAGGATGCGGTCGTTCTGCGGCGTGCTGCCGATGGTCTCACCGAGCTGTTCACGCGCACCGAACTCGCGCTCGAGCTCGCGCACGGCGGCCGGCGGCTCGACGGCCAACGTGAGCGGAGGATAGTGCGAGTGGGTCGCCCACTCACTCACCTGAAGTCCGTCGAGGCCGTGTACCGGCTCCGTATCGGGCGGATCCATCACGAACACCGTGCGGCCCGTGCCGGCGAGCTGCGCCCAGAACGGCGCGACACCGATGTCCCGCCCCTTCTTGAGCTCCAGCCCGTAGGTGCCAGGCACCGGCTGCCAGAAGAAATGGAATCCGTGGCGCGCGGTGGACACGCCGGAGAAGAGCGACGTCCAGATGCCGTGCTCGAACAGCAGCTCCTCGCCGCTCGTGCGCGCCCAGGCGCCCCGCGCCATCAGCCGCGCGACCGACGGCAGCTTCCCTTCACCCGCCCATCGCTCCACGAGCTCGGGATCCGCCGCGTCGAACCCGAGCAGCACGACGGGGCCCTCCATTCGCTTATCCGGCAATCACGTTTCCTCGATCAGGGTGCAGCAGCGCATCGTACACGCGCTCGAAGCGCGAGACGCTCACATCGAGCGAGTGATGCGCTCTCGCGTGCGTGCGGCCGGCGTCGCCTAGCCGCTCGGCGAGCGACCGGTCAGAAAGTACGCGCGCCATCGCATCGGTGAGCGCGAGCTCATTGCCCGGCGGCACGCTGAGTCCCGTGACACCGTCCTGGACGATCTCCGTGAGACCGCCGATCTCGCTCGCGATCACCGCCACACCATGCATCATCGCCTCGGTACAGGTGAGACCGAACGGCTCGGGCCATCGCGACGGCACCACGTGCACCCACGAGACGTCCAGCAGACCGGAGATGCCCTCGTGATCGAGCTGGCCGAGCAGCTCGACCGCGCCCGTGAGGCCGAGCTGCGCGATGAGGGCGCGCAGCGTGCCATCCAGCGGACCCGCACCCGCGATCAACAATCGGGCGTCCGGCTGGCGCTGGCGAACCGCGCGGAAGGCGCGAACGAGCACGTCCACGCCCTTGTCGGACGTTAATCGACCGGCGAAGGTCACGGTCGGCGGGTCGCGCAGAGGCGGGGATGCGCTGTGCGGCAAGGTGCCGGGCCAGATCACCTCGCGCGTCGCGATGCCGTCGGCCTCGAGCTCGCGTTGGACCGCCGCCGAGCAGCAGACGATCGCGTCGAACGCTCCGCGGTCACGTCGCCAACGCAGTCGCTGCAGCATGAGCGGGCCGAAGCCGGGCAGAGTGATGCAGCCGCCCGTGAGGCACACCAGACCCGCGCGCTCGACGCATGGCGCGCCCGACGGAAGCCACTTGAGGCCCGTCGGGCACACCGCTTTGTACGTCATGGCCCAGTACACCGACGGCACGTCGCGCAGCACCTTCAGAATCGAAGGAGAGAGCTGCCACATGAACATGTGCACCTGCACCACGTCCGGCGCGAAGCTCCGCAGCTCACGCGTGAGCGCCCGAGCCGCGGAGACGTTCACCGTGGAGGTCAGCGTCTGGAGCCGGCTGTTGGTGCCGAAGCACGTTGCATCCGCGAACGACTCACCCGGGATGAGCTCCGCTCGGCTCGCGAAGACGCGCACCGCGTGCCCGCGAGCGCGCAGGGCGTCACGCATCTGCAGAGTGATCCGCTCGGCACCGGCGGTCGCGGTTGCGTAGTCGTTGAGGAGCAGGATCTTCACAGGGGTGCGGCTGCGGTCGGCCGCTCAGGCGGCGATTCCGACCACGCCGGCTGCTCGGATACACCCGAGGCCGCGGAACGCTCGGCAGCATCGATCACCGCGAGATTGCGCATGCCGTCCATCATGTCGGGGCCAGCGAACGTGCCGCCCGCAGCGGCGCGCACGAACGCCTCGAGCGCGCGCGAGAACGACGGCTCCGCGCCTGGCGAACGCAGGAGCAGGCGCGGCTCGAACGCTGCGAGCGCGCGCTTCAACCGCCGGGCCCGCGCGCCGCGGTAGGACGCCTCCACATGCGTGGGACGCAGCAGCTCCACGCGATCCATCACGAGCTTGCCCGACGTGCCGAACAGCTCCATTCGGTTCTCGTCCACCGTGCCGAGGGAGACGAACGTCTGAACTGAGGCACCCGACGCGAGCTCGAGCTGCAGCGCGGCGTGATCTCCCTCGCCTCGAAGCGAACGAGTGCTCGCGAACGCGCGCACGACCGGGTCTCCGAGCAGGTGATGCACCAGGTCCACGTGGTGCGAAGCCAGGTCGAGCAGCACGCCGCCGCCGGTCGCGCGCGTCCGCTTCCATTCGGGAATCGTGTGCGGCAGGATCGAGAACACCGACCGGACCCCGAGCACCGTGCCGATCTCTCCGGCGCGCAGGCGCTGTCGAATCAGCTCGGCCTGCGGATGGAATCGGAAGTTGAAGCCGATCATGCCCACTGTGCCCGCGCGTCGCCACGCGGCCACTATCTGCTCTCCTTCTGCGACCGAGGGGGCGAGCGGCTTCTCCAGATAGACGTGCTTCTCCGCGTTGAACGCCGCGATCGCGCTGGGCGCGTGCAGGTGCGGCGGCAGGCAGATCACCACGGCATCGATGCCGGGCGACGCGAGCAGGTCGCGGTAATCGGAGAATGTCGCGGCCTCGGGCGCAATGGACGCCGCCGCGGCACGACTGGCGTCATCCGGTTCGGCCAGCGCAACCACGCGCACACCCTCGAGCGCGCGAAGCACGGGAAGGTGCACACCACGCGCGATCTGTCCGCAGCCGAGCAGGCCGACGCGGAGATTGGACATGCTTCGCTCTCAAGTGGGGAGGTGGCGTGAAACGTACGCCGCGAAACGGAGGGAAGGGAGGCAGGTGACACATGGCGTCGGGGCGGTGCACAGTCGTATTGTTGGCGGAGACATCTCGCCACGACACGACACACCTCGAGAAGACACATGCCAGATCAGAGCCGACGCGACTTCCTCAGATCCACCGCCCTCGCTGCCGCGGCCGTCCCGTACGTCAACGGCTTCGTGCCTGGTCTCGCCATGCGGCACAGTGATGACGAGTCGCGCGACGAGAAGAAACTCGGATTCGCCCTGGTGGGACTGGGCAGCCTCAGCACGAATCAGATCGCGCCCGCGCTGGCGAAGACGAAGAACTGCAAGCTCGCCGCGATCGTGACCGGCACGCCCGCCAAGGCGGCCAAGTGGAAGGCGCAGTACAACATCCCCGACGGCAGCATCTACAACTACGAGACGATGTCGCGGATGGCCGACAACAAGGACATCGACGTCGTCTACGTGGTCACGCCCAACTCGCTGCACGCCGAGCACACCATCAAGGCGGCGAAGGCGGGGAAGCACGTGCTGTGCGAGAAGCCCATGGAGGTGTCGAGCGCGAAGTGCCAGGCGATGATCGCCGCGTGCAAGGCGGCGGGCCGGCAGCTTGCCATCGGCTACCGCTGCCGCTTCGAGCCGCATCACGTCGAGGTGCAGCGCATCGCGCACGACAAGGAGATGGGCGAGGTGCGGATCATCGAATCCGGCTTCGGCTTCAGCATCGGCGATCCCACGCAGTGGCGTCTCAACCGCGCGCTCGCCGGTGGCGGCCCACTGATGGACGTCGGGATCTACTCCATCCAGTCCGCCGAGATGATCGCCGGCCAGTATCCCATCGCCGTCAGTGCGATGCAGTCCAAGACGGATCCGGTGAAGTTCAAGGAGGTCGAGGAGACGATGACCTTCGAGCTCAAGTTCGCCAACAACATCTCGGCGTACTGCACCACGACGTACAAGGTCAACGGCATCAACCGCACGACCGCATTCGCCGACCGCGGCTCATTCGGACTGGTGCCGGCGTTCAACTACGACGGCATCAAGGGCTGGCGCAGCGACAGCAAGCCGCTGCGCTTCGATTCGGTGGATCAGTTCGCGACGGAGATGGACGACTTCGCCAATTGCATCCTCACCGGCAAGCCGACGAGCGTGCCCGGCGAGATGGGGCTGCGCGACGTGCGGACGATGATGGCGATCTACGAGTCGGCGCGCACGGGACGGACGATAAAGCTCACCTGATCCGGAAACGCGGTGACGTGCAGGCCGGCGTAGGCGTTGTACACGCGATGAGCCATATCCATGAAAGCCGGCTCATCCGGATCACGGACGTTCTGCCGCACGACCTGCTGCCCGATATCGCGGGACGCGTTGCGGCAGGGCGCGGCGGTGATGAAGGCAGCGCTCGACCGGGCAGGCGGGGCGGGTTGAATCGAGCGATTGGGGCTGCCCGCGCGTAGGTTAGTCGTTAGCACTCTGACTCTCCGCGTGGAGGCAATATGCACCCCGTCAAGATCGCGCTCGTGTTGTCCGTCGTCTCCGCTCAGGTTGCGCTCGGCCAGGCTAGCCGAGCGGCGGGACCGAATGCGTCGGAGCTCAAATCGTGGAGCACCCCGTGGGACGGGACGCGTCCCCGTGATCCGTTCGCCGACCAGAAGGGCAACGTCTGGTTCGTGGGCCAGGTGGGCAACTACGTCGGCCGCCTCGATCCGAAGACCGGCGAGTTCAAGCGCTACGAGGTGGAGAAGGGCACGCATCCGCACAACCTCGTCGTGGACACGAAGGGGATGGTGTGGTTCACTGGCAACGAGAACGGACGGATCGTGCGCCTCGATCCGGCCGACGGGAAGCTCACCAACTACATGATGCCCGACGCCAGCGTGCGCGATCCGCACACGATGTCGTTCGACAGCAAGGGTGACGCGTGGTTCACCGCGCAGGGCGCGGGCGCTGTCGGCAAGCTGACGACGGCGGACGGCAAGATCCGGATCTGGAAGATGGAGCGCGGCTCGCGCCCCTACGGTCTCGTGGTCGACTCGAAGGATCGTCCCTGGTTCGACCTGTTCGGCACGAACAAGATCGGCACGATCGACCCGGGGAGCGGCGAGTTCAAGGCGTACACGCTGCCCAACGAGCGCGCGCGTCCGCGCCGCATCGCCATCACGCGCGACGACGTGATCTGGTTCGGCGACTACACGCGAGGCTTCCTCGGCCGCCTCGATCCGAAGACGGGCAAGGTGGACGAGTACGCGCTGCCGTCCGGGCCGGGCTCGCTGCCGTACGCGATGACGTCCGACGATCGCGGCCGGATCTGGCTGGCCGAGACGGGCCCGCAGCCGAACCGGCTCGTCGCGTTCGATCCGGCGAAGAAGAGCTTTGTGGAGACGGTGACGATCACCGCCGACAAGGCGAACACGATCCGCCACATGACGTTCGACAAGGCGTCGCGCCAGATCTGGTTCGGCGGCGACGCGAACATGATCGGGCGCGTGAAGGTCGCGCCGGAACCGCTCGTCCCGTAGCTACGACGCGCGAATGACGATCGACGAATCCCCGAGCTGGCGCGACCGGCTCGGCCGCCTCGCGGGCGAGCTACGCGTGGAGCTCGAGCGCGCGGGCCGCACGTTCGAGCAGGTGCTCGGCAGCGATCAGCGCGACGCCCGCCGCTACCTGATCGCGGGCTATCGCGGCTACGGAACGGCGGTGCGCGTGCTCGTGCACGGGCGCGTGATCGAGTCGCGCAACATCGACGCCCCGAGCGCGACCGACTCGATGTGGCGCAATCTGTTCAACACCTACAAGCGCATCGACGCCGACCCGCTCGGTGGCGCGCGCGTGCACGTGCGCATCGGCGGCGTGGAGCGTGAGCTCGTCGCGGACGACGAAGGATTCTTCCGCGAATGGGTCGACCTGCCGCTCCCGCTGCCGGATGATGCGCACTGGCACGACGCGGAGCTGGTGCTGCGAACACCGAGCGGCGCCGAGCACCCCGAGGTCCGAGGCAGTGCCTCCGTGCGGGTGCCCGCGGCGGGCGCGACGTTCGGGGTCATCAGCGATCTGGACGACACCGTGATCCAGTCGAGGATCACGAGCTTCCTGCAGGCCGTGCGCACCGTGATGCTCGGCAACGCGCGCACGCGGCTTCCCTTTCCCGGGGTGGCGGCGTTCTACCAGGCGCTCGAGCGCGGCGGCGACGGCGCGCGCGCAAACCCGATCTTCTACGTATCGAGCAGCCCCTGGAACATCTATGACATCATCGCCGATTTCATGGACATCCAGCGGATCCCGATGGGGCCCATTCATCTGCGCGACTGGGACATCGGGCTCAACGCGCTCTCCTCGCACCGGCTCAAGACGCACAAGGAGCCGATCATCCGCGAAATTCTCGATCTCTATCCGGCGCTCCCGTTCATTCTGATCGGCGACGACAGCCAGAAGGATCCCGAGATCTACCGCGCCATCCTCGACCGGTATCCGGGCCGCATCCTCGCCATCTACATCCGCAACGTGCGCGTCGATCCCGAGCGCTCGGCGAGCGTGCAGGCACTGGCCAAGGAGGTGCTCGCCGCCGGCTCGACGCTCGTGCTGGCTGACGACAGCTTCGCCGCGGCGAGCCACGCCGTCGAGCAGGGATGGATCACGAAGGACTCACTCGCCGCGGTGCACGAGGAGAAGCGCGCGGACGAAGGGGTGAGCGGCGAGAAAGCGGACGTGCCGGGCGTCCCGGAGGAGAAGAAGGCGCCGACGGTAGTGGTTGAGTAGGGCCGTAGCGCGACCGACCCCGTGGCCGATATCTTCCCGCGCTTCTCAGCACGCCATCGCTCGTCCCGTACCGGCCCGTCATGACGTTCCACGCTCGCCCAGTTTTTCCTCGCGGATTCCGCTGCGCGAGCCGCAACGTCGGGCTCAAGCCGAGCGCGAAGGATCTCGCGCTGTTCGTGAGCGACGTGGATGCCGTCGCGGCGGCCGTGTTCACGCGCAACAAGTTTCCCGGCGCGCCCGTCATCCTCGGCCGCGAGACGATCCGCGGCGGGCTCCTTCGCGCGATCTTCGTCAACAGCAAGGTCAGCAACGTCGCCACAGGAGAGCAGGGTCTGGCCAATGCGCGGCGCATGGCCGCCGCCGCGGCCGCCGAGATCGGCAGCACGCCGGACAAGGTGCTCGTCAGCTCCACGGGCGTGATCGGCGTCCCACTCCCGATCGACGTCATCGAGCGCGGCGTGGCCGGAATGCGCAACGAGCTGGCGTCTGATCCCATAGCAGGAGCCGAAGGGATCATGACGACCGACACCTATCCGAAAGCGCTGTCGCTCGACGTCGGCGGCGCGACGATCACCTGGGTCGCGAAGGGGTCCGGGATGATCGAGCCGAACATGGCGACGATGCTCGCGTACGTCTTCACCGACGCCGCGTTCGACGCGCCGACGCTCGACCGGATGCTCCGCCTGGCGGTGGACGCGACGTTCAACATGCTATCCGTGGACAGCGACACGAGCACCTCGGACACGTGCGCCATCCTCGCCAACGGGCTCGCCGGTCCGGTGGATGAGCGCCTGTTCCTCGAGGCGTTGCACGCCGGTTGCCTGCGCATGACGGAGATGCTGGCGCGCGACGGCGAGGGCGCGCAGCATTTGCTACGCACCACGGTGAAGGGTGCGATGGACATCGGCGAAGCGCGGCGAATCGCCAAGTCGCTCGTGAACTCGCCGCTCATCAAGACGATGGTCTACGGCGCCGACCCCAATGTCGGGCGCATCCTCATGGCGGTCGGCAAGTGCTTCGACTGCGTGATCGTGCCCGCGACGACCAGCGCATGGATCAACGGTCACGAGGTGCTGCACCAGGGACACCGGCTGGAGTTCGACGACGCCGCCGTGCGTGCCGCGCTGGGCTCCGAGGTCGTGGACATCGTCGTCGCGCTCGGCGTGGGAACTGCCGATGCGACGGCGTACGGGTGCGACCTCACCCAGGGCTACATCGACGAGAACGCCGCCTACTACTCGAGCTGAGGTCGCGCGCCCCTTGCTTCGCGAGGCGACCTCCTACACCTCGAGGCGACGATCGTCATCGTGATGGTCGTGCTCGTGACGTCGATGGCTCGGGGATACGGAATGCGCTAGCGGCTGCTCGCTAGCTCGGCAACTCCTCGAAGATCGCGTTCATCTTGGCGAACGGGCCCGCGCGCGCGATTCCCGAAAACGTGCCGTGCTCGGCGATCTCTCGTGCCGACTCGAGAAAGCCGCTCAACGCGGTCCGCGCCAGCCCACTCCCCACGCTGATCCGCCGCACGCCGAGCTTCGACAGCGACGCGACGCTCGTGGCGTCGGAGAGGGCGATCACGTTCACCGGCTTGGGTGCGACGGCGCGCACCACGGCCTCGATGTCCGCCATGCTGCGCAGGCCCGGTGCGAAGAGGCAGTCGGCGCCCGCGTCGGCGAACGCGGTGAGCCGCCGGATCGTCTCGCCGAGATCCGGACGGCCCACGATGAACCCTTCCGACCGCGCGGTGAGGAGCACGCCGGTTCCGGTCGCGTCGATGGCTTGCTTCGCCGCACGCACGCGATCCACGGCCAGCGAGAAGTCGAACAGGGGATGTTCCGGATCGTGCGTGGAATCCTCGATGGACAGACCGGCGATTCCCGTTCCCGTCGCCAGCACCACGTTCGCCGCGACCTCGTCCGGCGCTGTGGCGAACCCGCGCTCGAAGTCCGCGTTCACCGGCACCGTCACGGCGCAGCAGATCGCGCGGAGGTGTGCGATCACCTCGTCGACCGTGACGCTGTTGTCCGGCCGACCGAGCGTCCACGCGAAGCCCGCGCTCGTCGTGGCGAGCGCCGCGAAGCCGAGATGCTGCAGCAGGCGCGCGCTGCCGACGTCCCACGGGTTGGGGATCACGAAGGTGCCGGACTCGTGGAGCCGGCGGAACGTGTGTATGCGAGGGTCGATGGTCGGCATCTACGTGCACTCTGTCTGATGTGATCACGCGTGATCGCGCGCTCCCGTACGGCAGTATAACGGCCCTTGCCTACGGTCGAGAGGGATCGTAAGTCCGGACCACGCACGCCGACCTCCCGACTCTCGCCCTGCCGATGCGCGTTTCCCGCCCGTTGCTCGCTCTCCTCCTCGCCACATCGCTCGCGCCCACCGCCCTCGCGCAGCCGCGCGTCACGATGGCACTCGTCGGTGGCCACGTCGTCACCGTCGACTCCACGCGTCCCGAGGCCGAGGCCGTCGCGATCGCCGGCGACCGCATCGTCGCCGTCGGCACCAGCGCCGAGATCCGAGCGCTCGTCACGCCCGCCACGCGCGTCATCGATCTCGCCGGCCGCCTCGTCGTCCCGGGCTTCATCGACGGACACGGCCACTACATGGGCCTCGGCGAGTCCAAGCTCCAGCTAGACCTCACGACGGCGCGCACGTGGGACGACATCGTCGCGCAGGTCGCGTCGGCCGCGCGCCGCGCGCGACCGGGAGACTGGATCGTCGGCTACGGCTGGCACCAGGCCAAGTGGGAGCGCGCGCCCGTGCCGTCCGTCGAAGGGAACCCGGTGCACGCGTCGCTCAGCGCCGTCTCGCCGAACAATCCCGTGCTGCTCGACCACGCGAGCGGACACGCCGCCTTCGTCAACGCGCGGGCGCTCGCGCTGGCGGCGATCACGAAGAGCACCCGCAACCCTGCCGGCGGCGAGATCGTACGCGACGCGTCGGGCGACGCGACGGGCATGCTGCGTGAGTCCGCGCAGAAGCTCCTCGAGCCGGTTCGTGCCCGCGCCGCCGCGCGACGTACACGCGCGCAACGCCTCGCCTACGCACGGACGCTCGTACGCCTTGCCGGTGCCGATGCCCTGTCCAAGGGGGTCACCTCCTTCCACGACGCCGGCACCGACTTCGCCACGATCGATCTCTTCAAGTCGCTCGCCGACGCGGGGCAGCTTCCGATCCGCCTCTACGTGATGGTGCGCAACGAGCCCATCGCGCGCATGGACAGGCTGCTCGATCGGTACCGCATGCAGGGCTACGCGAATGGCTATCTCACCGTTCGCGCCATCAAACGCCAGATCGACGGCGCGCTCGGTTCCAACGGCGCTTGGTTGCTCGAGCCGTACGCCGACCTGCCGCGCAGCACGGGGCTCGCGCTCGAGCAGCCGGAGAGCCTGAGCAAGGTGGCCGAGCTGGCGTTGCGGCACGGGTATCAGTTGAACACCCACGCCATCGGTGACCGCGCCAACCGCGAAGTGCTCGACGTGTACCAGCGCGCCTTCGCCGCACACCCCGACGCCCGCGACCTGCGGTGGCGCATCGAGCACGCGCAGCAACTCGCGCCCTCGGATCTGCCGCGCTTCGCGCAGCTCGGCGTCATCGCGTCGATGCAGGGGATCCACGCCATCTCCGACGCGCCGTGGATTCCGGCCAAGCTCGGCGAGGAGCGCGCGAAGCGGGAATCGTACCTCTTCCGGTCGCTGTGGGACGCAGGCGCCGTCGTCACGAACGGCACGGACACGCCCGTCGAGGATGTGAACCCGATCGCGTCGTTCTATGGGATGGTGTCGCGCACGACGAAGGACGGAAGTGTGTTCGTGCCCGAACAGCGGCTCACGCGCGCCGAGGCGTTGCGCGCCTACACGCTCAACAACGCCTACGCCATGTTCATGGAGAAGGAGCTCGGCTCCATCTCGCCCGGCAAGTACGCCGATCTCGTCGTGCTGTCGAAGGACGTGATGACCATTCCCGAGCGGGAGATCCCGACGGCGAGGGTCGTGTACACGATCGTCGGCGGGCGCGTGCGATACGAGGAGAGAGGCACGGCCACCGTACCCTGAGTTCGGTTGGCCTCCAAGCTGCATAGGAGATGTGAGACGGGAGCGGCCTGACGCCGCATCCCACCCTCCCAACCGGAGTCGTGGAGCGCAGATGGACATCGTCCTCAAGGTGGTGGTCACGCTCCTCGGCGTCGCCGCGTGCATTCTCGCCGTCGTGGGCCTGCAGTCGCTTACCCGCGGCACCAACGTGTGCCGCCTGCGTGCGCCCGGCGACGACGATGGCCCTCCGTCGCCCACCGATCCTCTCTTCTGCGAGACGCTCTCGCTGCTCACCAAGACGACGATCGCGCCAGGGCACGCCATCGAGATCTACGGCAACGGGAACGAGACCTATCCCCGGCTGTGGGAGGACCTGCGCGCGGCGCAGCGGTCGATCACGCTGCAGATGTACTATTGCCAGCCGGGCCGCATGGCGGACGAGTTCAAGTCCATCCTCCTCGACCGGGCCGCAGCCGGGGTGCGGATTCTCTTCCTCCGCGATGCGTTCGGCTCCGGCGCCCTCACCAAGGAGTATCTCGCGGAGCTCGAGGCGGGCGGCATCACGATCGCGGCGTTCCGGCCCACGCGCTGGTACCAGATCTTCAAGGTCTACCATCGTTCGCACATCCGCGTCGCCGTGATCGATGGCAGCATCGGCTACACCGGCGGCTTCGGTATCGACGACAAGTGGTGGGGCGACGGAAAGCACGAGGACCAGTGGCGCGACACGAACGCGCGCTTCACCGGGCCGGCGGTGCTCCAGCATCAGGCGACCTTCACCGCCGGCTGGGCCGAGGCCACGGGGACGCTCCTCGCCGGCGACCTGTTCTTCCCGCCGGAGAGCGGTCTGCCCACCGGCGACTCGGTGGCCGCGGGGCTGCTGCACGCGTCACCGTCCGTCGGCAGCACGAGCGCCGAGCGGTACTACGCGTTCGCGATCGGCAGCGCGAAGAAGCGGCTCTACATCTCCAATTCGTACTTCGTGCCCGGCGAGAACTTCTGCGAACTGCTCGGGGCGGCCGTCAAGCGCGGGGTCGACGTGCGCATCCTCACGTGCAGCGAGATGGGCGACGTCAAATCCACGTACCACGCGGGCAGGGCACTGTACTCCGGGCTGCTCAAGGCGGGAGTGCGGATCTTCGAGTATCAGCCCGCGATGATGCACGCCAAGTCGATCGTCGCCGACGGACGCTTCGTCTCCGCGGGCACGGTCAACTTCGACAATCGGTCGATGTCGTTCAACGACGAGACCACCCTGCTGGCCGTCGACCAGACGCTCGGCGCGCGGATGGAGCAGATGTTCGCCAGCGACCTCCGCCTGTCGCGCGAGATCACCGCCGAAGCGCACGCGGCGCGCTCGGTGAAGGACAAGCTGCTCGACCAGGGCTGGTCGCTGCTGTCGCGGGTGCTCTAGGCGCGCTCCGAGGCCGCTCGCCTGGCGTGACGCGACACGACGGGTGAAGTTTGCCTTCCTCTGGAGGCATACCCATGAAGTCGCTCTCACGCATGCTCTCGGCCGTGCTGCTGTCCGCGCCGGCCGCGGCCAGTCTGCCGTCCGTTCCCCCGGCGAACGCGCGCACCGTGGCCGCCGTGGAGCGCATTGACGTCCACGACAACCGGATCGCCGCCGGCGTGCTTCGCGACGGCGTGCTGACGGTGCGGCTCGACGCGCGCGAGGGGGAATGGCGTCCGGATCGCGAATCGGATCCCGGCATCGTCGTGCGCGCCTTCGCCGAACGCGGGAAGCGCCTGCTCGTCCCGGGTCCGCTCATCAGAGTCCCCGAGGGCACCGAGATCCACGCCTTCGTCACCAACACGCTCGCGCGCGGCACGCTCGTCATGCACAACCTCTCGCCGCGCGGGGTCTCGGCACGCGGCGACGCCGACACGCTGCAGATTCAGCCAGGCGCCACGCGCGAGGTGCGCTTCGTCGCGGGCATGCCTGGCACCTACTACTACTGGGGCGAAGTCCTGGGTGCGCCGGCGCGCGACTCGTCGACGCACGACGCGGAGTTGAGCGGCGCGTTCATCGTCGACCCGCGCGGCGCGCCCGCGAGGCCGCGCGATCGCGTGCTCGTCATCGGGCTCTGGAACAAGGCGCCGGACCCCACTGGACTGGTGTTCAGGAACACGCTGCTCCGGTTCACGATCAACGGCAAGACGTGGCCGAACACGGAGCGCCTGTCGTATGCTGCGGGCGACACGGTGCGGTTCCGCGTCTTGAACGTGAGCCGCGCCGTGCACCCGATGCACCTGCACGGCTTCTACTTCGACGTGAACAGCCGCGGCGACGGCTCCGTGGACAGCGTGTACACGCCGAGCGTCGCTCCGTATCGCGTCGTCACGGAGCGCACGGCGCCCAGGCGCACGTTCACGATGACGTGGGTGCCCGAACGGGCGGGCAACTGGCTCTTCCACTGCCACGACAACTATCACGTGCTGCGAAGCCAGCCACTCGACGGTACATCGCTCGTGGCCGAGGAGAAAGTGCACGTCCTTAATCACGCGATGGAGATGATGGGCGGCCTCGTGATGGGCATCGAGGTGCGCGGACGCGACAGAGCGGGCGTCGCCCCGCGCGATGCGGCGCGACGCAGGCTCCGGCTCGTCGCGCAATCCGACTCGGGCGGTACGGACAGTGTGCCGGCGTACGGCTACGCGTTGCACGAGGGCGCGAGCGCGGCCGCGTCACAGGTGGCGCTGCTTCCCGGTCCGACGATACTGCTCGAGCGTGGCCGGCCCGTGAGCATCATGGTAGTCAACAAGCTGCGCGAGGCGACAGCGGTGCACTGGCACGGCATCGAGCTCGATAGCTACTTCGACGGAGTGGCTGGATTCAGCGGAAGCGGTCGGCATCTCTCGCCGGCCATCGCGCCCGGCGACTCGTTCGAGGCGCGCTTCACGCCGCCGCGGTCGGGAACGTTCATGTATCACCCGCACGCCGACGAGGTGCGTCAGCAGCAGGCAGGGCTCGCGGGTGTGCTGCTCGTGGTGGATGAACCCAAGTCGTTCGACCCGTCGCGCGACATCGTGCTGCTGCTCACCGTTCCTCGGCGCGATGAGGACGCGAACAATGCGGTGCTCGTGAACGGAACGCTCACGCCGTCGCCACTCGAGCTGCGCGCCGGCACCCGCTATACCCTTCGCTTCGTCGACGTGCACACGTTCAGGCCGAGCATGATCGCGCGCCTGCTGCGCGACTCGACGCTCGTCACCTGGCGCGCCGTGGCGAAGGATGGAATGCCCGTCCCGCCGGAACGCGCCACGGCGCGGCCGTCCATTCAAC
>JBDSDB010000017.1:0-4257 GCA_039920785.1 Gemmatimonadaceae bacterium
GTCGCGCCCCAACTGCTCGTCGCGCGCCACGAATACGCGCGCCATCCCGCCGCCACCAAGCTCACGCTCGATGGAGAAACCATCGCCCAGCGTACGTTGGAGGTCTGCTCGGAGATCCATTCGAGGAGGGTCCTCGGCCACGGTCATGCGCTGAACTCCGCCACGCGCCGCGCCGCCTTCGCGACGATTCGATCGAACTCCGGCATGCCTCGGAGCGGCGCCATGAACGGACACCACTCCGCGAAGAACCGGAAGGGATAGAAACCGCGGTCCACCGCGCGCTCGAGCAGCTTGAGCGCGCGGGCCGTATCCCCCGCCATCGCGAACGACTCGGACAGGTGGAAGGTGTGGTGTCCGTCGAGTGGGGCGACGTCCACGCGTGCCAGCGCATCCAGCGCCGCAGTCGTGCGTCCGTCGATCGCGTCCACCAGCGACGACAGCTGCACCGTGTATGGCAGCTGCGGCACCCGCGCCATCATCCACTGTGCGTGCACGGCTGCGTCGGACGTGCGACCCACCAGCGCATAGGTGTAGCCGAGCGCCCAGTGGATGATCGGGTTGTCCGGATCCATCGCCACGGCGCGCTCGATGGCGTCCAGCCTCGCGCCAGCGCGTCCGCCGAACCACTGGACGACCTCGAGAATCACCCACGCGAACGGGGACAGGGGATCGGTCGCGTGAAAGCGGACCGCCAGCGCCAGCGCGGGCTCGATCTGCCCCGCCGCCTGGAGGGAGATGGCCAGGTAGAACAGCACGTCCGTGTCGGTGGGGTCCCGCTCCAGGGCGCTCGTCAGGTGACGAACCGCCTCCCTGTGCTGGCCGCGCTCGTAGTCCACATAGCCGAGCAGCGCGTGGCCGTACGGCGCGTCGGGGGCCAGGTCTACCAGCGCACGCGCCTCGGCCTCAGTCGCGTCCAGCGGCGCGAGGTCCGCATTCAGTCCGGCGCGGACTTCGGAGAACCACATGAATGCGCGCAGCGCACGGAGCGCGGGCACCTCGCCCTCGATCTCGATGGCATGCCCGATCAGCGCGCTCGCACGGCTCGGCGACGTTCCCATCCGCCGCAGCTCGTCGCGCGCCTGCAGGTACAGCTCGAATGCACGCGGGTTCTGGATCGGTCGTGCCGACAGGCGGACGTCTTCCGATGCGGAGAGCTGGACCTGCAGCGCGGACACGATCGCGCGCGACACCCGCTCCTGCAGGTCGAAGACGTCGTCCATCGTCCCACTGTACTTCTCCGCCCACAGCGGCGTGTCCGTCGCGGCCTCCACGAGCTGCGTCGTGATACGCAGCGCGTTGCCCGCCTTTCGCACGCTCCCCGTGAGCAGATACCGCACGCCCAGCTCGCTCCCGATTTCGCGCAGCGTCTTCGTGCTTCCCTTTCGCTGCATCGAGGAGTTTCGGGCGATGACACGCAGCGCCTTCACCCCGGACAGGTCCGTGATGATCTCGTCGGTGAGCCCGTCGCTGAAGAATTCGTTGTCGGCGTCGGCGCTGATGTTCGTGAACGGCAGCACGGCGATGGACTTCTCGCCGGCGGCGTGGTCGGGGCGTTGAACGGTGGCGCGCGACCCGGAGCCCGTCATAGAGGCGCGCAAGCTCGAGACGACCTCGGCGCCGGTGGCGAAGCGATCGGCGGGCTCCTTCTCCAGCAGTCGGGTTACGAGCTCGCCGAGCTCCGCGGAGACGTCGGCGCGGGTCTCTGTCGCTGAGGGTGGCGAGTACATGAAGCGCCGCGCGATCGTTGCCTGGATGGTGGCACCCGTGAATGCCACCTCGCCGGTCAGCATCTCGTACAGCACGCAGCCAAGCGCGAAGAGGTCGCTCCGGCCGTCGATCTGGTCACCCGCCGCCTGCTCGGGACTCATGTAGGCAGGTGTGCCGACCGTGACACCGATCTGAGTGAAGACGCCGGTCTCGCTCGAGGCGGCGACGATGGCCTTTCCGATGCCGAAGTCCGCGACGACGGCGTGCCCTTCGTGCAGCAGGATGTTCTCGGGCTTGATGTCGCGGTGCACCACGTCGTGGCGATGCGCGTAGTCGAGCGCGTCGGCCACCTCGGTGGCGATCCGCACCGCGTCCGCCACCGGCAGCGTGCGGTGCTGCTGCAGAAGCTCGCGGAGAGTCTGTCCCTGCATCACCGGCATGACGAAATACAGGAAGCCGTCACACTCACCCGAGTCGTAGAGCGCCAGGATGTGGGGATGGTTGAGGCGCGCCGCGAGTCGGATCTCGCGGACGAACCGTTGCCGTCCCAGCGACTCGGCGAGATCTGCGTTGAGCACCTTCACCGCGACCTGGCGGTAGTGCTTGAGATCGTGCGCGAGGTAGACGGTCGCCATGCCGCCCTGGCCCAACTCACGCTCGATGCGGTAGTGGCCCGCAAGGGCAGCGTTCAGCGACTCCGCCGTCGTGGACGTCATGGGCGGGGCGTGATCGGCCAGCGGTCGTCCGGCGCGCACATCGTGGCGCCCAGCTCCCTGATCAGCGCGACGAAGCGCGGCCGTGTCCGCAGCGGTGCGAACATCGGCTCGCAGGCAATGAAGATCGTGTTCCACAACGGCTCACGTGCGCGAATGCCGCGCTCCATCGCCGCCATCGCAGTGTCCATGTCGCCGTAGATGATGGAGCTGACCGCCGTGTAGTAGTTCGGCGAGTTTCCCCCCGGTTCGAGTGCGAGCCGCCGCTGCTCGTCGGCATCCTTCCATCGGCCGGCAGCGGCATACGCGAACATCACCTGGGAGCGGACACCGTACGAGGCGGCGTCGATCTTCAGAATGGCGTCTGCAGCGAGGCCGGCGCTGTCCGGCCGATGCCCGAGCGCGTAGCCCTGCGCGAGGTTTCCCAACGCGATGGTGGACTTCGGGTCGAGCTCGAGGATCGCCTTCGTCGCCGCGACCAGTTCGGGCAGCTGGCGCCGGTACGTCAGGAGCGCCTGCACGATGATCTGCGCGTCGGTGGACAACGGATCCAGCCGTACCGCGGTGCGTGCTTCCGCCAATGCATCGTCGAGCCGGCCCAGATAGCCGAGCGCGAACGCGTGCCAGACACGCGCGTCGGCGTCGGCGGAGTCGAGCGCGATCGCCTTGCGTATCGTGTGCTCGGCCGCGTCATACCGAAAGCCGGCGAAGATCTCCAGCTGTGCCTGCGCGACGTACACGGCCGGGAGCGAGGGTGCGAGCGCGAGCGCGCGTTCGACGCTCTTCACCGCCTGGCGGCGCGCCGAATCGCCAAGGGTGACACCCGTCAGTGGAAGGAGCGCGTAGGCCGCCGCGAGACTCGCGTGCGCTCGCGCGAAGGACGGGTCCCGCGCGACGGCTCTATCGAGCCAGTGCACGGCCGTCGGAATGTCGAATCGCCGGCGAAAGAATTCCCCTCTGAGAAAGAGGTCGTAGGCTTCTGGGTCGCTCGTGCCCCGCGCTCCCCCGGCGCCGGACGCGGCGGTCGGGCCATCGCCACGCACCTCGAGCGCCCGAGTGATGGCGCGAAGGATCGAGTCCTGCACCGCCGGCAACTCCGTCGCCAGCCGGTCGAACGATCCACTCCACAGCGTATTCTCGTCGGCGACGCGCACCAGCTCGGCGGTCACGCGGATCCGCTCTCCGGAACGGCTCAGCGAGCCTTCGAGCACGGCCCCGACGTCGAGCTTCGCGCCCGCGTCGCGCGCACTCTTCCCCCGGAGCGCCGCGGACGAGCTGCGGGCCTTCACGCCGAGACCCGGCACGCCGTTCAGCGCACTCCGGAGCTCGTCGCTCATGCCGTCCGCGAGGTAGTCGTACGTGCTGTCGCGGCTCCGGTTCTCGAACGGCAGCACGGCGATCGTGCGCACTCCCGTCTCGGTTCCGCGTGCGTGCGACATCGCCCGGTACCCGAAGGCCAGCCCGACGATCGCGAATACGGCGATGCCCGCCGCGACGAGCCTGCGCCGACGCGTCGACGTCCCGACCGCATGCGTCGGCGCTAGCCCGCCACTCGGCGTCACCATGTCGTCGAGCGCGCGCACGATCTCGCCGGCCTTCTGCGGACGATCCGATGCCCGCTTCTCCAGACACTTCATCACCAGCATCGCGAGCGCGGGTGGGACACCGGGTCTCCGCCGCGCGATCGGCTCGGCGCTCTCGATCGTATGCGCCGCGAGCATCGCTGCCGCAGGGCGGCCGCTGAACGGCGTGCTCCCCGTCAGCAGCTCGTAGGCCAGGATGCCCCACGAATAGATGTCCGCGCGGTGATCGACCATCGGGTCCGCGCTGGCCTGCT
>JBDSDB010000018.1:0-5082 GCA_039920785.1 Gemmatimonadaceae bacterium
CGCTGACGACCATCGCCGCATACGGGTCGTTCGTCGCGGCAGAGCGGCTGCACCTCTCCGGCGTCATCGCCACGGTCACCGCCGGATTGGTTCTGGGCACGTACGGTCGCGAGGTGGCGATGTCGCCCACGACGCGTGCGGGCGTCGACGCGTTCTGGGAGTACACCGCGTTCGCCCTGAACTCCGTCGTCTTCCTGCTCATCGGCTTCGAGGTGCGACCGACGGGGCTGCTCACCATTGCCGTGCCGATCATGGTAGCCTTTCTTGCCGTGGCGGTGTCGCGACTGGGGGTCGTGTTCGCCGTCGCGGCCGCGTTCCGCCGCACGTCCGAGCGCATCTCGCCTGCGTGGGCGGCGGCGCTGACATGGGGTGGGTTGCGCGGCGGCCTCTCCATGGTGCTCGCGCTGGCGCTGCCAAACAGCTTTCCAATGCGAAGACTGCTCATCGACCTGACGTTCGGCGTTGTCCTGCTGTCGCTCCTGGTGCAAGGGCTCTCGATGCAGCGGTTCGTCAAGCGTATCGGCGTGGGAGGACGCCCGACGCCCTCCGGTCCGGAGATGCCGCTCGCCGACTCCGCTCTGCCCGGCGCGGCCGGCGCGCCCCTCGACTGATGGAGGGTGGTTGCTCCCATCGACCGCGTTGCGTCGGCCGGCTGGTGCAGCCTCCGGGAACGTCTCTCGCGCGCGACCTCGACGCCGACGCGCGCTACTGGCGTCGGCTCCGATTTTTGTCGACGATGGCGACGAGAATCAGCATGAACGCCAGGAGGCGGAGCAGGTAATACCCGACGGCGCCCTCTCGCTCCCCGTCCGAAAGGAGAGCCAATGCTACCCGCTGCACCAGCAGCAGCGCGAACGCCATCGCGAAGAACGCGAACAGACGATCGCGCGTCTCCCGCCAGAACTTGAGGAAGTGGAGCGCGGCCACGGCGTACCCGGTCGCGAGCATGCCGGAGACGAACAGCGTTAGATCATGGGTTTGGCTCATCGATCGGACTCCCAGACGAGCCCGAACAGGAGCAGTGCGATCCCGGCGAGCGACGGCAGCGCTCGCACCACCGACAGGTCTCGCTCCGTCAACACGCCAACGTCGAGGATGAGTACAAAATTGTTCACCGCGAACGCCGCGAAGCAGAGTGTGCTCCAGAACAGCAGCCGGACACGCGTCCTTCGATAGGCACGCGCGAGTAGCACGGCGCACGTGAGGCTGGTGAGCGTGCAGAGCGCGTACACCACAAGCGCCATCGTCACTCGTTCTCCTTGCGAACCCTGAACGCCTCGGCGAACGAGCGAGCGGCCCGGTTTGGGCGCGCATAGATCGCGCGGACCAGCGTGACGGGCATCGTCCGGTAGGCGGTCGCGAGCTCGTCCACGATCTGGCGCTGGTCAGAAGGTGGTGTGTACTGTATCTCGGAGCCCTCCCATCGCACCAGCTGCGCCGCCAGCAGATCGGCGATCACACGATCCACGACCACGCGATCGAGCCGGCTGCGTTCGGCCAACGCCGTCGGTGCGTGGGCCGACGCGGGCTGCTCTCGCAGGGCGACGAGAAGCGCCACGTGATCCAGCGTCAACATGTGCTGATCGATGAACGCACGGAGTGTCGCGGAGAGCTCGGCCGCCATCACGACCGCGCGCGACGAGAAGCTCGCGCGGCATGCCGCGCATCATCGAATAGCATGCCCGCCGGTTGGCCGTCGAGTCCCATCGCGGAGGTGAGCGCGACGAGCTGGTCCGCGAGCGACGCGCGGTTTCGCACCGTCAGGGCGGACATTGCAGCGACGAGGAGGGCCGTGGGGGGCTCCGGCGATCGCATCAGTGCGCTGCGCCCCTTCCCGGTCACGACGATGGCTGCCCGGCGGCCGTCGGCGTGCGAGACACTCCGGAGGACCAGGCCCGCTTCCAGCAGGCGCTCGACGACGGCCGCGACGGACGACCGGTCCGTCATCGTGCGATCCGCGAGATCCGACAGCGATGCCTCGTTCCCGTCCTCCAGCGCCCGGAGCACGAAGAGCTGCGCCGCGCTCAATCCGACGGCTGCCTGGACTCCGCGCTCGGCGAGACGCAGCGCACGCAGGATGCGCCGAAATGCGTCGATAGAGACGACGATTGACTGGTCGAGTGGACGTGGGGCCGCAGCTCTCGCCGAGCGCCCTGAACGAGACGTTGCGGACATGTCAGCCCACACCGGAAGGTAGAAATGGCTGCTCCCGCTCCAGCGAGAACCGTCGCACAGGTTAGTGTTGGGGGGTCTCCCCCGCAAGCTCGTGCTCCAGCCTCTTCGTTCCCAACAGCCCAGGGTTGTCGCCTCCGCGCCTGATCAGGACCCGATCATCGACGCGGCCCCAACGCGACGACTGCGATGGAGTGCACGCGTTCTCGAGCTGGTGGAAGATCTCCGGAGGCGCGAGGATCGCCTCGCGCTGATGCTCAGTCTCGTGATCGGTGCGCTCGTCGGCCTGGTGGTCGTCGCCTTCGTTCTGCTCACGCGCGTCGGCTCGGCCTCAGCACGGCGCAGGTGCGGTGGTTGATCCCGGTCGGCGCGTCGGCCGTGTGCTACGCATCTGGCAACGCGGGAGGCATCTTCGGGCCGAGCATGTTCATCGGCGCGATGATGGGCGCGGCGGTGGGGCGGGTGGCGCATCTGGCGCTGCCGACGGTGACGGCCGATGCGGGCGCGTATGCGCTCGTCGGCATGGGCACGGCGTTCGCCGGCATCATCCGGACGCCGCTCACGTCGGTGATCATGATCTTCGAAGTGACGCGCGATTACACGATCATCGTGCCGCTGATGATCTCGAACATGATCGCCTTCTACATCTCGCAACGGCTCCAGCACGAGCCGATCTACGATGCGCTCTCGCGGCAGGACGGATCGCACCTGCCAACCGGCGCGTTTCGTCCAGAGGCGGGCCGACTGCGCGTGAGCACGGCGATCCGTGAGTCGCCAGAGCCACTGCCGCACGACCTCCCCGTGCGCTACGCGCTCGAGCGTGTGCGAGACAGCGCGCTCTCGTCGTGGCCCGTCGAAGACGAAGACGGATTCGTCGGGATGGTGCGCACGAGCGCTCTGGTTCAGGCGATGGCCGACGGGCGGGCTGACGCGACCTTGCACGAGCTGCGCTCCGCGACCGACGCGGCGCACCGGGCCGGCGATGTGGAGGATCGTTTTCCGCACGTGCACGGCGACCAGCCGCTCGGTCAGGCGTTGGCGCGCATGGGAGCGGCACGACACACCGTGCTGCCGGTGGTGAGCCGCGCCAATGTGCGCATCCTCCTGGGCGTGGTCACGCTGCCGGACATCCTGCGGGCCTACGGCGTCGAGCGCACCGAGCAGCTTCCCGCGTCGGAGCGTGCGTCGCATGAGTGACGTGGTCCCACGCGAGTCGGGCCGGCTTCCATCGGCGAGCGCACCCGAGTTCGTGGCGACGTTCGCTGCGATCCTCGTGTTGATCGTCATCCTGCTCTTCGTGGACACGTGGCTGGCGCGAGTGGACCGCGACGAGTCCCGGGCACACGCGGCGAGCCTGTACGCTGAGGGGCGGCAGCTGCTCGCCGCGCATCAGACGGCCGAGTCGCGCGATCGATTCGCGTCCGCCTTTGCGATCGAACGGACCAACTTCAGCTACGAGCTCGGCCTCGCGGAGGCGACGCTTGCCGACGGCCATCCAACCGACGCAGAGCGCACCTTGCAGTCGGTGCTGGACCGCGCCGAGTCGGACGGAGCGGCCAATCTACTGATGGCGCGAGTGCTGGTACGCGAGGGTCGGCCGGAAGAGGCCACATCGTTTTACCACCGCGCGATCTACGGCCGATGGCGCAGTGACAGCCTGACCCGGCGCATGCAAACGCGCTTCGAACTGATCGAGCTCCTCGCGCGCCGGCATTCGCAGGCGGAGCTGCTCGCCGAGCTGCTCCCGATTCAGGACGTCTCGAGGGATAGCCTCGCGCTGCGGATGCGGCTCGGTCACCTCTTCATCCAGGCCGGCTCGCCAGCTCGAGGGGCGGACATCTTTCGCATGGTGCTGCGTGAAGCGTCGGGTGATGCCGCTGCGTACGCCGGTATGGGCGAGGCCGCGCTGGCGCTCGGCAATTTTCGTACGGCACGCGCCGACCTCGAGGCCGCAGCGCGACGTCGGCCGGGCGACACGGCGATCGCGAACCGACTCATGCTCGCCGATACCACGCTCGCCCTCGATCCGACGCAGCCGAGACTCGGCGATCGAGAGCGAGAGGCGCGCGCTCGGCGGGTGCTGGCGATCAGTCTCGATCTTCACCTGCGCTGCGCCGGCAGCGCGTCGAGTCCGCGCAATGCGCTCGTCGATTCGGCGCGGAGCGCGCTCGCGTCGAGCGATGTGGTGTGGCGCCGTCACTGCCGGAACGCGCGATGCTTCTGTGGCGAGCCAAGCCAACGGGATGACCGCGCGGCAATCCTGGTCAGCGACGCATGGCGTCGCGCTCCGCACGTGCGCGTCTGCCGACGAGCGCGCCGGCGACGAGTAGTCCGGCCGCCGCGATGAACATCAACTTGAAGAGTGCGATCTTGACGAGGGCAGCTGGCAGGTCGGATCGATGCCGAGCAGCAGCGCAACGGCGGCGCCCCCACCGACGAGCAAGCCAGTCGCGAGCAGAAGCGATGCGATTGTCGGACGACGCATGGTGTGCACTCCTCGCGAAAAGTCCTCTCCTATCCGTCGCATCGCAGCCAGGCGGCACCATTCCGTACGGGCGCAGTCTGCACCAGGGCGTAGTGCGTCCCATGCCGAGCAACGCTGCTGAGTGCGCGACGGCGCTTCCCGAGCGCTCGAGCGCTTCGCAGATCTGCGCGATCTCCGCGTCGACATTTCCGCCGCTGCCACCGCGACAGCGCGTCGGGTACGGCGATGGCCCGCATTTTGATCACGCTGGAGCGACACGTTCGTGCGATTATCAGTCATTCTAAGGAGCGCAATGCCAAAAATCGATCTCGGAACCTACCTCAGCCGCAAGAGCGAGATGTATCACGACTGCATCGAAGCGTGCGTCGCCTGTCTCGTTGCCTGCGAGATGTGTTCGGACGCCTGTCTCGACGAGCGTGACGTCA
>JBDSDB010000019.1:0-12512 GCA_039920785.1 Gemmatimonadaceae bacterium
AGAGATACTCCGTGTGGCGCCAGTCGAGGCGCGTGCCGCTGCCGAAGCTCGTCCACGCCGACGTCGGGCTTCCGCTCTCCATGCCCGGCGCCTCGACGCGACTGATGAGCGGATACGCCTCCATCGAGTATCGAGACCGCACGGCTGCCTGGGCGCGGGCGATGACTTCGGGCTGGGTACCAAGCGGCACCGGCTGGCCCGGATGACGTCCGCCGCCGATCCTCGGCGTGCGCAGCTGCGCGGAGGTGATGGACGGCAGGAGGAGCGCGACGGCGACTAGCGCGGTTCGGATACGCATGGTGTCCTCACGGGCGAAGTGCGGTTCGGATATCGCTAGATTGAATTGGCCGCGCACGGAATGCAAGTCGGGTCGCCGCGGCTCGCCCTGCCTGACTTGCGTCAGCGCTCGTAGAAGGGCGGCGGCTCGATGCCGAGCGAGCGGAGATAGACGTACCCCTGCCCGCGATGGTGAATCTCGTTGTCCCTGATGTACAGCAGGAGATCGTAGATCGGCATCTTCCACTGGCCGAAGGCGGTGTCCACCTCCTGGAAGCGCGCTGCGGGAATCGTCGGCCAGAGCGTGTTGATCTGCTCGGTCGACTGGTCCCACGCGCGGAGGAGCTCCGCCTTGGTGGTGGCCTTCGCGTCGGCGAATTGCTTCCACTCTCCGGTGAGCACGCCGTTGAGCGTCGGCACGGCCATGCCGATGAACTCCATGGCGAGCGTCGAGAATGGACGCATGCCGCCGATGGAATAGTCGAACAGCTTGTCCTCCGGGAACGCATCGATGACGCGCCGCGTCAGTGCACGGTGCCCCTGCCAGTGCTCGAGAAACTGCTGCGACGTCATGATCGCCGTCATCGAGGTCGAGTCCATGCCCGTGTCCTTGGTTCGTGTTGGGACTGAGGAATCGCTGCGTCGGACGATCACCTCCCCTTCGTGAATATGATAATGCTTTGCACCATCAGGTATCGGCCGCTCCGGTGGAGCGGCCGCGCCGACGCGCCGTCAATGCGTGGCGGCCATCACGATGATGACCGCGTCGGGCTGACCGGGCCACCCCACGATGGGTGTCGTCGGGCCGAGCGGGCCGCCCATTGTACCCTGCGTCGCGAATGGCGCGTGGAACATGTAATGCGGCGGATGAGTCCAGAGCTTCTTCGCGATGTCGTTCCATGCATAGTTCTCCCGCGCCAACATGTAGATGATGCCGGGCTTCCTCGGCGCCTTCAGTCGACCAGCGCGGTACGCGGTGGCGATGGCCGTCTTCACCGAAGCTTCGGCGACACCCTTCGCTCTCAGCTCCTCACGATAGACCCGCGCCTTCAGCGTCGTGGCGCTGCCCTCGGCGTCGTAGCAGATCGGCTCCACCGTCTCGAGCAGCTCTCGCTCGACGAGGCAACTGAATCCGTTGCGGCCGGCGCGAGTCCGGGTGTATCCCTTGGCCGTCAACACGTAGATGGACGCGCCACTCGCCACCTCCTCCGGCGCGGTGCTGAGCGCGAGGCGCGTCTGTTCGGCCGCGCTCATCGCGGTGAGGAGCGGCAGCGGCCGCGAGGCACTCGCGGCTGAGCGAGCTTGTGCCGCGGCGGCGTGCGTCAGGGTGACGCCGGCGAGTGCGGCATACAGTGCGATCCTGTGGATAGCAGTCATCAGATGGCTTCTCGTGCGCTGGGGAATGGGCGGCCAGACGGGGTGTCGGCCGTGCGCGAGAGTTAGCAACCGACGGAGACAGCGCGTGAGTTACAAGCGTGACGCGATTGGGCATTGCGTCGGAGACGTTCGCGCGCGCGTCCTGAACAACGACCTCTTCGAAGTCGCAGTCGACATTCTCGGGCTGGACGAGGCGGGTGGAAGATAGAGGAAGCGAGCTGACGAAGCGGCACGTTCCACCCACCGCCAGATGCCGCACGCGAGTGAGAGCGTCTCCTCTACGGCTGTGCCCGCTCGTTTCGCGGATGCACCACCGTTCGTCCCATCGTACGGCCGTCACGGGGCTCCGCCTTTTCAGAGGCGGTCACCGTGGGTCATGGTGATTCGCTGTGTTGGGTCACCATTCGATCGTGCGAACGACGTCGCTCGCACGGCCCGATCCAGGACGGCGGGGATGCAGAACCATCTCATGGTGTGGCGAATGGTTGACGTGCGAGAGATGTACGAGCAGCGGATCGACGCGGCGCGCATGACGTTGAGCCGAGGTGACCAGCCGGCTGCGGAGCGCTTTCTCAGCGAAGCGCTCGTGCTGGGCGAGCGTCTCTTCGGCGCCGAACACGCGTCGCTGGGCGTCGTGCTCAACGAGTTGAGCCGGCTGCACATCCGTCGGTCCAATCATGTGCGCGCCAAGGCACTTCTCGAACGCCTGCTCCGAATCGCACGGACCAAGGGCGAGGATCACGCCGATGTCGCCACTGCGCTCGCCGGCCTCGCCTTGGCGCATCGTGGGCTCGGAGACGTCGCCACGGCGGAACGGCTCTTCAGAGAGGCGCTCCGCATTCGTGAGAAGGTTCTCGCACCGGATCACATGGCGATCGTGGTCACGCTCGAGCAGCTTTCCGAGACGTGCGCGGCGCGCGTCAATCTCGCCGAGGCGCTCACGCTGCTGCGGCGCGCGCTCCCCAAGCGCGAGGCGGCATTGGGCGCCGACCATGTGACAGTGCGTGCGATCAGGACGCGTATGGCCAACCTCGAGGTTCGCCTCACGCCGCCGACTGCAAGGTCGGCCGCGGCGATCGCCCCGGTCGCGACGCCCGTACTCGTGCACGCGGCCACCTCCGTCGTGCAGTCGAGCGCGACGCACAGTGTCGTCGCCAACCACGGTGTCGCCTCGGACAATGTCGTGCATGAGGGCCGGCAGCCCACTCTCGCATCGTTCCCCGCCGATACGACCCGAGGGTCGTCGAGGAAGCGAGCTGCCCTCTACGCGTCCGCTGGACTGGCCGCGGTCGCACTCGCGATCGTCGCGTTGACATCCCAGCGTGCCGGCTTCGGAAGCGACCAGCGTCTCGCGAGTGCGGACGCCGATCAGGCTGCCGATTCGATTGCGGCGACGGCCACAGCGACTCTGCAGCTCCTTGCGTCCACCGCCCAGGCGGAGACACGCTCGCTGGCCGCGCGCTCGGAGCAGCCGAGCATCCCGGCCGCACCGAGACGCCTGGCGGCGATGTCCGTTCCGATCATCGCCACCATGAACGTCGACTCGTTGGTGCGCGCCTCGACGCACATCGATCGCGAGTCAGACGCCGATCGGATCGGAACGGTGGGAGGACTCCGGACATCACCGTTCGCCAGTGACGCCAGCGCAAAGCTTCCCGTGCTCATCGGGCCGGCGCCACTTCCTCGTTTTCCCGATGTGCTTCGCGCGCAGCGCACCGAGGGAGAGGTCGTCGTGCGGTTCCGTGTCGACGAGCGTGGTCGGGTGGACGGATCGAGCATGCAAGTGATGCGATCGGATCACGAGCTGTTCACGCTCGCGGTGCGCAATGTGCTGCCGCGGTTCCGCTTCGAGCCGGCACGCTCGGCAGCGCCCGAGTCGAAGCCACGTTCCGAATGGGTGGACTTTCGCGCCGAGTTCACGTCGAAGAACTAGCGGCCGCGCGTCCGGACACGGTCACCATCGCAAGCATGAGCAGCAATGACAGCGCGATGAAGCGTCTCGCATCATGGCTTGGTCTACGGAAATCCGGTAGCCGAACCGGCGCGTTAGTTGGGATCGGGCCTGAATTTTGCCTCGTCCGGCCGCCGCCGCGTGGTGTGTAGTTGCATGCAGTGATGCTGCCCGAGGATGGGCTGTGCGTCACGCGGTCTAGAACCGACACGAGTCGGACAGAGCGCCAAAGGAGGCCGTCGCGCGCCCTGCATGAGCGCGCCCCCCGGGTCTTCGACCCTCAGAGCATTTGCGTGCCACTCGTCCAGCCCATCCTCAACGCAGGTGAAATCACATGACACGCTCCCGCCGTCTCGCCGCCGTACTCGCCGTGGCCGTGGCCGCAGGCTTCGGTGCACACAACGCTGACGCCGCCCTCGCGCCTGGCGCCAAGACACCTCGAACCAACGCTCGAATGGGCGATTGCTGGGCGGACGTCAGCTACCCGGCGCACATCGGCAACAACACGGAGACCACCATCACGTGGCAGTGCACCAATGGCACTCCGCAGCAGATCGCGCCGCTGGCGTCGCTGACCTCGCCGAGCGGAACGAAAACGAATGTCAGTCGGCAGTGTTACGGTACCTCGTCCTGTGCAATTACGGTGAGTGTGCCGTGGAGCTCCGGGACCTGGACGGCGAAGGCGGATTACGCATACGTCGTCGCATGGGATGGCTCGGCATCGTACTACTGGGGCGGGACAATCGCGCAGTACTTGCCGTACTGAAAGGCGTTCGAAACACCGGCGCTTTTTTGTTCCACGAGACCCTTCGTGCGGCGGTTGCAACGGGCTAGCTGACCCGCTGTATCGCGCACGATGATGAGGGGCGGGCGCTCCGAGTCTTCGCTGCCCCTCCGGGCACGACGGCCCATCCTCACCGGTGGGCCGTTCGTGTGGGTAGGTGCGACGACTCTACCACGTGCGCATCCTCACTCCCGGCTCGCGGTGGAAGGCGCCACGCCGCCGCGCGACGTCCGATCGCGTTGCCACTCGGCGAGGACTTCGGCGATCCCTTCGGCCGGCTCGCTCGTGGGCGACTGCCACTCCGTCGGCGATCCCGCGTCCAGCAGCAGTCGTCCCACGCTCGCGAAGTCCCGTGCACGATCGAGATGCGAGCGAGATCCTTCGGCCGCCCACACGAGCGGCTGGCCGTTGAACTCCCGGTCGCGAGCGTCGGGTGACGCGCCGCGCGTGAGCAGGAGCCCCACCGCGTCGGGCTGCCCCGCCATCGCCGCGCTGTGCAACGCGGTCTTGCCGATCCCCTCGTCGCCGCGATTCGGATCGAAGCCGCAGTCGAGCAGTAGCATGAGCGCCACGACATCCCCCTGCTCCGCCGCGCGATGAAGCGTCGCATAGTGCGCCTCGGTGATGTCGTCGCGCAGCGTGGGGTGCGCGGCGAGCATCGCCTCCGTGGCCGCACGATCACCGCGACCGCATGCGGCGACGAGTCGGTCCACCAGCGCGAGCGCGTCCGAAGCCCCGTGCGAGCGCAGCCAGTCGGCAACCGCGCGGTTCCCACTCAGCTCCGCCACTGCATACGGGCTGCGGCCATCGGCGCGCTGGCGCGAGACGTCCGCGCCGCGCTGCACGAGTGCTTCGGCCACGGCGACGTCCCACTGCCTTGCAACGACGTGCAGCGGTGTCTCCCCGTTCTCGGCGAACACCGGATCGGGATCGGCGCCGTGCTCCAGCAGCCACTGCACCCCGATGGGAGTGGTCGACCAGTTGAGGATGGCGTACAGCGTCGCGGATCCGTCCGTGGCCCAGGGTTGGTCCGGGCTTGCGCCGTGCGCACGCAGCAGCTCGAGCGTCGCCACGTCACCGGCGCTCGCAGCCATCGGCAGGGTGACGCCGTCGTTCGGATCGGCGCCCGATTGCAGCAGCACCTCCGCCAGCGGCACCAGGCGCGTGACCCGGGTCGCGCCCCAGAGCACGGGACGTCGTACGCCGTGATGCAGCCAGGGAAAGCGTGCATTCGCGTCGGCACCCAGCTCGAGCAGCCGCCGCGCGATGGCCACGAGCCCGTCCGCATCGGCGACGGTCGAGTGACCGAGCGAGTCGTAGCACACGTAGTGAAGCGGCTCCCATCCGCGCGCGCCGCCCGCTTCGTGAGCGAGCGCCGGCCGTCGCGTGAGATGCGACTCGACGGCGGCCGCGTCACCCAGCAGCAGCGACGTGTGGAAGCTCGCGCCAGCGATGCCTGGATGGAGCGCGAGCACGCGCTCGGCGCGCGATGTGCGACCATCGGTCGCCGCTTCGACGAACTCACGCACGGCGTCATCGAAGCCGAGCGTCAGCTCCTCGACGCGGTCGCGCAGCGCGTTCCACGAGGGAAAGCCGTGTTCTCTCGCGATCACCGACTGTGCGTCGTGAAGCGCGAGCGACGCACGGGCGAGGTCGTCGTCGCTCGCTCCAGCGAGTGACGGGAGAATCCGGAAGCGTGTGAGCGCGGACGGATCGGCGGCGCGCGCATCGCGGAGCAGATCTTTCGCCTGTCGCCTGAGCTGATCGAGGTCGGGCGAAACGGGCAGGGGGCGGGGAGCGGGCATACGTCCTCCATGCTGAAGGCCGGCGGTCCGCAAGCTGGCCAGCACGGAGACGATGTGCCGTCACCATGTACTTCGGCGGGAGGACTCAGTCCTTCGCGCGGACCCGCGGGCGCCCCGAGCGCCTGGCGGAAGATGCATGCGCAAGCGCATTCCCGTCAAGCGCGCCACGTGAACGGGGTTGACCCCGGCGCGCTGCGCGCGTCAGTCCGCACGGTGGAAGAGATAGCGGCTGGTGAGCGGGAGCCAGCGCCGAAACGGGTCGAGCAGCATCGCCTCACGATTCGGGAAGAGCTCGAGCGCGCCCTGCAGCTCGTTGCGGGTCTCGAGATCGAGGCCGTTGAGCCACTCCGCGAGCGTGAGATCGGCGGTGGCCCGGGCACCGGCCGATCCCTCCGTAACCTCTTTCGGATTGCCGACTGCCGCGACGAGTGAAGACGCCAGGCGCGGATGACTCGTGAAGAAAGCGAGTTGGCTCAAGCAGACGCGGTGGGGGCTCGATGGAGACGCATTGACGAACGACGCACGCTCGAGATCCGGAAGGCTTGCCTTCAGCAGCCGATACACGTTTACGAATCGCTTGAGCGCACGCGGCCGTTCACTCAGTAGTTCGCAGATCTCGGTGACGAAGTTCGCTTCCTCATCCGAGATGCGCAGCGGATCTGGTGTCTCTCGCGCTTTCGCCGCGATGTTGACGAACCCGCCGGTGTCGCCATTGTCTTCGTCCTCGCCGTGGTCATCGGACACGTTCGCGCGGCCACGCTGCCCTTCGGTCGCCGTGCCCCGCGGTGGTGGTGCGGCCGTGGGCCCGAGAAGTGAGTTGACGAGAGTCGCGCGGATGGGGGCGGCGATCGGGGACATCCAGATCGGAATCTGAAAGATCTTCTCCAGATAGTCTCCAACTGTTGCCGGCGCGCTCAGCCTGCCGCTGCTCCTGGTGACACCGCTCGCGACTTGGTGGTGGTTGACGGGATCCTCGCCAGCGATTTCGGGCAGCGGTTGGTCCTCCTCCGCGAAGAGCTGCTTGTGCGTCGCGCGCAGACACTTCTCCACCCAGCGCGGATCGACGGCCACGGCGCACACGAACAGCGGAAACGCGAGCAGCAGGTGCACGGCCTCGAGCACGGCGAGCACGGTGGCCTCCTTGCAGCGATCGAGATCGTCGATGTATAGCACGATGCGATTGAGCAGAGGAGGCGGGTCTTTGCTGCCCTTCTCCAGCCAACTCTTGTTCGCGTTCTCGATAAGCTTGGAGAGCTGCTCGATGTCTCTCCGCACGAGCGCGAGGAAACCGAGCTGCTTGCGATAGTCGTCCGTGCTGGATCGGTCCTTGATGAACTCTTCGAGCAGCAGTGCGCTGGAGAGACGCTCCAGCTCGGCCTCGGCCTCGCGCGCCCTCTGTTCCGCCGCGACTCGCTCGGCGAGCCGGGAGTCGTGGACCTCCGCTCGTCGCGCGAGCTCGTGCGCGGCGTTGCTGACTTGCTTCTCCTGCTCAGCGAGCGCCTTGCGTCGCGCTTCGAGCGTCCCCTTGAGCGTGTCCAGCTCGAGTTGCGCGGCCGCGATCTGCTTGTTCCGTTGCGCCGTGATGGCCGCGCGCGCCGCGTCGAAGCTCTGCTGCTGCCGCACCTCGAGGTCCGCGAGCTTGCTCTCGAACTCTGCCCGGCGACGTTTGAGCACATCGAAGGCGCTGCCGAACCCCGCCGCTGCAGCGACGACGGAGCTGAGCAACGCGCCCCATTGAGCTTGCAGTACACCCGCGAGCTTGAGCATGAACGGTGCGATTAGACAGAGCGAGACGACCACCAGGCCCTTCGCCGAAAGGACCCGGGACAGGAACTCTCTCCAGTCAAAGGCCTGATCCCGCAGCGTCCCTATCGTCTCGCGCACCTCCGCCACGAGCGGAGCCAGCGGCCCCAGGGCCACGGCGATGACGTCCTCGGGATCGACCTCGGTCGACTTCAGCTCGATCGCCTGGATCTCCCAGTCGAGCTGCTGGCGCACAGCGACGAGCGCCTCGTTCCGCGACTCGATGTTGCTCGCCATCTCGCGAACATCGTTCTTCGCGGTCTCGGCCTCGGTGCGCGCTATCTCGACGCTGACCTTCGCCTCCGCCACGTTCCGCTGCGCCGCCGTGATGGTCTGGTCGACGGTCAATAGCTCGCTGTTGAGGACTTTCAGCTTCCTCAGCATGTCCGCGCGCCTTTCGGCGAGCTGTTCATCGCCTTCGTCCGGAAGCACGCGCAGATTGCGGAAGAGGTGCTCGACCAGGCTCGCGACGAGATTCCCCTCGTTGTAGTGCCACGCGTTGAACTCGACCTGCGCGATTTCGCCGAAATAGAGCGGTGCATCCTCCGGCCGCGCTGTGCCCGCGCTGCGTGCGGCGACCCATGCCTTGATGCGACGCTGCTCGGTGCGCCGAAT
Source organism: Gemmatimonadaceae bacterium (assembly GCA_039920785.1). GTDB lineage: Bacteria > Gemmatimonadota > Gemmatimonadetes > Gemmatimonadales > Gemmatimonadaceae > AG11. Next base: position 8,612 of record JBDSDB010000019.1, read on the forward strand.
GCCGACGATGCGCTTCTGCAGATGTCGCATGAAGAATGTCTTCCCCGAACCCCACGGGCCGAAGATGCCGATGGCGAGCGGAGTGACCGTGCGAGTCGAGGCGATGAGCAACGCGAGCGCGTCCACACTGCGGTCGATGCCGAGGAGATCATCCTCGGTGTAGACGTCCGCGCTGAATGAAGTGAGCGGCACTGGCGACGCACGATCCGCATACGAGCCCCAGTACGCGCGCTCGCTCGGAAATTGCTGGGCCATCTGCGCGCCGAACGCACGGGCCCACTCGAGCCGGTCGATGCGAAAGGTCTCGAAATCCGATTCGTGCCACTTCGACAGGATCGGATAGGCGGCGCACAGATGACGCCGGTCGATCGTACCGTCGATCGTGGTACGCCGAGCGATCCGCGCCGCCTCCTCGAGCGCGGCCCGTGCGGAGATCGTCGTGAGATACTCGGGTTCGATCTCGCTCTCGGCCAGGTCCCGCAGCGACACTTCGTCGTACGGGCGGCGTCTGGCGATCTCGTCGAACCGCACCTGCTGCGTCTCGAAATGCGTTTTCAGCCAGGAGTCCTCGTCCACGAGCAGAGCGACGAGGAGCGTGCTGAAGGTCAGAGGAGGTTCTGAGCCGCTGCGGTTGATACCTGCGGCTCGCACGAAGATCTTGGCCAGCGAGGAGCTTACGACGATGGGCTGCCGCTTGGGCGGAGACAGAGTCTGCCCGCCTTCCTGATCGAAGAGCAACGCCGTCTCATAAGCGCGCGCCGGCTGCTGTTGCGGCGCGGGTGGATCTGCGGATTCGGTCAACTCCTGAACCTGCGTCATCAGCTTGCCCTCCGCCCGATGATTCCCGCCGCGCACAGGCCATCGACCCGTGCCCTGTTGCCGCGTGGGAGAAGGTAGCCCCCGTCATTCCGCTGGCGCCAGGCTTCCCTGACAGCTGCCCCAGCGCACCGTAGTCGCGCAGCCCGCTCATGTGCTGCAGCAGGTCGCGAACGCGCAGCGGGGTGCCGTAGTCGCGAAGCTCCGGCACGCAGCGGCGCACGTCGTGATCAAGACACAGTTTCCCCTGCTCTCCGTGTCCCGCGTGTAAAGCAACACGCGCACGGCTCCTGACTGCGCGACGCGCCCCGGCTCGGCGCGTTCCTGCATCCGCTGCATCACCTCGTGGCCGCAGAACGCTGCGAGTGCATGCGGGAAGGCGAGCAGGCGCATCGGTCGCTTCCGTCGAGAAGCGCTATCGGCTTCCGCCCGACGCCACCTCGCGCCGCATCCCCCCACCGCTCGTGAAGAATCCCGGCAGCGACACAGGCACGATCCCGCCAATCGCCGCGCGTCCCAGCACCGCCCGCGCACCCGCGCGCTCCTGCGCATCCGAGACGCCATACGTCACCACGTAGGTGCCGACACTCGGGAACTGCTTGATCAGGTACGGGTTGCCGAGCGAGACAACGACGACCTTCTCGCGCAGCGACAGGGAGTCGATCCAGCTCGCGATGCTCTGCGGCATCGCGAATCTCCCTTCCCCCTCGATGCGGCGCACGTACGTCGCGACGATCACACGATCCGCGCCGCGCGCGGCTGCCGAGATAGAATCGAGCGTTGCCGCCCCGACCGACGGGCCCACCTTGAACACCTGCGTCCTATTCTCGCCGAGTGCCTCGCGTACTTCGGCCGCGAACACCCGGCCAGCACGCAGCTCGGTCTCCGGCATGTACTGCACGAGCACCATCCGTCCGCCGCTCGCCGCTGGAAGCAGCGTGTTCCGGTCGCGAAGCAGCGTTACCGCGCGCTGCGCGATGTCCATCGCCAACGCGCGATGCGCCGGCGCACCGACGACGTCGCGCAGGCTGTCGAGCGGCACGATCGGCCGGAACGCGACGCCCGTGCGCGCCTTGAGCTCGAGCGTCCGACGCACCGATGAGTCGATACGTGCGCGAGAGATCTCGCCACGCTCCACCGCCGCAACGAGTGCATCCACGGATCTCGACGGGTCACTCGGCTTGAGCAGCACGTCGGCGCCCGCTTGCACGGCGAGCAGGTTGCTCTGCTCCATCGTGTACGCCTTCGCGATACCGCCCATCGTCATCGCATCGGTGATCGCGAGGCCGGTGAAGTGCAGCCTGTCCCGCAACAGTCCCGTGATGATGCGCGGCGCGAGCGTCGCGGGAGTCGCACTGTCGCCATACAATCCGGGGAGCGCGATGTGCGCGGTCATCACCATGCCGGCGCCGGCCTCGATGCCGGCGGCAAACGGCACGAGCTCCACGGAATCGAGCCGCGCCATGCTGCCCGTGACTGTCGGCAGCGACGAATGCGAATCGACGTCCGTGTCGCCGTGCCCGGGAAAGTGCTTGATGGCCGCGACGACGCCCGCGTCCTGCGAGCCCTTCACGAACGCGGATGACAGTGTCGCCACGCGCCGTGGATCCTCACCGAACGAGCGCGTGTTGATGACGGGATTGGATGGATTGTTGTTGACGTCCACCGTTGGCGCGAAGTTCACGAGGATGCCGATGGCCTTGGCCTCTCGACCAATTGCCTTGCCGACGTCGTACGCGTCGGACTCGCGGCCGGTCGCGGCGATCGCCATGGCGTTGGGGAATACGGTCGCCCCGCCGGCGTCCATCAGGTAGTGCGTGAAGACGCCACCCTCGAGACGTCCGAGGTTCGGTTCGAGGTCGGCCGCGACCATCAACGGCACCTTCGCCGCCCGCTGCATCGCATTGATCTTCTCGGCCACTTCGATGGGTGAGCCGAGCGACATCGTCACGCCGCCCACGCCGTCGTGACGGATCCAACGCAGTACCTCGGCGAAGGTCGCGTCGTGTGTGTTGGTGTAATCGCCGAGGACCCAGACGTGGATCATCTGACCGACGCGCTCGCGAAGCGTGAGCGACGCAAGTGTGCGCTCGACCCACTCACGTTGTGCGGAGGACAGTGGTGTGCGCGGATCGATGGTACCACCCGGCGCGGCGCCGGGGCGATTCGCCGGAGCTACCGCGCGTGCCACCGCGCCGGTCGCGAGACGGATGTCGAAGAGCAGCGGCCGATGATCGGACACGCGGGTCTCGAGCACCGCCGCCGACGCGCAGCGGATCGCGCCGGTGAGGTACAGGAAGTCGATGCGCTTGACCGGCTTGTCGTCGGGATAGGTGAAACCGTCGCCGCTCGCGCATTCGGTCCAGCTGTCGCGCAGCCCCGCGGCGCGGACGTTCGCCTGCACGGCGCTCTCGGGGGTGGAGTTCATGTCGCCACCAGCGATGACCATCGGCACGCGGCCCCTGGACTGCGCCACGAGGCTCACGATCGAATCGGCTTCCTGCCTGCGCCAGCGGTCCGAGGCCTGTGCGTCGATGTGGGTGTTGATCACGGCAAGCTTGCCGACTGGGCTCTCGATGATGGCGCGCAGTGCACCGCGCGGCTCATGCGAGTTGGGCGCACGGAGCTGCGGCGGGTCTACGTGAAGATGAAAGAGAGTGTCCTCGAGGATCGGCCACCGAGACAGGATGGCGACACCATACTGGCCGCCGTCGAAGGCGAGTGCGCTGCCAAATGCGACGTGGAAGCCGGTACCTCGCGCGAGCACGGCTGGCTGGTTCACGTTGCCGGAGCGCCGAGTGCCGTTATCCACCTCCTGGAGGAGTACGACGTCGGCGCCACTACTGCGCACCAGCTCCGCGACGCCTGCCAGGTTGTCGACGCCCCTGGCGTCCTTGCCGGCGTGGATGTTGTAGACCAGCACCTTGGCGTTCCCGCGAGCGCCCTGGGCCGTGTTGACTCGGCCAGCACATGCGCTGGTGACGACGCAGAACGTGAGCACTGCCGCCCGCACCACGCGCTCGATTCCGATATTCATACCGTATGGTCGCCTTCCACGGGCTGTGAGGGAAGGCGGCATCACCGC
>JBDSDB010000020.1:0-38916 GCA_039920785.1 Gemmatimonadaceae bacterium
CAATGGCGGTGACGCGGTGTCCGTCGGCCAGCAGCGCGGGGACGGCGAGCACGCCGACGACGCCAGTGGCGCCGATGATCAGGATTCGGGATGGGGTGAGCATGCCAGCGAAGATGGATCGGTGCCCGAACTGTGACACCGGCGGCTGGCCAGACCTGAGCCCGCATTCTGACCGGATGGAGAGACCGGGGATAAGTTCAGCTGATCGGCGCCTCGGCGCTCGTGCACCTTCAGCCAATCCTCCGACATTTCATGACCGAGACCAGTCGCCGCGACTTCCTGCGACGTACCACCGAGATTGCCGGCGCCGCCCTGCTGGCGCCGTCTCTCAGCGGCCTCGTCGCCTGCTCGCGTGGAGTGCCGCTCGAGGGAACCGCGCAGCCATTCCGGCGCGCTGGTGTGGGCGAGGGTGGCTACGGTTCACTGCGCAGCGCCGGACGGGAACTGGAGCTTCCGGCGGAGTTCACCTACACGGTGCTCAGCTTCAACGGTAAGCCGATGTCGGACGGCAAGCCGACGCCGGGCGCGTTCGACGGAATGGCGGCGTTCGCGCTGCCGAACGGCAACATCCGGCTCATTCGCAATCACGAGAACCGGGACGTTCCGGAGAATTCGACCGTGAAAGGCGATGTCGCGAAGGCCTACGACGCGCGCGGCGGCGGCGGGACGACCTCGCTCGAGGTACGCATCGCGGCGGACGGAACGCCGTCGCTCGTGCGCGATTTCGTGAGCCTGACCGGCACCATCGTCAACTGCGCGGGCGGCCCGACGCCGTGGGGCAGCTGGCTCACCTGCGAGGAGAGCGTCGAGGGGCGGCCTCAGGGCTGGGCCGAGGAGCACGGCTACATCTTCGAGGTGCCGGCCTCGGCCGAGGAAACGGTGACGCCCGTGCCGCTCAAGGCGATGGGCCGGTTCGTCCACGAAGCGGTCGCGGTGGACCCTGATACGGGGATCGTCTACGAGACAGAGGACCGGCTGATGGCCGGCTTCTACCGCTTCGTCCCCACCGTCCGCGGTCGCCTCGCCGATGGTGGTCGGTTGCAGATGCTCGCCATCGAGGGCCGACCGAACTTCGACACCGCGGATGGACAGCGAGTGGGCGAGGTGCAGCCGGTCAGCTGGGTGGACATCGACGTGCCCGACCCTCGCAATGCGTGGGGCGAGACGACCGCCGTGTTCGCGCAGGGCTTCACACGGGGCGCGGCTCGGTTCTCCCGGCTCGAGGGCTGCTGGTACGGCGACCGTAGCATCTACTTCAACGCCACCAATGGCGGCGATGCGAAGGCGGGCCAGGTCTGGCGCTATCGGCCGACGAGCGCCGAGCGCGGGGAGCTGACGTTGGTGTTCGAGTCGCCATCCACGGACGTGCTGAAGAATCCGGACAACCTCACGGTCAGTCCGCGAGGCGGCATCGTCATTTGTGAAGACGGCGCGGGCGTCCAGCATCTCCGCGGGCTGACGCGCGACGGCGCCATCTTCGACCTCGCGAAGAACGTCCTCAACCGCACGGAGTTCGCCGGGGCGTGCTTCAGCCCCGACGGCCGCATCCTGTTCGTCAACATCATGGGCTCCACGAGCGATGTGGGACACGAACGGGGACGCACGCTCGCCATTCGGGGACCGTGGGAGAAGGGCGCGCTCTAGGTCGGCCGCCCGAGCGAACGCGTCACGGCTGAGGCGTCACGACGGAAAGCCGCGAAAGATCCCGTCGTCGTGCACCGCGTCGGCAAACTCGACGAAGTCCATGTTCGCGATGGAGAGGTTGTTCTCGATGGACGCGATGTGCGTCGGCAGCGCGCGAAAGGCGCGGGCTTCGCTGGTCGTCAGGTCGATGATGCGCAGCGGGTGATCCGGGTGCGCCATCGTCATGCGGTCGGCGACGATCGCGTACTGACGGGGCGAGCGGTTGGTGAGCACGGCGCGCAGGCGGTCACCCGTGATGCCGTCGTACTCACGATCGTCGGCGAACTGGACGTACGCGCGCAGGCCGCTCAGGGGAGTGGAGATGGTCTTCCTTACCAGCTCCCACGCTGCCTGGTCGGAGAAGTCCGTCCGGATCACGACCGCATCCGTCGACGGCGCGACGGCGGCGTCGGGATCGCGATCGTAGGGATCGGGCCCGCTGCCACCGAGGCCGAGCAAGCGCAGGAGATCGCGAATCACGGGGCCGCGCTCACTGGTTCACCGTCGCCATCCCGCCCTCGAGATAGCGCTCCCCTGCCGCGGCGCCCTTGGGGAAGACGGCGTCGATCCGCCGCAGGTCGTCAGGCGTGAGCGTCACCCCAACCGCGCCGACATTGTCCTCCAGGTAGTGCACGCGCTTGGTGCCGGGAATCGGGGCGATGTCCTCGCCCTGATGGAGGAGCCAGGCGAGCGCGAGCTGCGACGGGGTGCAGCCCTTCTTCCGGGCCACGCGCTCGATATGCGCCACCAGGTCCAGGTTCTTCTGGAAGTTGTCGCCCTGAAAGCGCGGCTGGCGGCGGCGGAAGTCGTCCGCCGGGAGATCGTCGAACGACTTGAACCGGCCGGTGAGAAAGCCTCGGCCCAACGGGCTGTAGGGGACGAAGCCGATCTGGAGCTCGCGGCAGGTGGGCAGGATCTCGTCCTCGACGTCGCGCATCCAGAGCGAGTACTCGGTCTGGAGGGCGGCGATCGGGTGTACGGCGTGCGCGCGACGGATCGTCAGCGGCGCGGCTTCGCTCAAGCCGAGGTGGCGTACCTTGCCCTGTTGCACCAGCTCCGCCATGGCGCCGACCGTCTCCTCGATGGGCACCTTGGTGTCGACGCGGTGCTGGTAGTAGAGGTCGATGTGGTCCACGCCGAGGCGCTGGAGGGAGGCATCGCATGCGCGGCGCACGTACGCGGGCGACCCATCGATGCCGAGGCTTTCCCCCCGCTCATTTCGGACGTTGCCGAACTTCGTGGCGAGGACGACCCTGTCGCGGCGACCCTTGATGGCGCCGCCGACGAGCTTCTCGTTGGTGAATGGGCCGTACATGTCGGCCGTATCGAGGAACGTGACGCCGAGGTCGATGGCGCGATGGATGGTGGCGATGGACTCGGCGTCGTCGCGCCCGCCGTAGAAGTCGGACATCCCCATGCATCCAAGCCCGAGGGCGGAGACCTCGAGGCCGTGTGTGCCGAGCCGGCGATGTTGCACGTGACGCTCCTGGATCTCGAAATGGGAAATCGATGCCCCTGCCACCGTGCCGGTTCGGCGCTACTTTATCGGCGCCCGGTGGACCTTGCCGCGGCGCCTCGCGGGGTCATACGGTAAAATCTATTTACTCGTGCGCCAAGCGCACTGGAGCACGCATGAACAGAAGAGATTTCGTGAAGGGGAGCACTGCAGCGGCGGCCGCGGCGGCAGCACTGTCGGTCGTGCCTGATGCGATGGCGCGGGTGCCTGCGCCGACGCCGGCGGCGGAGAAGTTCAAGCTCCGCTACGCCTTCGACGCCGGGCAGTTCTCCAACCATGCGCCTGGCGGCGTGGTGGACGAGCTGAAGTTCGCCGCCGATCAGGGCTTCACGGCGATGGAGGACAATCGCATGAAGGGGCGCCCCGTCGCGGAGCAGGAAGCGATCGCGAAGGAGATGCAGCGGCTCGGCATGACGATGGGCATCTTCGTCAATAACGGAGGGACAGGGTTCAAGGCGGGCGGCTCACTCACGACGGGCAAGCCGGAGGAGCGCGATGCGTTCCTGGCGGAGGTGAAGAGCTCCATCGAAACGTCGAAGCGGGTGAACGCGAAGTGGGTGACGTCGCTCGTCGGCAACACGGACGCGAAGCTGCCGCGCGGCTATCAGACGGCGAACGTGATCGACTGTCTGCGCCGCGCGAGCGAGCTGCTGGAGCCGCACGGGATCGTGATGGTGTTCGAGCCGCTCAACGTGATCGAGAACCATCCGGGGTTCTTCATCCACAACAACGACGAGATGTACGCGTTGATGAAGGCGGTGAAGAGCCCGTCATGCAAGCTGTTGTTTGATTTCTACCACTCGCAGATCAGCGAGGGGCACATGATCTACAATTTCGACAAGACGTTCGACGAGATCGGCTATGTGCAGACGGGCGACGTGCCCGGCCGCAAGGAGCCGGGCACGGGCGAGACGAACTATCGCAACGTGTTCAAGTTCGTGTACGAGAAGGGGTACACGGGGCTGATCGGCATGGAGCACGGCAAGTCGTTGCCCGGCAAGGAAGGCGAGCTCGCGCTGATCAAGTCGTACCGCGACGCGGACTCGTTCGTGCCGGCGGTGAAGAGGTAGGGCGCGCGGCGAGGTTGAGTGCGCGGCGTCGAAGCGCCCTCGTCTCTACCGGGACTACGGCGAGACCTGCGCGGGGAACAGTCCCTCGATGGAGAGATAGCGCTCGCCCGTATCGTAGCAGAAGGTGAGCACTCGGCTGCCCTTGGGGATCTCGGGCAGCTTCTGCGCGACGGCGGCGAGCGACGCGCCCGACGACGCGCCGAGGAAGATCGCCTCTTCCTTCGCGGCGCGGAGCGCGTAGGTGAAGGCATCTTCTTCCGTCACCGAGATGGTGCCGTCGATCACGTCGAGGTTCACGTTGGCCGGGATGAAGCCGGTGCCGATGCCCTGCAACTTGTGCGGCGAGTGCGTGCCGCCGGCGATGACGGACGACTTGGCCGGCTCCACGGCGAAGGTCTTGAGGTTCGGCATCGTCTTCTTCAGCACTTCGCTGACGCCGCTGATGTGGCCGCCCGTGCCGACGCCGGTGATGAGATAGTCGATCCCCTCGGGGAAGTCGCGGAGGATCTCCTGCGCCGTGGTGCGGCGGTGGATGTCGACGTTGGACGGGTTCTCGAACTGCTGCGGGATCCACGCGCCCGGGATGCCGGCGGCGGTCTCCTGGGCGAGCGCGATGGCGCCCTTGATGCCGAGCTCCTTGGCGGTGAGGTGCAGCTCCGCGCCGTACGCGGTGAGGATGCGTCGCCGCTCGACGGACATCGACTCGGGCATGATGAGGATGCACCGATAGCCCTTGACCGCGGCGGCCATGGCGAGGCCGATGCCCGTGTTGCCCGACGTCGGCTCGACGATGGTGCCGCCCTTCTTCAGCACGCCGCGCCGCTCGGCGTCCTCGATCATGGCGATGCCGATGCGATCCTTGATGCTGCCGCCCGGGTTTGCGCGCTCGAGCTTGAGCCAGACCTCGGCGCCGGGAACGTTGGCATAGAGGCGGTTGAGGCGGACGTGCGGCGTGTTGCCGATCGTCTCGAGAATTGAGTTCACGCGCATGGGCGGGAGTCGAGTGGGGGGTTGAGGGCCGATGTCAGGCGTAGATACTGACATACGCGGGAAGTCACGGCAAGCGGTGGCGCGAGGACTATCCGTGCGCGGGTCGATTGGTTCGGTGGCGGACGCCGGGCGCGAACGGGGACTGGCGTCGTCGCGTTGGAGCCTTGCCTTGGACGCACCGCTTGGCTGACCAACGGCACGTGACTCGTCTGGCTCCGCAGCTCAAAAGAATCGCGGGGCTGGCTGAACGACATGATTGGGTAGCGGTCGTGGCCTCCCGACAGAGCGGTATCCGGATTGTTCCGTTCAGATCCGTTGACATCCGTTCGCCTGCTGTTGGCACGCCACGTGAGGCGTCCGAGGCGCACCAGCCCTCAGTTCGCGCCGAGCATCACTGTCGCCTCGCGCGACAGGCCGGCGATGATCTCGGCGGTGTCGGCTTCGGTGGTACGGTGGTTCATGATCGTCACGCGCAACGCGCGGCGCGGGCCGAGATTGGTTCCGGTGATCCAGCCGGCGCCGGAGCGGTTGTAGGATTCGCGCAGGGCGCGGTTGAAGCTGTCGAGCGCCTCGTCGCCGTGGCTGCCGTCGCCGATCCAGCGGAAGCACAGGATGTTCGACTCAGGCTCGTGGAACGGCTCGAACTCGGGATGCGCCACGAGCTGTGCGTGCATGTCCAGTGCGACCTGACACAGCCGGTCGTAGATCATCGCCATCGCGCGCACGCCATAGCGCTGGAAGGCGACCCACAGCTTGAACACGTCGGCGCGGCGCGAGCACTGGAAGCTGCGCGGACCCTGATCCCAGTCGCGGGCGTTCTCCTCGCCGGTGAACAGATACGGTGCGCGCTGCGCGAACGCGGCGTCGAGGTCGGCCTCGTCGCGCACGAGGAGGACGCCCGCCGAGAGAGGCAGGAGCATCATCTTGTGCGGGTCCCACGCGATCGAGCGGGCGAAGCCGAGCCCGCGCATCCGCTCGCGATGCGTCTCGCTGAGCAGCGCCGAAGCGCCGTGCGCCCCGTCGACGTGCAACCAGATGTCGCGCTCGTGACAGAGCGGTCCGATCGCCTCGAGCTCGTCGAACGAGCCGGTCGCGGTGGAGCCGGCCGTGGCGACGACGGCCATCACGCGCCGGCCCTGGCCCGCGAGGTGATCGAGGGTGAGCGCGAGCCCCTCGGTGTCCATCCGCCAGTCACGCGACGGCACCGTGATGGCGTTCTTCATGCCGAGCCCCATCTCGCCGACCGCGCGCGCGACCGCGTAGTGCGCGTGCTCGCCGCACACGACCACCGGCGGATCCTCACCGATTCCCTCGGCCCATGCCTCCGGCATCACCGCGGCGCGCGCAGCGAGGAGACCGGTGAGCGTTGCTTCCGTGGCGCCGCTGGTCATCGTGCCTCCCGCCCTGTCGCCGAAGCCCGCGAGATCGCACATCCACCGGATGACGCGATGCTCGAGCACCGTGCCGACTGGGGACATCTCGGCCACGGCGAGCGACTGGTTGAGCGCCGCGGTGAGCGACTCTGTCCAGATCGCCGCCGGAAGGGGCGCGGAGACCTGATGGCCGGCGTAGCGCGGGTGATAGAGCCGGTTGCAGTCGGGCAGCACCTGCTCTCGCAGCCGCGCGACGACCGACTCGAGGGGCATGCCGTCGAGCGGTATGGGCTCATCGAACCGCTCGGCGAGCTCGCTCGACGAGCGGCCGGTGCTGACGGCTCCCTCGGCGCCGCGCGTGCCGGCGAGATACTCCACGGTGAGCGCGGTGAACAGCGTGGCGGCCTCGAGGCTCATATCGGACTCGAGACGTGCCGGGAGCGACGAGGGCTCGGGGAGCCCCGGGCTTTCGCTTGTCGAGGGAATGGAAGGGATCGTCATGCGGCGAATGATATTCGGAATTCAGCGAAGCTGCCCGCGCGCCGCGACCGCGGGTCAGACCGGCTCGAGCGCGCGCTCGGGAGCTCGAATGCCGCTTTCTTCGAGGGAATCCTCGTCTCCCCCGAGCCGGAACCGGGCGACGCGAACGCGGAGATCCTCGATCAGTGCGTTCATCTCCTGGGCCGACGCGGCGATCGCCTGATTGCCCGACGCGGCTTCGTGCGAGACGCGAGAGATCGTCTCGATGTTCTTGCCGATGTGCAGCGTGGTTGCCGCCTGCTCCTCGCTCGAATCCGTCACCTGCTTGACGCTCGCCAGCACTCGACCCGAGTTCTCGATGATCGAGTCCAGCGCGACGCCCGCCTGATCCACCAGCTCTCGGCCGTTGGCCAGCTGCTCGGACACTTCACTCATGCGCTGCACCGCCGCTTTCACGGTGCTCTCGTTCTCGCGGATGACCTTGGCGATGGCCTGCGTGGAGTCCGAGGTTCGATCGGCGAGATTCCTGATCTCGTCGGCGACCACGGCGAACGTCTTGCCGTGCTTGCCCGCGCGAGCGGCCTCGATGGCCGCGTTGAGCGCGATGAGGTTCGTCTGCTCCGCGAGCTGGTCGATGACGAGGGCGATCTTGGTGATCTCCTGACTGCTCTCACCGAGCGCAGACACCGTTCTGGCGGAGAGACTCACGGCGGTGACGATGGAGTCCATGCTCGCGAAGGTGCCCCGCACCACGCGTCCACCTTCCTGTGCGTCGCGGCCGGACTGCTGCGCCATCTCGGCAACGAGGCCGATGTGGCGCGCGTTGTCCGCCACCGCGCTACTCATCTGCTCGGCAGCGCTCGCCACCAGCGTCGTCTGTTGGAGTTGTTCCACCGAGCCGGCCGCGAGCGCTTCGGTGCTCGCCTGGATCTGCCGGCTCGCGTTGACGGTCGCGCCGACGAGGTCGTGGACCTGAACGACCATGCTCCGGATGTTCGTGACCGCGGTGTTGAAGCCACTGCGGAGCTGTCCGATCTCATCCTTCGTCTCTGCCTCGAGCGAGACAGAGAGATCGCCCTCGGAGAACCGCTCCATGGCGCCGAGCATCTCGCGTACGTTGCCGGCGAGGTACTGCTGGCTCTGGCGATCGCGCTCGGCCGCCTCGGCAAGCTGCAGGTTCATGGCCTCGAGGCCGCGTCGGCGCTCCGTGGCGACGCGCACGAGCACGCGGGCCGCGGCGCCGGCGGCGATGAGCAGGAGGATACGGAACCACCACGATTTCCAGAATGGTGGCGTGATCACGACGTTGATCGAGGTGCCCGCTTCGTTCCACAGCCCGTCGTTGTTGGAGCCTTTCACGCGAAAGGTATAGCTGCCCGGCGCGAGATTCGTGTAGACCGCGGTGCGCTGGTTGCCGGCCTCCCGCCACTCGCTGTCGAAGCCGTCGAGCTTGTAGGCGTACTGGTTCTTGGCCGGTGCGGTGTAGTCGAGCGCCGCGAACTCGAAGGTCAGCACGGACTGCTTGTACGAGAGCGTGAGCTTCTTCGTCTCGGAGATGTGACGCTGAAGCGGTGAGTCCTCCGCGCCGATGACGACCGGCTTGCCCATCAGCTGGAAGCCAGTGAGGACGACGGGCGGGGTGCGCGTGTTCTGCGTGAGCTGGGCGGGCTGGATGACGCTGAAGCCCTCGTTGCCCCCGAAGAGGAGCGCGCCTGCGCGCGTCCGCAGGTAGGCGCGCGGATTGAAGTCGCGCCCCTGCAGCCCGTCGGCCTTGGTGAACTGCGAGCCCTTCTTGAGCGTGGGGTTGAAGAGCGTGACTCCCTGGTCCGTGCTGAGCCAGAGGCTGCCGTCCATGTCGCTGGCGATACCGGAGACCGCGTTCGCGTTGATGCCGTCGGCTCGTGTGAAGTGCGTGAACTTCTTCGCGGCCAAGTCGAGCCGATCGAGTCCTTCCGACGTGCCCACCCACAGGATGCCGGGCTCCGACTCACGGATGGCGCGCACCTCGTTCGAGCTGACCGTGTTCGGATCTTTCGGGTCGCTCACGAATGTGGTCATCGTCCGCGATTCGGGATCGAAGACGATCAGTCCGGATTCGCGCGTGCCGAGCGCGAGGCGTCCGTCGCCAAGCTCCTCGATGCGCCAGATCTCCGACTGGGGCTTGCCCGGTGGCGCGATCGGATACTTGGTGAACGTCTTGGTGGTGCGATCGAACAGCAGCAGTCCCTCGCGCCACGAGCCCGCCCAGACTCGTCCGCGCCGGTCGACGTGCATCGCGAAGATGTTGTCGTCGCCCAGGTTCGTGTTCTTGGAGGTGTAGGCGGTGAAGGTGTTCGCGTTGGGATCGAAGCGCGTGATGCCGCCCGCCCACGTCGCGAGCCACAGCACGCCGTTGGGCTCCGCGGCCGCGCCGAGCACCGCGTCCTGGTTCAGGGCGCTGTTCTTCGTCGTGACGCGGGTGAATCTGCCCGTGGCGATGTCGAAGCGATTGAGGCCGCCGCCGTCGGTGGCCACCCAGAGTCCGCCCGCGCTGTCCTGGACGAAGCCGAGCACCGAGTTGACGCTGAGGCTCGACGCATCGCCCGGGACCGAGCGGTAGGTGCGGATCGCTTCGCTGTTGCGCTTGGCGACGTTGACGCCGCCGGCGAACGTGCCGGCCCACAGCGTGCCTGCCGGATCCTCGTACAGACCCCAGACGGAGTTGTTGTTCAGTCCCGTCGGGTTGTTCGGATCGTACGTGTTGTGCTGAAAGGTGCCGGACGCGATGTCGAACCGATCGAGCCCGCCGTTCTCGAGGGCGACCCACAGTCCGCCGCTCCCGGCGCGCGCGAGCGTCTGGATGGCGTTGAGGCCGAGGCTGCGCGGATTGCCCGCCTCGTGCTGAAAGCGGGTCATTGCGCCCGAGTTGGGGTCGATCCGAACGAGGCCGCCGCGATAGGTCCCCACCCAGATCATTCCTGCGTCGTCCTCAAAGACGCCGCGCACGTCGACGTCGGGGAATCCGCTCGTCGAGGAGGGTGTGCCGGTGTAGGTGCGGACGCTGCCGCTCGTCGGGTCGACTTCCTTGAGGCCTTCCTTGGTGCCGATCCACAGGTGGCCCCGGCGGTCCTCGATCATCGCCATTATCGACTTGCCAGAGAGCGCCGCGGCTCCGCTGCCGGCGAATCGGCTGAATTTGCCGCTGGCCCTGTCGAACTGGTAAAGCCCGTCGTCCGTGCCGAACCAGAACGTGCCGGCCTTGGTATGCACCATGCTCGTGACCGGGCGTCCCGGAAGGGCGCCGACGACGTAGGACGTGAACGACTCGCGCGCCCGATCGAAGCGAGTGACCCCTTTGCGCGTGCCGACCCAGAGGACGCTGTCGCGATCCTCGCGCAGGAACTCGATGTAGTTGTCCGGGAGCGACGCGCTGTCGCCGCGCACGTTGCGGAAGTTGGTGATCGTGTAGCCGTCGTACCGGTCGAGCCCTCGGCGGGTACCGAACCACATGAAGCCGCGCGAGTCCTTGATGATGCTCGGCACCCACGGGCCGGACAGTCCGTCGTCGGCGGTGAGCTTGTTGAACTGGAGGCGCTGTGCGGCGAGCGTGGACGGACCCCAGACCATGCAGGCGACTGCGACGAGAGAGCACACGTGGCGCACATTGATCGACGGCTTGCGGATCGATGGCGTGCGCGTCGGGGACAGGAGCGCGAAGGGACGGGATGCCGGCATGGCTCTGGGTCGAGACGGGGAGAAGCACGGAAAGACGATCCGGCACTCGTCGCTGGAGTCGTTTGTTCTCTATGGAGGATCGTCGGCCCGCCGCGGCCCGTCGTTCCATTGGAGTGACGATCCACGCGCGCCGGGGATAGCGGCGGGGTGGTTCGGGTCGGCGTGGGAGACCGGACGGGCGGCGCCGAGGTGGCTCAATGCCTGAGTCTCGGCCGGTGCTGGCAGGGCGTTTAGGGGGTGAGGCGCGCGCACGGACTCTTCAACCCATCACCCGCCCAACGACAACGACACCAGCGGCCGCGACTCCCCGGTGTCCTTCGTCAGGTGCGCCTCGATCGAGTCGATCGTCACCGCCTCGTCGAACCGCTCGGCGAGCAGCGCGGTGAGCAGCTCGTGCGGCAGCTCGCGGTACAGGTTGAGCGTGACGTGCGGCGTGAAGAAGAAGCGCGGGTGCGCCGCGCGCAGGCCGCTCGACTTGATCCGCTCGTGCAGCGTGCGCAGCGGACCATGCGGGTCGAGCTGGAGCACGACGATCTGCGTCTGCATGAAGCGCGTGGGCCGGCCGAAGCGCAGCGTGATCGGCGGTGTCTCCAGGGCGATCGGCCCGAGCCGCGCCTCGAGCTCGGACGCGGCAGTATCGGCGACGATCGGCCCCACCCCGGACGATCCCGCCAGCGTGATGTGCGGCGCCTGATTCAGGCCGGCGAGCCGCGGATCGTACCGGCGCTGCAACGCGGCGATGCGCGCGCCGACGTCGCCGCCGATGGGAGCGATGACGAAGATGCCGCTCTTGATGCGGCTCACGCGCGCGCGCTGCGCACGATGCGGCGGTGGATCAGCGTCGGATTCCGTTGGAGGTGAGGCCGGCCGGCACGGGAAGGATCGACAGACGCAGCGTCTGCCCGCCATCGGGCGCCGGTGTCAGCGATCCGGCGAGCATCCAGCGATCGACGCGATTGCCCGGGTGAGTGTGCTGGTAACGTACGACCTTGAGGCCGGCGAAGGTACCGATCCCCGCGCCGACGAGCACGTCGCTCGCCCAGTGGCGGTTGTTGTACATGCGCGAGACACCGGCGAGCGCCGCCCCCCCGTACAACGTCGGCCCGATGATCCAGGTGGCCCTCGGCCACCAGCGCGACGTCTCGCTCGTCACCGCCGCAGCCGCCGCGAACGCCGATGTGGCGTGGCCGGACGGAAAGGAACGGAACGCGTCCTTGCTCCCGAACCCGCGGAAGAGCTGGTAGCTGTTGGAATCGCGCGGCCTCACGTACGGCCGCTGCCGGCCCGCAACGCCCTTGAGCGCCACGGCAACCAGCTCGCCGACGACGAGCGCTTCGGTGCCGTGGAGGCCGAGGTCGGCAAGACGTTCGTTGCCGGAGAGCCGGCCACCGAGGTACATCGACCCGCCGATGAAGTAGGAGCCCGGCGCGGCGGTCTGGCGCACGAACGCCGCCAGCCGCTGGAGCTTCCTGTTCGACTGGGTGGCAGAGTCCTGGAGCCGCGCCGCGTAGTGGTCGTCGAACGGGCGAGCGAGCAGCGTGACCACCGCGACGCTCCCGGCGAGCACGAGATCGCGGTAGGTGAAGAGCGCGATCGGCGACCCGAGCGTGTCGGCCTGCGCAGCTGCGGTGCGCGGGAGCAGCGGCAGCGCCGCCAGCACCACCACGAGTAGACGTCGAGCGCGCCGCTTCATGGGCGTCATGCACGTGAAGGTGAAGGGGGTCAGCCTGCGTGTGGCGAACCGTTGCGCGCGCCACGCCGAGCTCGTCGTTCAGGGTAGTCCTCCCCAGACGCGACGATGCTTTTCAACTCGCTGCAGTTCGCAATCTTCTTTCCCATCGTCACGCTGCTGTACTTCGCGCTGCCCCACCGGCAGCGGGGAACGATGCTGCTGCTCGCGAGCTGCCTGTTCTACATGGCGTTCGTGCCGGCATACATCGTCATCCTGTTCGTCACGATCCTCATCGACTACGTGGCGGGCATCCGGATCGAAGCCTCCACTGGAGCACGTCGCCGCGTCTGGCTCGTCGTCAGCATCGTGTCGACGTGCGCCGTGCTGTTCGTCTTCAAGTACTTCGACTTCTTCAACGAGAGTGCCGCGGTGGCCGCGCGGGCGATGGGGATGGAGTATGCAATTCCCGCCCTCAGGCTGCTCCTCCCGGTCGGGCTCTCCTTCCACACCTTCCAGAGCTTGAGCTACGTCGTCGAGGTCCATGCCGGCCGGCAGCGCGCCGAGCGGGACTTCGGGCTGTACGCATTGTACGTGATGTTCTACCCGCAGCTCGTCGCCGGCCCGATCGAACGGCCGCAGAACCTGCTGCATCAGTTCCGCGAGGAGCACCGGTTCGACTACGACCGCGTCGTGGCCGGACTGCAGCTCATGGCCTGGGGCCTGGTGAAGAAGGTGGTCGTCGCCGATCGGTTGGCCGACCTGGCCAACCGGGTCTACGACAGCCCACGCCAGTTCACTGGCGTCCCCCTATGGCTGGGCACGATCGCCTTCGCGTTCCAGATCTATTGCGACTTCTCCGGCTACTCGGACATCGCGATCGGATCGGCGCAGGTGATGGGCTTCACGCTCATGAAGAACTTCGACCGGCCGTACATCGCGCGCAGCGTGTCGGAGTTCTGGCGACGCTGGCACATCTCGCTGTCCACCTGGTTCAGGGATTACCTGTACGTCCCGCTTGGCGGCAACCGCGTAGCGCGGCCGCGCTGGCTCGCCAACCTGTTCATCACCTTCCTGGTGAGCGGCCTCTGGCACGGTGCGCGCTGGACGTTCGTGGTCTGGGGAGCGCTGCACGGCGCGTACCTCATCGCGTCATTGCTCACCACCGATTCACGCACACGCATCCACGCCGCACTCGGCCTGGACCGGTATCCCCGGCTGGTCGCCGCGTGGCAGATCGGCGTGACGTTCACCCTGGTGACGGTGGCGTGGGTCTTCTTCCGCGCGACGTCGATCGCCGACGCGTGGTACGTGCTCTCGCATCTCGGCACGGGGTTACCGCAGCAGCTCGGCGCGTTGGCCTCCGGAGATCGTGCCGCGCACGACGCATTCCTCTTCCTCGGCTTCGAGCCATCGCGGCTCATCATCGCCGCGGCGGCGGTGGTCGCGCTGCTCGCCCTCGAGCGGGCCCGCGGCGGCTCGCCGCTCCGCGTTCGGTTCGCGCACTGGCCGGTGGCAGCGCGCTGGAGCGCCTACGCCTGCGCTGTGCTCACGATCATGACTCTCGGTGTATTCGGCAGTGCGAAGTTCATCTATTTCCAGTTCTGAGATGGCGACGTCGGCGCGCGTGCACGCGGCGAGCAAGGCGCATGCGGCGCCCACTGTGCGCGCGACGTCGCGGCACGGCCCCGGAGCGTTGCTCGTGCGCGCGGTGGCGTTGCTCCTCATCGGAGCGATTCCAGTGGCCTTCAGTGCGCAAGTGGATCCCGCGCGGCTCGTCGCGTCGCGTGACGAGGAGGCGGCGATCGCACGCGCGCTCGCGTCGGGCATGACCGTGACCGACTTCACCAACTACGACGACCGCGCCATCGAGCGATCGCTGGCGACTCTCCGGCCGGTGCCGAAGGTGCTCGTGCTGGGCTCGAGCCGCATGCAGCCGCTCGCCGCGTCCGCGTTTCCCGGCGCGACGTTCGCCAACGCGGCGATGCAGGGTGGCACACTGGACGACATGCTCGCGGTGTACGCGCTCTACGACGTCGACGGCCGGCGACCGCGCCAGGTCGTGCTCGGGATCGATCCGTGGACGCAGAGCTACCGCGCGGCCGCCGGCTGGGGCACGCTGGTCGACGAGCGCGCGACGATGCTGCGGCGGATCGGCGTGCCCGCGTCGCCATGGCGCGATCGCGTCACGCTCGAGACCGCGCTGCTCAAGCGCCTCGCGTCGCCCGAGTACTTCCGGCTCTCGGTGTTCTCCTTCCGTCGCCACGGCGCCGGCGGCATCACCTGGCGATCCACCGATCTCGCGCGCAGCGCCGAGAAGTCGAAGCGCCCCGATGGCAGCGTGGTGTGGGCCGACGTGCCGCGGGACGCCGCCGGCGCGCTCGCCGCGCGATACGCCGCAGAAGCGCTGAGTGGTGACGCGCGCTTCGCTCGGCTCGACGCCCGCGCCTCAGGACATCCCGACCTGCTCGAACGATTCGTCCGTTACCTGCGCGGTCAGGGCGTCGAGGTGACGCTGCTGCTCGCCCCCTATCCACCCGACGTCTACGACGCGTTCTCGCGCCTTCCCGGTCACTCCGTCGCCGCGGTGGAAGCCGATCTGCGCGCGATGTCCGCGCGGAGCGGTGCGTCGCTGTTGGGCAGCTACGATCCGAAGCCGTCCGGCATGACGACGCGCGACTTCTTCGACGAGTCGCATCTGCGCCCGGAGGCATTGGCGCGATTGCTCGTTCGCTGATCTCGTTCGGTCGACCTCGATGTCAGCGAGCGCGGGACCGCGTTACCGCGTCACGAATCTGCTCCGGATCGTGATCTCTCTGGACCGCTCCAGATCACTCAGAAACATCGCCTCGGCCTGAGCGCCAAGTGTCGCGTCCTCGATCACTGCATCGAGCTCGTAGTTGATCGCCACGCCGAGCGGGTTGAAGTCCGTCGATCCCACGCGCACCCACCGCCCGTCCACCACGCTCGTCTTGGCGTGCATCATCGCTCCGCGGAACTCCCAGATGCGCACCCCGTTGGTGAGCAGCCGGCGATAGTAGCGGCGAGTCAGCAGCGTGACCCACGGGTGGTCGTTGCGCTGCGGCACGAGGATGCGCACGTCCACTCCGTCGCGCGCCGCACCCATGAGCGCTTCGATCTCCGACCAACTCGGGACGAAGTACGCGTTGGCGATCCAGATCGAGCGTTCCGCCGAGATGGCCTGCATCTGGAGCGCGCGCGCGATGCGCAGCCGCAGCGGCTCCCCTTCGACGATGCCGACCAGCGCCGGCTCGGCGGTGGCCGGGTCCAGGTGTGCACCGTGCGCCACGCGGCGCACGAGCCGATGCGATCCACGCCGCTCGCGCTCGAGCACGCGCTCCCACATCGTGTCGAACGCCGCCTGCATGTCGCGCGCGGCGGGGCCTTCGATGCGGACGGCCGTGTCGCGCCAGTGGCCGCGATGCCGGACGGTCTTGCCGAGCCACTCGTCGCCGATGCCGACCCCGCCCGTGATGCCGACCTCGGAATCGGCGACGAGCAGCTTGCGGTGATCGCGCGGCACCAGCCCGAGCCAGGCGCGAAGTCCGGGCGGGTTGAACACGCGCAGCTCGACGCCCGACTTGCGGAGCCCCGCCACGAAGCTGGACTTGATGCCGCGCATGCCGATCCAGTCGGTCAGCAGCCGCACGCTCACGCCGCGCGCCACGGCGCGCGCGAGAGCGTCGGCGAAGCGCTGGCCGATCTCGTCCGATCGGAGGATATAGCTCTCGAGCACCACCGTCTCGCGCGCCGAGTCGATGGCGGCGATCATCACGTCGAAGGTGCGCGGGCCATCGTGGAGGAGCTCCACCCGGTTGCCGCTGGACACGTCCGCGGCGGCGATCCGCCAGAGTCCGCGCGCGAACGCCGGGCCGGCGGCCGGTACGTCGGCGCGTGGCGGCACCACCGCGGACGCGGGAGCAGGAACTGGCGGCGACACGCGCGCCGAGCGCTCACCGGTCGGGGTGGGTGGATTCACATGGCTCGGCACGGGTACACGTTACGTGCCCGTACCTCGCTCCGCACTGGCTTCACGCGCGGGCCCGATCGCGAACTGCAGGTGCGCCTCGAGCTGCGCGAAGTCGAATGGCTTCTGCAGGACTGGCCGGCCGAGCGACTGCCAGAGGCGTCCGCTCGCCGCATTGTGATGGTCCACCAGTTCTCCCGTAACGAAGATGATGCGCTCGACGAGGTGCGGGCGGTTGTCCTCGATCCAGCTCATCAGCTCGAACCCGCTCTCGGTTCCGAGCCAGACGTCGATGAAGAGGGCGTCTGGCTCGATGTCGAGCAGCATGTCTCGCGCTTGGGCGAGGTTCCGGGCAAGGTGGACCACATATCCTCGACGCTCGAACCACCGGGCCACGGCTCTCCCGATGGTCTCCTCGTCGTCGAGATAGAGCAGCGTCGCCATGTCGATCCTTCCGGCCGCGGGGGAATAGTGATCCGGGCCGGACAACAGCTCTCATGCATAGTTCGTGCTGCGCTCAGAGATGTTCGGCGGCCGTTCGGCGTGTCGTCCGACTCCCTGCCGGTCCCTTGGCTCACAAGGTCGCGCGGTCCATACTAGGTGGATGCTCAACATCGACTTGACGGGCCGCCGAGCGCTGGTCGCTGGCGTGGCGGACGACGGCGGCTTCGGCTTCGCGATCGCGAAGTCGCTCGCCGAGGCCGGCGCGAGCGTGTGCGTGGGGACGTGGCCACCCGCGCTCAACATATTTCTCAATTTGTTGGAACGCGGAAAGATGGATGAGTCGCGGCGGCTCCAGGACGGCTCGCTGCTCACCTTCGAGAAGATCTATCCTCTGGACGCGGCATTCGACACGTACGACGCCATCCCCGAGGAGCTGCGCGCGAACAAGCGGTATAAGGACGTGGGCGACTGCTCGATCGACGGCCTGGCGTCGCGCCTGGTGGCCGACTTCGGTGAGCGGCCGCTCGACATCGTCGTCCACTCGCTGGCGAACGGACCCGAGGTGAAGAAGCCGTTGTTGGAGACGAGCCGGACCGGCTATCTCGCCGCGGTGAGCGCGAGCGCGTACTCGCTCGTTGCCATGGTCGCGCGACTGGCACCGCTCATGAGAGAGGGGGGCGCGTTCTCGTCGCTCACGTACATGGCGAGCGAGCGGGTGATCGCGGGCTACGGTGGGGGAATGTCGAGCGCGAAGGCCGCGCTGGAGAGCGACACGCGCACGCTCGCCTTCGAGGCGGGACGGAAGTGGGGCGTGCGGGTGAACACCGTCTCGGCGGGTCCCTACGCGTCGCGCGCCGCGAGTGCGATCGGGATCATCGGGAAGATGGTGGAGTACGTCAGCGCCAACGCCCCGCTCACCGAGATGCTCACCGCGGCCGAAGTCGGCGCAGCGACGGCGTTTCTCTGCTCGCCGCTGGCGAGCGGAATCACGGGGACGACGCTCTACGTGGACAAGGGCTATCACACGATGGGAATGGCGGTACAGCAGTAGACGGTGACGGTGTGGAGTAGTGGGTAGGTGAGCACCACGACGACGGCCTCGGGACGCTTCTGCGTCCCGAGGCCGTTCGTTGAGCAGCGATCAGTCCTAGAAATCGCTCGGAGTCGGGGCAGCGTTCAGGACACCATCCAACACGCACTCGATGGTTCCGTCGGATCGCGTTGCGGCCGTGTAGCCCGAGCGGCATTCATCCGGATTGGGCTCGGCGTCGGCCGACCGGGCGCCAGGTGTCAACGTGGAAGGTGGTGCCGTCGATGAATCGCTGCACGCGGCGATGCACAGCAGCGCGGCGGCGGCGATGAGTAGGCGGGAACGCATGGGAATCCTTTCGGTCGGAGCGAGCGACACGTGGCCACAACTCTCAGCGTCGTGGAATCCAGCGTGATACTCCAAAGAGGCAGACCTGTGCCAGGATTGAGCGGTCACAACGCGCTCGCTCAAACGCCGAGCTCGCCAATTCCTTACTACGTCGGCACTTACGTGGCAGCGAGTTGGGCGAGCTGCTCGTCGATCTGGTGTAGCTCGATCGGTAGTTCGCCGCGCGTAGCCACCTTTCGCGCGTGCTGCAGGCAGACCTGGGCAGCGGCCGGCTCACCCCTGCGACGGGCGAACTTCGCCAACTGGAGCAGGCAGCGCACGCGCAACATCGGGATGTCGGCGATCGTGAACTGTCCGTACGCCGTGGTGACGCGTTCCTCGGCCTCCGCCAGATCACCAAGTGCGCCGAGAGCGATGCCGAGGTTGAGCAGCGCCGAGGCGTGCAGCTCCAGGTCGCCGGAGTGCCGGGACTGCATCACGGCCTGCTCGAGGGTTTCCCGCGCCTGTGCGGGATCGCCGCGCTCGGCTTGCATCAGCCCGATGTTGAGCAGACTGCACGCTTCCCCGCGCGCGTCGTTCGTGAGGCGATACGTTTCACGCGAGTCGGTAAACAGGCGCTCTGCCGTTTCGTAGTCGTGCTCCTCGGCGGCGAGACTGCCAAGGTTCTGCAACGCCTTGGCGCGCGTCGTCGGTGACTGCGCCAGCGCGAGCATGCGCTGGAAGAGACCACGCGCCTTGGCGAACTCGCCGCGCGTCCACCAGACGACGGCTTCGATGTTCAGCGCGTCCGCTTCGACGTCGAGTAGCTGATTGGCGCGGGCGAGCGTCGCGGAGGTGCGCGCGCTCTCCAGCGCGTCGTCCCACTGCGATTGGAGCCGCTGGACGTTCGCGAGCCGCCACCAGGCTTCCGCCGCCACCGCGGGATTCTCGCGCCACCGTTCCGTGACCTCCGCGAAGCAGTCGCGCGCGCGCGTCACGACGCCGCTTCTGTCGTAGCGGATGCCGTCTGCCAGCAATGTGGTCAGGTCGTCTGCGGCGGGGAGGGACGGAGCGTTCATCGCGTCATGAATGCGATGGAATTCCACACGCGTCAAGCGCGGTGAGCTCGTCTGACCACTCGCCATGGTCTTGGCGTGCCGGCGCGACTTGGAGCGGCGGGCGGCGGCGGCGCGCGGGGCGCGCCGCTCGTCAGCGGTTGCCGCGGAGCTGCAGCTCGAGATCGAGCGGGTTCGCCGCGAGCTTCACCGCCATGTCGAACGCCACCTCGCCCGAGAGGACGAGATCGGCGAGCGACTGGTCGAAGGTCTGGGTGCCGTACTGATCGCGGCCCTTGACCAGCGCGTCGTTCACGTTGTCCGACGTCCCCGCGTCGAGGACGGTCTCGCGGATGTACGGCGTCATGTAGAGCAGTTGCGTGGCGAGCACGCGGCGGCCGCCGTTCTGGCGCGGGATGAGCTTCTGGGCGACGACGGCGTGCAGCGCCTCGGCGAGCCGGAGACGCGCGGACTGCGGATCGCCGCTCTCCATGCGCTGGAGCAGGTTGCGAATGGCGGCGCTGCAGTCTGGCGCAGCCATGCGGCCGATCACCAGGCGTCCCGCCTCGGCGGCCCGCAGCGCGGCCTCGATGACCGCGGGTTGCTCGAGGGCTCCGATGATGATCGCGTCGGCGTCCTGCAGGATGGCCGCGCGCACGCCGTCCTCGAACGACGCGGTGTCGCTGCCCACCTCGCGCTGCGTCATGCTCCACTTCTGGCTCTTGTGGAGGAACTCGATCGGCTGCTCGATGAGCACGCAGTGCCGGCGGCTCGTCGCGGTGGTGTTGAGGTGGTTGACGATCGACGCGATGGTGGTGGAGCGGCCCGATTCCGGCGCTCCGCACACGACGATGAGCCCCGCATCCACCTTCGTGGCGTGCATGATGGCGCGCGGAAGATTGAGCTGCTCGAACGACGGCAGCACGTCGGAGATGACGCGCATGACGATCATGAAGCTGGAGCGCTGGCGGAGGATGTTGACGCGGAACCGTCCCACGCCACGCAGGCTCCACGAGCCCTCGTACTCCTTCACGTCCTCGATCCGGTCGGCCGAGCCATTGGCTTCGAGCACGCGGACGGCCAGCGCACGCGTGTCGAGCGGCGACAGCGTCGGCGTGTCCATCGGCACCAGCACGCCGTCGATTCGCGCCTGCAGGACGTCGCCCGCTCGCACGTGGATGTCGGTGGCGCCCTGTCGGACGGCGCCCTCGAGCAGGGAGTTGAAGAGCTGCTCGAACGCCCCCGGTTCGAACGCAGTGCGCCCACGTGGAATGTCCGGCCGCGCGCCCTGGTCGGGGGGACGGGAGATCGAGGGCGTCGACGGCTGCGTCATCACATCCGAGATCGAGAGCGGGTTCGCCATGGGAGGACGGGAGGTCGCTACCGATCCGCATTCCCGTCGGCGGGCGTGCGGTGGCGAGCGATGGGGTCTTCAATAGGTCAGGACGACCGCGGGTGACGGCGGTCACGGCGCGTTGCTTTCCGCGTCCTTCGGGTGTCAGCAGTCTGGCGGCCCCGGCGACGTGGGCTGCACTCCCCATCGCGATGCGAAATCATCGCGGCCCTCCTCATCGGATGAACTTCACTTCGTGATACAGCCCGCGCCGGTCGGCGATGCTCGGACGGTGACGAAAGCGCCTGCCGGCAGGCCGTACCTCACGGGCACGCCCAGTGGTGCTCCGGTGCACGGGCCGCAGATCACACCGTCGGCGCCGTCGCTGCTCGTCCGACTCGGGGGCCGGCACCGGGTGCTCGCGCTTCAGCGGCGGCGCTTCTGGCGCGAGCTCGCCTTCGCCGGCGCGATGCTCACCGCCGACGTGCTCACCGTCGCCGTGGTGTTCGTCGTCCTGGCGCAGCTGCCCATCCATGTGGTCGCATCGCATCTGGAGTTCGTGCGCGGGCTGATCCCCGTCTCGCCCGACGCCCTCCTGCGCCGCATCACGTCGCTCGTCTTCTGCCTCGCCGCCACGCGCTCCTACTCGTCGTCGGAGATGGGCAGCCAGACGAACCGCATCGCGCTGGCGATCGTGCTCGGCATCGTCCTGCCACGCTGGCCCGAGCTGTGGACGACGTTCATCCTTGGGCGCGCGCTCCTGCTCGGCGGCGTGGTCGTCGCGCTGGGCATCGCGCTCATCGCGCAGCGCCGAGGGATGGCGGTGGCACTGCAGAGCCTCGATCCGCGACGGCTCGACCAGGAGCGCACACTGCTCGTGGGAGTCCATCAGCAGTTGCAGACTTTTCTCGCGGAGCACGTGGACCCGCGGGTGGCACTTCCCGCCGTGTACGAGCTCGAGCCATCGTGGCCGGGCGACCAGCAGGAGGGCTGGCACAAGCTGTACGAGGAGGTCCATCGTTCCAGAGCGGACGCGATCATCCTCGTGGGTCCGTTCAGCGACGAGGCGCTGCAGAACGTGCTGATCGCCGGTTCCAGCGCCGGCTGCCGCGTGTTCGGCCTGCGCCGCCGTCCGCTGCGCGAGATGAACAATCCCACGCTGATCCAGCGCGGCGAGGGGCCGATCTCGCTGTTGAGCAGCCCCGCCCTGCTCGGCTGGCAGCTCGTCGCCAAGCGGACGCTCGACGTGACGGGTGCGGTGCTGGGGCTGATCGTGCTCTCGCCGGTGCTCGCCGTGTGCGCCCTGGCGGTCAAGCTCTCCTCGCCTGGGCCGATCCTCTTCAAGCAGCGCCGCGTCGGACTGGGCGGCGAGACGTTCGAGATGTTGAAGCTGCGCACGATGGTGCGCGACGCCGATGCGCGCCGCGACGAGGTGCAGGGCGCGAACCTGTACGGCGACCCGCGGCTGTTCAAGCTGGCGGGCGATCCGCGCATCACGAAGCCGGGTGGCTTTCTGCGGAAGAGCAGCCTCGACGAGCTGCCGCAGCTATGGAACGTGCTGCGCGGCGAGATGTCGCTCGTCGGTCCGCGGCCGCCGCTGCCCCGCGAAGTGGCGCAGTACAAGACGCGCCACTACGTGCGATTCGAGGTCGCCCCGGGCATCACGGGGCCGTGGCAGGTGAGCGGCCGCAACGAGATCACCGACTTCGAGACGGTGGTCGAACTGGAGCAGAGCTACATCGCTGGGTGGACGGTGTGGCGTGACCTTGCGCTGTTGCTCCGCACCGTTCCAGCCGTCCTCAGCATGCGTGGCGCGTTGTAGCCCATTGGCTCGACGTCCCGTCGTGGTTCCCTCCCGCAGCAGTTCTCACCCCTGGGACAGTGACAATCTCTCTTCGCACTCGACTCCGCGACGACGCGGGGTGGGCGTCGCGCTTTCGCGTCGCCGGAACTCCGGCCCGCCTGGGCGCGCTTCTGCTGCTCGTAGGCGTGGCGGCTTGCACGCCGGCAGTGCCTCGCGGCGCCAGCATCGCGCCCACTCCGCGCGGAAGTAGTACCTGGGCCGTGGAGCCCGGTGACGTCATCCGGCTCAAGAACTGGGGCGCGCCCGAGCAGTCGGGCGACCTGATCGTCAACGAGCGTGGCACCGTGCTCGTGCCGACCGTGGGCCACCTCGGTGTGCAGGGCCTCTCGCCCGACTCGCTCGAGAAGCGCATCGTGCTCGCGTTCAATGGTCGCGTGGACGCTTCGCGCGTGGACGTGCAGCTCTACCGTCCCATCACCGTGACCGGCGGCGTGAAGGCGCCGAGCGTGCAGCTCGTCGACGGGCCTACCTCGGTGCTCTCGATCATCGCGAAGTCCGGCGGGGCCATCCGGCCCGGCGGCGACAGCCGCGTCTTCATCGTCCGCACGGGCGAGGCGACGCGCGAGATCTCGGTGGCCGACCGCGTCGCCGACCTCGGCGTGCGCGCGAGCGACCAGCTGTATGTGCAGGATCCCCCGTTCGCCGTCCGCAACGAGATGGCGCTCCGCGGCGCGTACCAGGTGGTGCAGTTCGCCGCGACCCTCGTGACCATCTTCGTCCTGATTCGCCAGAACTAAGGCGTCTCTCTCCAGCCCTCACGTACAATGGAAGCTCTTCCCCTTCCGATCCTCGCGGATCCCGCACCAGAGATCGATCCCCGCCACGTGTGGGCGACGATCGCTCGCAGTGCCTGGCTCATTCTCGGATGCGTGCTGCTCGCGCTCGCGGCCGGCGCCGTCGCCGTGCGTCGCATGGAACCGGTGTACCAGTCCGCGGCGTCGATCCGCATCGACGCGCGCACCGCATCGGCCGGCTCCGCAGCGGCGTTGTACGGGATGCCCACGGACAACGTCAACCTCGTCGCCACGGCGATGGAGGAGCTGACGAGCCGCTCTCTCTCGAACGACGTCGCCGACTCGCTCGGCCTTCGTCTCCAGGTTGCCGAGCCGCAGCGCACGCCGCGCAGCTCCGTGGTTGCCTGGGCGCGCGTGGACTCGACGGCGCCGATGCGCAGCTACCAGTTCGTGCAGGCATCGAACAACCGGGTCACGGTGCGCGATTTCGCGGGTAGGACGATGGGCACCTTCCCGATGGCGAGCACCATCGCGCTGCCGGGCGTCTCGCTGCGGCTCGCCGACTCGGCGCTCGCCAAGGGAGAGGCGAAGCTGCAGGTCGTATCGCTGGAGCAGGCCTCGGCGTCGGTGCGGGGGAGCGCACAGGTGACGCAACCCAACATGAACGCCAACATCGTGCTGGTGTCGTTTCAGGGGAACGACCCCGTGCTCGTGCGCGATCTCGCCAACGTGCTGGCGGCGCGGTTCGTCCGGAAACGGCTCGAGGCGGAGAAGGCTGGCGCGCGTGCCACGCTGGCCCTGCTGCGCCAGCAGCTCGACACGCTCGGTCGCGAGATGTTCATGCGTGAGCAGTCGGTGAGCGATTTCCTGCGCGCCAACAAGATCATCAGCGTAGCGAACGAGGCGACCCAGGCATCGGCCGAGATCCAGCGGCTCCAGGAGCTGCGGGTGACGGCGGGAACGGATCGTCAGGCGCTGCTCGCGTCGCTCGACAACCTGCTCCAGGCGAAGGACACCGCCGATGGACGGCTCGCTTACGAGCGACTGTTGTCGGTGCCTGCCTTCGCGCGGCAGCTGAACAGCTCGAGCCCGAGCACGATCGCCATCGGACGGCTGCGCATCCAGGAGGACAACCGCACCGCGATGCTGCGCCGGCTCAACCCGAACGACCCCGACATCAAGTCGGTGGAGCGCCAGATCGAGACGTCGAAGCGCGACATCGAGTCGACCACGCGCACCTACGCCGATGGTCTGGGCGAGCAGGTCCGCGCGCTCGACGCGCGCATCGCATCGCTTCGTGTCTCGGTCCAGCTCCTTCCCGCTCAGCAGGTCGAACACGCTCGGCTCCTGCGCAATCAGAAGGGCGTCGAGGACATCATGAATCAGGTGCAGGGCCGCTTGAAGGAGGCCGAGATCACGGCCGCAGTGCAGGACTCCACCGCGATCGTGCTCGACCGCGCCGAGATGCCGGGCGGATCGCTCGGCACGTCGCAGCCAGCCATCTTCGCCGTCGCCCTGTTCGCCGGTCTGTTGATCGGCGTGCTCGTCGCCTTCCTGCGCGACTGGCTGGATACCACGGTGCACAACGAGCGGGACGTGATGGCGATCGTGCGCGCCCCGGTGATCGGGATCATCCCGAACCTCCGCCATGATGCGCTCACCTCCAAGTACCGCACCCTCGTCGCTGGCGAGTTCCAGTCCAAGAGTCTCAGCGCATCGAAACCGGTGCGCGAAGGAGAGACGCAGACCATGGCGGCCGAGGCCTATCGCGCGTTGCGCACGAACCTGAGCTATGTGAGCCCGGCCAAGCCGCCGCGCGTGATCGTCGTGACGAGCGCCCTTTCGGGCGACGGCAAGACGACGAGCGCGTCGAATCTGGCCGTGACGCTCGCGCAGCAGAACAAGCGCGTGCTCCTCATCGACGCGGAAACGCGCCGAGGGAACATGCACACGCTGTTCGGCATCGAGGCGACGCCTGGCTTCTTCGACCTGTTGTACGGGCAGGCCACTCCAGGCGAGTGCATCCGCCGGGTGGCGCTCGAGGGATCGGGCCATCTCGACGTCCTGCCCTCGGGCGGAATGCCGAACGCGAACGCCGCCGACCTGCTCGTGGCCAGCCGCCTCGCGCCCTTCTTCGAGCGGCTCCGCATGCAGTACGACTACGTGCTGATCGACACGCCGCCGCTCAACCTGTTCACCGACGCGGCGCTGATCGGCGCGCATGCCGACGCGACGCTGCTCGTGGCGCGCGCCGACCGCACGGAACGGCAGGCGCTCAAGTTCGCGGTGCTCCAGCTCCAGCACGTGCAGGCCAACCTCGCGGGCGCGATCCTCAACGGCGTCGACCTGCGCCGGAACTCGCGCTACCGTGGCGGCTACGATTTCGGCCGCTACGGCGCGTACTACAACTAAAGGAAGAGAGCGCGCGATGCGGCGGTCACGACACTCACTCGTCTGGCGGGTCGGGCGGGCGATCGAGTCGGCGACGGCGAGTCGTCCTCTCCTTCGGCGCACGGGCCCGGCGTGGGCGTTCGGCGTGCTCGGCCTCGTCGGCGAGCTCGCGTTCGCGCCGCTGGTGCTGGCCGCCACCGTGGTCCTCGGCGTGTGCACCTATCTGGTGATCGACACACCGTGGACGCGGCTGCGGGAGCAGCAGCGCCCACGGTTTCTCTCGGTGCGCATCCTCTATCTCAACACGCTCATCCTCGCGGGCTTCTGGCTCGCGGTGATGTTCTCGTTCAGCGCCGCCGATCCATCGATGAGCACGAACGCCTCGCAGCGCTTCCCCGAACTGCTCAACGCCGCCACCGTCGCGGACTTCAAGCAGGTGATGAACATCAAGCAGACGGTGACGGCCCGACCTTCCGTGACACCTCTTGCCGCCGCGTCCACCTGGTTCGACGTGTTCCTGCACGGAATCATCTCCGCGCTCACGGTGAACCTGATCCTGTATGGCCTCGTGGTCGCACGACGCCGCGTGCGCGGGCGGAGCGGCCCGCACACGCGCGTCGAGCGGCTGCGCTACGATGCAACCGTAGGACTTTTCGTCGATGGAGAGAGCAGTTCCGTCCGTTGAGGTCGTCCCATTTCGGCCGCGTGACGCCGAGGGCGTACCGGGTCCGATAGCGCCGCCCGCGCGCCGGCGTGGGCGGCGCCTGCGCCAGTGGCGCGAGACGGTCAGCGGGAACGACCTCGGCGCGTGGGCAGTCGTCGCCGCGTTCTCGGTGTACGTCGCCATCGCCCTCGCCGGCGGCGGCGGACGGGCGCTCACGCTGACCTTCCCGATGGGATGCGTCATCGTTGCGCTGTTCGCCTACGTGCGCAGCCCGGCCACGTACATCGGCTTCGTCTTCTGGACCTGGCTCCTCACGCCGTTCCTGCGCCGGGTGTTCGACCTCGAGTTCGGGTTCCATCCCGCCAGCCTTC
This sequence comes from Gemmatimonadaceae bacterium, assembly GCA_039920785.1. GTDB lineage: Bacteria > Gemmatimonadota > Gemmatimonadetes > Gemmatimonadales > Gemmatimonadaceae > AG11. The sequence continues at coordinate 26,697 of JBDSDB010000020.1, forward strand.
TGCTCGTTGGCCCCGTGCTCGCGACGATGGTGTCGGGCCTCACCCTGCTGCGACGCGCCCAGAGCCTGCGCAGCACGACGTACGTGCCGTTCGTCCTCGCCATGGCGGCGCTGTTCTACGCCTACGTAGTCGGGCTGGTGAATCAGCCGTTCGTCGCCGCGACGTACGATCTGATGAACTGGGGCGCGCCGCTGCTCTTCGGGCTGCACCTCGCGCTCGAGTGGCGCCGCTTCCCGCGGATGCGCAGCGTGCTCACCAAGGTCGTGCTGTGGGGCGTGCTCGTCACGGCGGTGTACGGCATCCTCCAGTTCATCGATCCGCCCTCGTGGGATCGCGTGTGGGTGGTCAACTCGGAGATGTACAGCATCGGCGTGCCGGTGCCCTACCTCATTCGCGTCTTCAGCACGCTGAACGCGCCGGGCCCGTACGCGGTGTTCCTCGTGTTCGCCGTGCTCATCGGACTTCCGGCGCCGCAGCGATGGAAGTTCATTGCCCTCGCGCTTGGCCTCACCGCGCTGCTGCTGACCAAGACCCGCTCCGCATGGGGGGCCTTCATCATCGGCGCGATCGTGCTGCAGCTCCGCCAGCCGCTGCGCAATCTGCCGCGGCAGTTCATCGCGCTCGTCGTCGTCCTGCTGCTCGCCGCGCCGGCGATCACGCATCCGCGCGTCCTTCGGGCCGTGTCTGGCCGCGCCGCCTCGCTCTCCAGGATCGAGGAGGACCGGAGCTACCACGATCGGATGGTGATCACGAACTTCGTGGTGGACCGGCTCAAGCACAACGTCGTCGGCGAGGGGCTCGGCCAGCTCGGCAGCGCGGGAAAGCTGCGCGTGTCCAACGGGCGCAAGATCTCCGTCACGGCGCTCGACAGCGGTGTGCTCGAGGTGTTCAGCGTGATGGGTTGGATGGGCGGCGCGCTGTTCACCTTCGCGCTGTTAGCCGTGCTCGTCCCCATCGCGCGCGAGCGCCGAGCGCGCCGCGACCCCGTGTCCAACGGCGCCGCGGCCGCGGTGATCGCGATTCTCCTCGCGGCGTTCTTCGGCAACGTCTTCGCCGGCGTCTCCGGCGTGCTGTTCTGGGGGGCGGTGGGCCTGGCGACGGCGGGACGCTCGTACACTCTCGCGTTGGAGCAGGCGAGCCGATACTCCCCTCAGCCGGGCGTTCCACTGGATCCGGCGCTCGCACGCATCTATCCCGCCGCATGACCACACTGCCCCTCTCCGGCGTCGCCGCTCCGGCGACGCCGGACGGTGTCGCCGCTCCAATCGCGACTGCTCCCCCGCTGCGACGCATCCGCTCGAACACGCGCCGCACGCCGCTCGACCTGCACGAGCTCTGGCGTTACCGCGACCTGTGGCTCACGCTGGCGTTGCGCGACATCAAGCTCCGCTACCGCCAGACCGCACTCGGCGTCGCGTGGGTGGTGCTCCTGCCGCTGCTCGCGAGCGGGATCTTCACGCTGGTCTTCGGCAAGATCGCCGGGCTGCCCAGCGACGGATCGCCGTACTTCCTGTTCGTGTTCGCCGGCTATCTCGGATGGAACGCGTTCCAGAACACGCTGCAGCGCTGCGGCGTCTCGCTGATCGGCAACACGGCGCTCGTCACCAAGGTGTACTTCCCGCGGATCATCTTGCCGGCGGCCTCGGTGCTCGCGTCGCTGCTCGATTTCGCCGTCGGCGCCGTGATGCTTCTCCTCGTGCTGCTCGTGCGTGGCGAGCTACCCGCGCCCGGCATGCTCGCGCTCGTGCCGCTGCTGATGCTCATCCTGCAGCTGCTCGCGCTGGGGTTGGGCTTCTTTTCGGCAGCGCTGTCGGTGCGGTTCCGCGACGTGACGTACGTGCTGCCCTTCCTGATTCAGCTGCTGCTGTATGCGAGTCCTGTTGCGTATGGGGTCGCGGCCGTTCCGAGCTCGGTGAGACGCTTCTATCTGCTGAATCCGGTCGCCCCGCTGCTCGACGGTCTGCGGACCGCGCTGCTCGGCCGCGGCGACATCCACTGGCTGGCCATCGGATCGTCGGCGCTCGCGAGCCTCGCGGTGCTCGCCGCGGGCACGCTGTTCTTCCTCTATCAGGATCGCCAGTATGCCGACGTCATCTGAGGCGGCGGCGCCGACCGCGCTCTCGATCCGCGGTATCGGCAAGAGCTACAACGTCGCGGGCCGACAGTCCACGACGCTCTCGGAATCGGTGTCGGATTGGGTGGGCCGCGCGCGCACGTCGTCGCGGTCGAACCTGTTCTGGGCACTCCAGGACGTGACGTGCGACGTCGGTCGCGGCGAGATCCTCGGACTCGTCGGGCGCAACGGCGCGGGCAAGAGCACGCTGCTCAAGATCATCACGGGGGTGACGGCACCCTCCACGGGCGACGTGGACGTGTACGGGCGCATCGGATCGCTGCTCGAGGTGGGCACCGGGTTCCACCCCGAGCTCACGGGCCGCGAGAACGTGTTCCTCAACGGCGCCTTCATCGGGATGCGGCGCGCCGAGATCCGGCAGCGGTTCGACGAGATCGTCGAGTTCTCCGGCGTCGAGGCGTTCCTCGACATGCCGATCAAGCGCTACTCGAGCGGCATGCAGGTTCGGCTCGCGTTCGCCGTGGCCGCACATCTGGATGCCGACATCCTACTCATCGACGAAGTATTGGCCGTTGGAGATCAGGCGTTCCAGGACAAGTGCCTGGGCAAGATGCGCGAGGTGCGGCAGCAGGAAGGGCGCACGGTGCTGTTCGTGAGCCACAACCTGGCGGCGGTGGCGAGTCTCTGCACGCGGGCATTGCTGCTCCAGGGCGGGCGTGTGATTGCCGACGCGTCGGCCACCGAGATCACGCGCATGTACGCGGCCGGCGTTGCTTCGACGACGAGCGAGGTGGTGGACCTCACCGCCGTTCCGCGGATGAAGCGGAGCGCGGCGCGGTTCACGGCGGTCCGGGTCGCCGGCATCGATGCCGCAGGCACCCCAACGGCCAACATCACGCCGGGCACATCGCTCGAGATCGTGCTCACCGTGAGTGCCGACGACCGCGTGTCGCGCGCCGTGGTCGGCGTGGACGTGATGGACGAGCGTGGACGTCCCGCGGCGGGCGTCTCCACCGATTCGAGCGACGTGTGGTTCGACGTCGAGGCTGGTGGGTCTCGTCGGATCACATTGCACCTGCACGACGCGCAGCTCCGCGCCGGCGCCTACACGCTGGGGCTCACGCTCCGCACGATGGCCGAGGTGCTCGACGAGGTGGACGCGGTGGTGCGGTTCGAGGTGGAAGCGAAGCCTGACGCGCCGTACGAACGGTGGCCGGGGTGGCCGCAGGCGTCGTACGCGCCGAGGTACCAGGTGCAGTTGGGGTAGGATCAGTGACGGCTTCGGTTGAGCTCGCGAAAGCGCCTGGCGGCTTCGAACTTCTCCCGCCATTCGCACTAGAGCACGGTGAAGTGGTGACCACAGCGGCTAAGTACCCGTCGACAGCTCCTTCACGTACTTCCGATAGCTGAATACGCGACCGCGCTGTCGCTTCGTGAGCTCGCTGACGATGCCGAGCTTGCGCAGATGGTCGAGCGACTTGTTGACCGTGGCCGGCGTGAGGGGCAGTTGCGTCGACGAGCGATGCCGACGTCGTGATGGGATGCTGTTGCAGCGCCTGATGGACAGCAAGCGCCGACGGCGCCGCGCGGCCGAGCGTGGCGATCCGGTCGCGATCGCGGGTCACCATCGCCAGCAGCGTGTTCGCCGTCGCCAATGCCTGCGACGCGCTCACCTCTATCCCCTCGGCGAAGAACTCAAGCCACCGTTCCCAGTCGCCATGCCGCCTCACCTCGTCGAGCAACTCGTAGTACAACGAGCGATGCGTCTTGAAATACAGGCTGGGATAGAGGATGGGCTCGCGCAACACCCCGTCCGCCACGAGCTGGAGCACGATGAGCAAACGCCCGATGCGACCATTGCCATCGAGGAATGGGTGGATCGTCTCGAACTGCACGTGAGCCAGGGCCGCCTTGATGAGCGGCGATGTCGCCTCGGGCTCGTCGTTGATGAAGCGCTCGAGGTCCGTCATCGAGCGCGGCACTTCGCTGGCTGGCGGCGAAACGAACATCGCGTTGCGGGGCCGAGTATCGCCGAGCCAGACTTGCGTGCGGCGAATCTCCCCTGGCGCCTTGCCCCGTCCGCGCGGGTGCGCGAGCAGGGCGCGATGCATGTCGCAGAGGAGCCTGGTGCAGATCGGCAGGCCACCGGCGAGATGGTTCAGGCCTCGGTCGAGGGCGCGATGCACGAGGTCAGGAGCCTAAAATTAACGTGGACGTTATTTTAGGTTGTTGCGGTATCCTAAAGCAAGGGAATGGGGTGTTTTGGGATCAGAGTTCGTCGCGAAAGGCTCGGTGCTGGAGCCGTCATCGCGTAGGTGATCAGAGCGCTGCGCCGAGGATGTCCACCAGCTCGTCATCCGTGAGCGCGATGGGGTTGCCCTGCATGCTGCTGGCCTTGCGCGCCTGCGCGGCCACTCCCGGAACATCCTCCGCACGCACGCCAAACGTGCCGAGCCGCGGGATGGCCAGCTCGTCGACCAGCGCGCGCAGCCAGGCCACCGCGTCTTCGGCGCGTGCCTCCGTGTCGCTCGTGAGGATGCGCGCCACCTCGTCGTAGCGCACGAGCGCAGGCGACTTGCGTTCGCGCTCCAGGAGCGCGCGGACGTTCACCGCCACGACGTACGGCAGCAGCCGCGCACAGATCACGCCGTGCGGCAGCGGGAACATCCCGCCGAGCGGTGCGGCGAAGCCGTGCACCGCACCGAGCTTCGCGTTCGCGAGCGACAGACCGCCGCAGAGGCTCGCCACGCACATGTCGCTCCGCGCGTCGACGTCGGCGCCGTCGTGGAACGCGCGGCGCAACGCACCAGCCGCGCGGCGCATCCCTTCGCGCGCGATGCCGTCGGTGAGCGGGTTGCCGCGCGGTGACACGAAGGGCTCGATGCACTGCGTCAACGCGTCCAGGCCGGTGCTCGCGGTGATCGCGGGCGGGAGCGAGTACGTGAGCTCGGGATCGACGAGTGCGATGGCCGGTAGCATGAACGGGCTGCGCAGGCTCACCTTCACGCGCGCGTCCTCCACCATGAGCACGGCATTCCGCGTGACCTCGGCGCCGGTGCCCGCAGTGGTCGGTATCGCGATGAACGGCGCCGAGCGCTCCGTGAGCGGCCTCGCCTCGCCGACGACCTCGAGGTAGTCGCGCAGCGGTGCACGGTTGGTGATCAGCGCCGCGACGGCCTTGCCGGCGTCGATCACGCTGCCGCCGCCGAACGCGATCACCAGATCGCACCCGTCGCGTCGCGCGCGCGCGGCGCCCTGCTCCACCAGCGTCGTCGTCGGCTCGCCGGTGACACGAAGCGACGTTGTGGCGACACCATGTTCGTGGAGCAGCGCGATGAGTGCGCCGGCGCGCCCGCTCCCGCTCTCGACGACGAGCGCGTGCGAGCCCATGCCGGCGGCCAGCGCGCCCGCCTCGCCGAGCTTGCCGGCGCCGAAGATGATCCTCGTCGCCGTGGCGAACTCGAAGCTCACCCCGGACGCTCCCAGGCGGCCGGCTCGGGGAACAGTTCGTGGTACTTCACGCTCCGACGCGGTTCGGCCATCATCGGTTCGACCGCGTCGCGCCAGGTGGCGTAGTGCGCGGTCTCCTTGTGGCGCGCCGGGTCTTCGGCCGTGCGGTAGATCTCCATCAACACGTAGCGGGTGGGATCGTCGTCCTGCTGGACGACGTCGAACCGGACGATGCCGGGCTCCTGCACGCTGTTGCGCGCGTTCTCCAACGTGGCGGCGGCGAACGCGTCCACGGATTCAGGCTTCACGTGGACGAAGACGTGGACGATGAGCATGTCGGCTCCGGATCGTGGTCGCTGGAAGCTACTCGAGTGTTGAGTCGGGACTCGAACTCGATGTCGTCAGGCCGGCGAGCGGCGCGGCACCTCGTAGTGCAGCTCCGCGAACCCGGTGCCGACCGCGCGGACGGAGAGCAGCCGGAGCGGCGGGCTGACGATGGCGCGCGGCAACAGCGGCTTCCCCGCGCCGAGTGTCACCGATCCGATCTGCACGAACAGCTCGTCGAGCAGACCGTGGTCGTGGAACTGTCCGACGAGCTCCCCACCACCGACCAGCCACACGTTCTTGTCGCCGGCCGCCTGACGCATCGCGTCGTGCACGGGCCGAACGTCTCCGCGAACGAATCGGATGTCGGCGCCGGGAATGCCTGGCAGGGTGCGCGAGCTGAACACCCACGTCGGCTGCTCGTATGGCCACGGTTCGGGATGGTCGGCCTCGGGCCCGATGAGATGGCGCAGCATCCACTCGTACGTGGCCGATCCCATGGCGATCGCGCCGACCTCGCGAATGAACTGCGGATAGCTCGTGTCGGCGATGTCGCCGAGCGGGAACAGCCAGTCGAGGGAATCGCCCGGGCCGGCGATGAAGCCGTCGAGGCTCGAGGCGGCGTAGAACTGAGTCTTCACGGCGTGCAACGTACTCTGGCCGTGAGCGCGGCGCTACGCGATCTCACTCGCTACCGGCAGCGAGCGGCGGCTTTCGCGACAGGCGCGCCGCGAGGCGTTCGCCGGCGTAGCGTAGCAACACAGTGAGCACCGCGAAGCGGAGGGCGCGTCCGAGGGCCAGCGACGGAAAGAAGTACGCGAAGGGGAGCCCGAACGCACCAGCGGCGACGCACGTGAGCTTGGTCGATAGCGGAGTGATGGTGCTCAGGAACACCAGCAGCCACCCGTTGCGCTCGAACATCGCCTTGCTCGATTCGATCCGCGCATCGCTGACGCCGATCATGGAAAGGAGGGCGCGCCCGAGCTCGTCGAACGCGTGCAGGCCGATGAGGTACGCTATGCAGCCGCCCACGAGTGCCCCGGCGGTGCCCCACACGGCGAGCCGCGGCGCACGCGGTGGATCGGCGACCGCGAGCGGGACGAACACCACTCCACTCGGCCCAGGAAGGACCGAGCTCTGAAGCAGTTCCCAGGTGGCCGTCGCGGCTCCTGCCCATCCCGACTCGGCCCAACGGTGCAGTGCGGCGATGAGACGAGAGAGCATGCGCGGAATCTAAGGGCCGTCGCGCTTGACAGCGTTTCGCCCGGCGTATCGCTTCCGCCCTTCGCCGAGCGTTCCCCGCGAGCACCGCGGGACACTCCGCTTGGCAGGCAACCAGGAGTCACATGCGACGGACACTGTCCGCGGCGCTGGTCGTTGTAGTCATGGCATCCTCGCCGGGTCCGCTGCTGGCGCAGCAGGCGCCGGCCGCCGCGCCACGCGTTGAACGGTTCGATCGCGCCCGATATGCCATCAAGCATCAACGGTTCGTCCTCGCGAACGGACTCACCCTGATCGTGCACGAGGATCACAGCGTGCCGATCGTCGGGGTGAACGTCTGGTACCACGTGGGCTCTCGGAACGAGACGCGCGGCAAGACCGGGTTCGCGCACCTCTTCGAGCACTTCTTCTTCAATGGATCCGAGCACTATCCGCACGGCTTCCGCGAAGCGATGGACGATCTGGGCGCGAACAATCGCAACGGTACCACGAACTCCGACCGGACCAACTTCTTCGAGGACGTACCGGTGCCCGCGCTGGAGCGGACGCTGTACCTCGAGGGCGACCGCATGGGCTTCCTGGCCAACTACATCTCCAAGGAGATGTTGGAGCGCGAGCGCGGCGTGGTGCAGAACGAGAGGCGCGAGGGCGAGAACCGGCCCTACGGCCGCGTGGACCTGGAGATCGTCAGTAAGATGTTCCCGTACTCCCATCCGTACTCGTGGAACACCATCGGAAGCATGGAAGACCTGAGCGCCGCGAGCCTGGAGGACGTGAAGCAGTGGTACCGCACGTTCTACGGGCCGAACAACGCCGTCATCTCGCTCGCGGGTGACATCACCCCGGACCGCGCGCTGGCGCTCGTCACGAAGTACTTCGGCGACATTCCGCCCGGGCCAGCCCTGGTGCGGACGGTACGGTGGATTCCGGTCCTCGACCGCAACATTCGAGACGAGATGCAAGACCGCGTACCGCAGGCACGCATCATCCGCGCGTATCACGTCCCGACGTGGCGCGACGCCGAGACCCAGGCTCTGAGCCTGTTCGCCGACGTGCTTGCGAGCGCGAAGAGCTCTCCCCTCAGCCGTCGCCTCGTCCACGAGAAGAAGCTGGCGACCGACGTGAGCGCTGGGATCGACGAGCAGGAGCTCGGAAGCGTGTTCTACATCGATGCCACCGTCACGGAGGGAGCGAACCCCGCCGACGTGGAGCGTGAGATGGACTCGGCGGTCAACGATCTGCTGGAGAAGGGGCCGACGCCGGAAGAGCTGCAGCGGATGAAGGCCCGGAACCTCGCGGCGTTCCTCCGCAGAGCGGAGCGGCTTGGCGGGTTCGGCGGGCGCTCGGACATCCTCGCCCAGAGCATGACGTACGGCGGCTCGCCGGATTTCTATCTCGAGCGGCTCGAACGGATGGCGACCGCGAAGCCTAGCGAAGTGCGCGATGTCGCCAACCGGTGGCTGCGCGCCAATCATTACACGATGATCGTCAGGCCCTTCCCGAACATCGCGCCCGCCAGGATCGCTGTTGATCGCGCGGTGCTTCCGAGCCTGAGTGCCGCACCGGACGTCGCGTTCCCCACCGTGCAGCGCGCCAGCTTGAAGAATGGGCTCAACGTCCTGTTGCTCGAGCGGCATTCGACTTCGATCGTCAACGTCGCGCTGGCCGTCGATGCCGGCTCCTCGTCCGATGCCCGCGGAAAGACCGGAGTGGCGGCGCTCGCGCTCGAGCTGATGACCGAAGGCACGAAGTCGCGCGACGCGTTCGCCATCGAGAACGAGCTCGCCTCGCTCGGCGCCACGCTGAACACAGCGAGCTTGCGCGATCTGTCGCTCGTGCGGCTCCGCGCGACCGCGACCAACCTCGGCCCGTCGCTCCGCGTCATGACGGACCTGATTCTGAACCCGTCTTTCCCGCCCGATCAGCTCGCGCTCCGGAAGCAGTTGAAAATCGCGGAGATCGGTCAGGAGAAGGCCGAGCCGACCTCACTGGCACAGCGGCTCGTGCCCGGCCTCATCTACGGCGCCGACCACGCGTACGGGAAGCCGGCGTCCGGCACCGAGAAGTCCGTAGCGGCAATCACGCGCGCCGATCTGATGCAATGGCATGCCGAATGGTTCAAACCGGGCAGCGCCACTCTCGTCATCACGGGGGACGCAACGCTGAGGGCGGTGCTTCCGTTGCTCGAAGACGCGTTCGGCGAATGGACGCCGGGCACTGCGCCGGCCAAGCCATTGACGACGGTCGCGCGGACGACAGGAAAGCGCATCTATCTGATCGACAAGCCCGACGCGCCGCAGTCGGTGATCGTGGCGGCCCATCTCTCCGAGATGAGCGGACAGCCGGAAGACCTCGCGCTCGAGCCCGTGATCCAGAACTTCGGCGGCATGGCCACGTCTCGCCTCAACCGCAACCTGCGGCTCGACAAGCACTGGAGCTATGGAACGTCGGGCCTGCTCACATCGGTGCGCGGCCAACGCACTTTCATGGTGCTGGCGCCGGTGCAGACCGACAAGACGAAGGAATCGATGATCGAGGTCGAAAAGGAGTTGAACGACATCGCCGACAAGCGCCCGATCGTGGGCGAGGAGTTCGCCAGCATCATGCGCAACATGAGCGCACGACTGCCCGGCAGATTCGAGACGCTCGCGTCGCTCGAAGACGCGGCGATCAGGCTCGTCAACTTCAAGCTGCCCGACGACTACTGGTCACGCTATGCGGGAAACGTCCGTGCGCTGTCCGAGCAGCAGCTGCAGGGCGCCGCGAGGAAATTCATTCGTCCCGCCGAAGTGATCTGGCTCGTGGTGGGCGACGTGAAGACCATCGAGCCAGGGCTGCGCGCACTCGGATACGGGGACGTCATCAAGGTCGACGCCGACGGCGTGCCGATGGGCAACTGAGCCGTTCCATCCTGTACGCCATCGCGACATGCCCACCCTCACGATCCGCATCAAGCGCCATCCCGACGGCTCCTCCTCGCTCACCTGTCTTCGCGACGACGGCACGACGACGTGGCAGCGCCAGCAGGGCGGCTACGCGCTGGTCTTCCCATCCCACGACCTCACGCACTACGCGGTGGAGACGGAGCTGGGCTTCCGGCGCGGCTTCTACGGCCTCGTCGCCGAGGGGTGGGATCTGACCGATTTCGCCGCGCCATGGCGTCGAGGGCCGATACCGGCAGAGGCGGTGGAGGTGGAGCTGGTCGTCGGTTTCTTCCAGATGGACCGCCGGTCGGAGGCGTGGACGGTGGAGAGCTTCGCCGCGCACGCGGAATTGTTCGTCGACTCGCGGCGCGCGCTGCGGCCTGGGCTGTTGATGCCGAACATTCCTCGGCTTTCCCTCGCGCAGATCGAGCGCGTGCGCGCGAGCCGCGATGCGCTGTTCATCAGGTGGAGCTCGATCCAGCCGGGAGAAGTGCTCGAGCTTCCGTTCGAGCCGGGCGGAAATCACCGCGCGCAGTGATGCGCACGTGGTGACCGCCGCCGCATCGGAGGCGTCTGACTACGCGAGCACCGCGCGCCGAGAGCACTGACCCCGCGAGCACATCATCCGACGAGGACTCTTCTCGACATGCAGCGAACCGCCCGACGCGCGCTCTGGGCCTTCCTCGTGATCGTGGCGGGCGTGCAGGGATGGCTGAGCCGGCACGCCGCCAACACCGACGGCGTCGGTTACCTCGATCAGAGCGACCAGTTCCTGGCGCACGGCTGGCACGCGCCGACGAACGGCTACTGGAGCCCGCTCTATCCGGCACTGCTGGCGGCGGCGCGTTGGATGTTCGGCTCGGGTCCCGCGCTCGACTATCCTCTCGCGCACCTCGTCAATTTCATCGTCTGCATCATCGCCTTCGGCTGCGGCGAGTGGCTGCGACGCGAGCTCGTCGAGGGAGACGAGAATGTCGATCACGCGTCCTCGTTGCTCTGTATCGGACTCGTGGGCTGGGCCGCCATCCGGCTCATCGGAATCGCGGTGACCTCACCCGACATGGGAGTGCTCGCCTGCGTGTTGGGTGCGGCGGCGGCGCTGTTGCGCTGGCGGAAGACGGGCTCGCCCATCGCCGCCGCCGCGCTGAGCCTCGCGCTGGGTCTCGGCTATCTGATGAAGGCGGTGATGTTTCCCATCGCGATCGTGTATCTCGTCATCGCGGTGGTGGTCGCGCCGAGCGACGCGAGACGATGGCGCCGAGCGCCTCTGATGTTCCTCTTTTTCGGCGCCATTGCGCTGCCCCAGGTCGTCGCCGTGTCGCGGCTGCACGGTCGTCCCACGTTCGGCCAATCGGGCGCGCTCAATCAGGCGTGGCACATCGGTGGCGTTCCGGGCCCGCTGTCCGAGGACCACGCTCGCCCGACGAAGATTTCGGTCGACAGTGGCATCTCGCTCGTCGTCGACACGTCGACCAACTCGGCGCCGCGACTCTTTCTCATCGACGGGCGGGCGCCGGGCACCTTTCCCATCTGGTCCGACGTCACTCGCTGGTATCCGCGCACGATCCCCTTCCATGTCGACTGGCGCCGACAAGTGCGGAAGAGCGTGAACGCCGTCAGGGTGGAGACCGGGCCACTCCTCAAGTTCATCTTCATCCCGCTGCTCGCCTGGCTTCTGCTGGGACGCCCGCCCTGGTTTCGCCGCGGCACTCCCGCAGGATGGACGCTCGTGGCGCTCGGTGTGGTGCCGCTCGGGCTCTACGCGCTGGTGAACGCCGAGCTTCGGCTCGTCGCGCCGTTCGAGATGCTCGTCGTCCTCGGGCTGTCGCGCGTCCTCGCGCGGGCCGTGCCACTCGCGCTGCTCGCGGCTGCCGCGATCGTCGCGGTCGGGAGTGCGCTGCTGAATGACGTTCGCAGCCTTCCAACGCTCGCACCGAAGCGCATGCAGCTGATGCAGCTCGCCGCGGCCCTTCGCGATTCGAGCGGAGGTCGACCGAGAGTCGTCGCGCTCGGCGACATCTGGCAATCTCCGATGTACGCGCGGCTCGCACGGGCGCGCGTCGTGGCGATCATGGACGACGCGGACGCGGCGCGATGGTGGCGTGGCTCAGCCCTCGAGCGGGCGCCGGTGGAAGCGCGGCTCGATTCGATCCCCGGCGCGTTCGTCATCGCGCGCTCGCCCGACCGGGCCGCACCCGCGCCTGGAGGTTGGAGCGCGGTGCCGGGC